>NZ_LGHM01000045.1 GCF_001908185.1 Bradyrhizobium sp. AS23.2
TGCAGCAATATCTGGCGGGCTTCGGCCAGTGGGTGACGGTGATCCAGGGCTCGATCTTCGTGATCTGCGTGCTCACCTTCCGCCGCGGCGTTATCGGTGAAATCGCGCATTACTTCCGGCGATCGCTCTAGAAGGCAAACGAGTACGAGCGCTCTGCTCGTCCGCGCCGCGCAAGACTCGACTAAACGGCGCGAGTACATCGGCGACGAAATGAAGTCGCGTCCCAGGGTGTGGTGTAGCTCGGTAGAGCAAAGCCGCCCGGACGCGGGCCTCAAATAGCGCCGTAGCGAGCGGGCGGGTCACCGGCAGTTCTTCGGTAGGATCGGGTTGCGCCAACGCAACAGAGGAACCACCGATGACCGACGATATGATGAATCTACGCACGCTCGTGGAGAAGACCCCCTGATGCCGATCTGTTGCGCGAGATGATCGGCTTTGCCGCGCAGCGCCTGATGGAGCCGGAAGTCGAAGGCCAGACCGGGCGGCCTATGGCGAGAAGACCCCGTGCGTCTGGCCAGCGCAGCGGCTACCGCGACCGGATCCTGGGAGACCCGCGCTGGCGCGGTCGAACTGCGCATCCCCAAGCTGCGCAAGGGCTCGTATTTCCCCGGCTTTCTGGACCCGCGCCGCATGGCCGATAAGGCGCTCACCGCGGTGGTGCGCTACGCGGGAGGTGACGGCGGCCTCGCCGCCCAAGCGACCCTGGAGCGCCTGCCTGCGCCAAGTGAACAGCAGGCTTTGCGCCAACCCATACCGGCGGGCAACGCCGCAGACAGTCTCGCCAGATTTCGAGGTCGCTTCGACTAATCGAGCTTAGGCATTTACCGTAGCCTCAGGGCGTATAAATGACGGGCTGCCGAAAAAGAGGGTATCTTGCTCCCGGCGCAGTGCATCGCACAATCGGGCGACCGGAATCTCGACGTCATGGTATCCGAGCACGTGGTCTCGCGTGACGTTCCGCCGAAGACGGCAGCCTTCGGCGAGGCCGATCGGAAGAAGGCGCTCGGCGTGACCGACTTGCGCGTTCTCGCACAAGCCGTAGGTCATGTACTGGCCAAGCCCGTCCAGGACCTCTCCGGCCTTGAGATCTTTCTTCGCGGCCGCAACCACGTCGACCTGCGGTGCACCGAGAGGAGCGATTGCTGCATCTCCGAAGATCGCCGCGCGAGCGATCGTGAACGGGACTTCAAAGTGACAAAGATGATAGGGCCAGTAGAAGCAGTAGAGTGGACCCGCTCCCATCTTGTAGAGCGATAGGTAGTTCTTCTCGATCGTATCGTCTGTTGTCCCAAGTACGAATATGCCTGGATTTGGCATAGCCCCCACACAGTAATCTACGATACCGGCCCCCTCGAGAAGCTCGTCGATCGGGTACCAGTTGACCGCTTCCTGGATCGGGGTGCCGGCCTCGACGACGGGACCGTGCATCCCGCGCCTGGCGACCCGCATGCCCGTTGCATTGGCAACGATCGCGTTCTCGAAAGATATCTTGGTGCCGTCTGCGAAAGACGTGACCATCGGGGCCTTCATCCCCCATTTTCTGGCGAACCCCTCCTGGGTTGTGGGATTGCGGTAGGGGTCGTGCAGACCTTTGATGTTCCCGCACAGAACGGGCCTGATACCCAATCCCTTCACCCACCGGTACAGGTTCATGATAACGCCCGGTTGGTCACCTTCCGTGTTCGTGATGACGACCCCGGCGCGGTCGGCATAAGTCTTCAGGATCGGGCCGAGGGTGCCATCAAGTTCGGCGTTCATCATGACGACGTGCTTGGCTCGGGCGATCGCCCGCATGACCACATCGGCCGCGAATTCGATCGTACCGGTGACCTCCAGAATCACATCGATCCCACTGGCGTTGCAAAGAAGCATTGGATCGTCGGTGATCGCGCGCTGGCCCCGGGCGATGCAGTCGTCGAGTTCGTCCACGCCGCGCACATGTGTGACATTGGTCTCGCCGGATTCGGCGTAGGCCTTACGGGCTCCTTCAAGATGACGGTTGGAAATCGCCGCGAGTTCCATGCCCTTGGTATAGTGCAGCATCTGACGCGCGATGCCTTTGGCCATGAACCCGGCGCCCACCATTCCCACCCTGATCGGGGTGCCGGCCCGTTTCAGTCGCTCGAGCTCGCGGTCGACGATGAACATGGCTGTCTACTCCTGCTCGGCAGTCGCGACGAACCTGCGCTCGCTCACAAAATCAGGCCAGCTGCAGTCCTTTTCGGAGATGATGGCGGGCTCGGCGGGCCACTCGATGCGAAACGCCGGATCGTTCCAGCGCACGCCCCGCTCAGCGGCCGGCGTGTAGAACTCGGATACGAGATACGTGACCTCCGTCTCGTCCGCGAGGGTCAAAAAGGCGTTCGCGCAGCCTTTCGGGACGAGGAGCATGCGGTAGTTTTCCGCACTAAGCTCGACCGCTATGTGACGCATGAAGGATGGCGAGCCCGGTCTCAGATCGAGCAGCACGTCGTGCACAGCGCCGCGAACGCAGCGCAGAAGCTTGTCCTCCTGATACGGGGCGATCTGGTAGTGGAAGCCGCGCATCGTATACTTGCGGCGGTTGGAGGAGATATTCATCTGGACCATCCGATTGGGAAGGCCGCGATCGTCGAACTCCTGGCTGCACCAGCCGCGGGCAAAGAAGCCGCGGCTGTCCGCTCGCTTGTCAAGTTCTACCGTATAGGCACCCTCGATTTCGGCGGCCTTAAAAATCATCGTATCCTCCGAGACCAGCCTCACCCGGCCGGGTAAAGCACCCGCGAGCCGTGTACCTCGTACTCAAGCGCCACCAAGGGGAGGTCCGAGAGCGCCTGACGCACCCGCTCACGTTTCTCCGGCTTCACGATGAACATGAGGAAGCCGCCACCGCCAGCACCGCAGAGTTTGCCACCTTCGGCACCTGCCTCGAGGGCTCGCGCGTAGTGGCGGTCGATCTCCGAAGTGGTAATCTTGGAAGCAAGACTCCGCTTCAGCATCCAGCCGCGGTGAAGAGCCTCGCCCACCTGCTCGAGCTCGATGTGCTGACCGGAGCAGAGGGCACGAAACTCATACGCGTCATTGCGCATATGCCGTAGAACGTCCAGGTTTCGCGACGTGTTGCTCCTCTGCTCGGTGAGCACCATGGCGGCCGGGCGCTGATGACCGGTCCAGAACATCATGATGTTGCTGAACAGGTGGGCAACAGAACCGTTCCGGACCGGCTGCGGCTCGACCATGACGCGGCCGTCGCGCCCGAACCGAAGCAGATTCAGGCCGCCGAAGGCGGCAGCGTATTGGTCCTGCTTGCCGATCGGCTCTTTAAGCACCTCCATCTCAATATAGCAGGCCTCCTCAGCTAGTTGACCCGCGGTGACGCGCTCGCCACGGAAGGCGTGGAGCGCGTGGAGCAACCCCACTGCGAAGGAACTCGATCCCCCCATCCCGGTCGACGCCGGCATGTCGGCAACGGTACTGATGAAAATCGGAGGCTCGATGTCGAGAAATTTGAGGCACTCACGGGCAATATTGTTGTCAATCTCTCCAATCGTGTTGACCTGCTCCGTTCGCGAGTAGTTGAGCCGGATCGGCTCGTTGAACAGGTCGCTGTGGCGCTTCACAGTAACGTAGACGTATTTGTCAACGGCCGCGCTCAGGACGGCGCCTTCTTCAACCGCGTAAAACTCTGGCAGATCCGTGCCGCCTCCTGCAAAGGAGATGCGCAGCGGAGTCCGCGTCATGACGATGTTGGTCGAATGCCAGTTGGCGTAAGCGGGTCCGTGCCGCTTCTCATCGAGGATTACGGATGCAGGCTCGAGTTCACGCGTCGATAGATTTTTCATGGCGCTCGCCCTTCTCGCCTGTTGAGACACAGGCTCGACCCCGGCTCAGGTTGGCTCTGACCTCAGTCCACCTGAGCGACTCGTCGATCGATCCGCTGTCGAGCAGATGCCGCATCCAGCTCAGACGCGTAAAACGCTTGTCCGTGAATACGCCATGCTTCAGACTGATTCTTTGGAACGCGGTATAAAGCTCCTTCGCTCCGTCCTTCGCCGTCCATCGGAAGCTGAATCCCGGGAAGGTTCGCTTGAACTTGGAAAAATCCGCTTTGTAGGTGCGCTGATCCGCGCCCGGCTGCGGTACGCTCGCGAGTTCGCAGCCGGGAACAGTCTCCGCCGCGATCTGCCCGAGATCACGGATCTGGTGATTGAGTTCGTTTGCACCGACGTTGAAGGCCTCGTTGTGGACAGTCTCTAGTGGCGCCTCGAGCACCGCCTGAAACGCGCGCGCAACGTCTCGGACATGGACGACTGGCCGCCAGGGTGTGCCGTCGCTTTGGATCACAATGCGGCCAGTCGTAAAGGCGTTGCCCATGAAATCGTTGAGGACTGTGTCGAACCGCATCCGCGGCGAGAGGCCGTAGACAGTCCCGTTGCGGCAAAACGTCGGAGAGAAACGATCGTCGGCGAGCGCGCGCAGCGCCATCTCCGCCTCGACTTTGGAGCGGGCGTATTCGGTGCGCGGCGCGAGCGGCGCATTCTCGTCAACAACCGCCGCTTCCGACGTCCCGTACATGATGCAAGAGGATGAAAAAATGAAGCGCGGGATGCCCGCCAGCTTCGCGAGTTTTGCAAGCCGGATCGTCCCCTGCGAGTTGATCTCCCGCGTCCAGGCTTCGTTCAAGTTGCCGATCGGATCGTTGCTGAGTGCCGCTAGATGAATCACCGCGTCGAAACCGGCGAGTTCCTTGGCGGTAACCTCTCGCAGGTCCTCGCGGATTGTCGGGATGTCAGCGAGGTCGGGGACGAGTGTGCAGGCAGAGAAATATCCGGTGTCGAGACCAACCACGTCGAAGCCTTGGTCCTGGAGCCAAGGCGCCATAACCGATCCGATATAGCCGTTGTTGCCGGTGATCAGGATCCGCTTGTTGTCAGGCATATGCGGGGGCTTTCCCTTCAAGCAGTTGTCGGGTGAGGTCGAGGAGCGAGCATGCATCGGTCACGCGACGAAAGGGGCAGCCAGCCGCCGCCGCAGCCGCGGCGTCGCGCTCGTCGTCGCCAACAAATAGCGTGCGCGTGAGGTCAAGGTGGAAGTCCCGCTGGGCCTGGTAAAGGAGGCCGGGTTTCGGCTTGCGACACTCGCAGCCGTCTCCCCAATCGTGCGGACAATAATAAATTGCGTCGATCCAGCCTCCCGCCTGCGCGATCTCCCGCTTCATGCGGTCATGTACAGCTTCGAGGTCGGCCTCGTTCATGACGCCACGACCAATGCCAGGTTGGTTCGAGGCGATAATTGTGCGGTAGCCCCGGTCGTGCAGGAGCCGCAGTGCCTCGAGAGAGCCCGGGCACCATACCCACTCATTCCAGTTCCGTACGTATTGCGCCGGCGGGGGCTTGCGGTTGAGCACGCCGTCGCGATCAAGGATCACGGTCGGCTTGCGCCGCATGAAGGCTTCCGTTGCCGGCAGCCGATCCAGCGAGCCGATGCTGTAATAGCGGTGATCGCTCGAATAAGCCGTGAGCCGCCCTTGTTGAGCCAGCGGCGTATAGATCGCCTCCTCGAACAGCGTGTCCTGCTCAGGTAGCAGCGCGAGGGCGAGGTCTGTAATGATCGCGTAGCTGATTTCGACCTGCTGCAGTCCGGGGGTCGTGCGCAAACGATCGAATACACTCACGTGGCCGTCGCGGTCGAGGAGGACGCTGCCTCGGGAGTAACCGTCCTTGTTGCTGTAGACGGTGATTAAACCGGGCTTCCCGGCCTCGCGGAACCGCGCCCATAGCCGGTCCAGCTGCATCGGCCAGTAGTTGTCGCAGTACAACAGCAGGAAGCAAGGATCGATCATGTGCCGAGCAGTCGCCACTCGGCTGCTGGTCAGTTGGTCGGGAGCCGTTACCGAGTACTCGATGTGCACACCCCAGTCACGACCATCGCCGAAATGGTTCTGTACGACCTCGGCCAAATACCCCAGGAGTATCAGGACTCGTTCAATACCCTGGTCGCGCAGTTGCTCGATCTGGTACTCAAGAAAAGGGCGCCCCAGAACTGGCACCATCGGCTTGGGCCGATCATTTGTGATCGGCTGCATTCGGGTGCCACGTCCACCCGCGAGGATGACCGCTTGTGTCGGCCGATCATAGATTCGGCCTTCGATACGCGCGCGGAGGGAGCTGTCGTCGAGGGCAGCCATTAGTTTGGACCCGGTCTGTCGGCAACGAGGCACCTCGTGGCCGCGTGACAGATCGCCGAATGGACGTCCTCGACGAGCTCGTACCTGCCCTTCTCGGTCTTGACGCACAATGGCTCATCAACCAGCCCCTTCAGCACGCCGCCATCGAATCCGAGCAGGGCCACGGTGGTGAGCTTCCGGCTCCGCGCCAGTTCGACCGCGCGCACCAGGTTCGGGGAGTTGCCGCTCGCAGAGATGCAGGTCAACACATCTCCCGGGCTCGCGAAATTCTCGAGCTGACCCGAGAACGCCCTCTCGTAACCTTCGTCGTTTGACAGAGCGGAGAACCAGGACATGTTGTCGGACAAGCACATGACTTTTAACGGTCGGCAGCCCGAGCGTTTGGTCGCCTTGCCGAGGTCATTCACCCAGTGAGAGGCGGTCGAAGAGCTGCCGCCATTGCCGGCGATATAAATGAAGGACCCTCGATCACGGGCCCCACGGAAAATATCGACTAGTCTCTGGACCGCGTACACTTGAACTTCCGCCAGCACGCGGCGCACATCCTCGAAATGCATCGAGATGACGTCTGACGCCTCCGGTGATGTCGAAATCATCGGTGGCACATATGGTGATTCAGACCGGATTGCGCGCATACGCCCGGTTCTCCAAGGTGAATAATGGTGAAATAATGGATCAACCTATGGACGTATTAGACACCCGATCCTACCGCGTGACATTCACTCTTTGGGGGTAGGCCGGAATGGCCACCACATGGTCATCGGAGCGTCATCAAAGACACCGAGACAGCTCACTGAGCTGTGCGATCGAGCGCGCGCCTATGTCGACAAGGGCACCGCGGCCACGACGCGCAAAATCCCCGCCACACCTTCATCTCGAGCCAGAAGCACGGTTATCTCACGCGGCTGAGCTATGCCGGCAATGGCGACATGGCGGCGGCTGCGACTTCGCTCAGCCGGGACTTGCGATCGTGGAGCTGCGGAAGCGGCTCCATTCCGATTGCGGACAAGATGTGCTCCCAGCGGTAGACCCAATCGTGCCGCTGTAGGCAACGCACGGCGTTGGTCCGGCGCACGCGCTCCATCCGCTCCGGCTGCGCATCCAATTCGTCGATCACAGCGGCGATATCGCTCGACTCTGGAGAGACCTCAATCACCGCATCTGGCCAATCAAAGCACTCTCGGAACTCGGCGCATTGCGGCGCTGTTCCAAGGATGACGGCGCCCCCGGCGGCACCCTCGAACAGGCGTGACGGCAGGACCTGCTCGCCTACGATCTTGTGCGAATTTGGACCCACTACCGCCGCGGGACTGAAGCCCATGAAGTAACGGGTGCGCTTGATAATATTGGCGAGAAGCAGTCGATGCTCCCGCCAATCCTTGACCAGGGAATCGCTGCTGGAGAGCGAGTCATATAGATAGAAGAATTTTCGTCGTTCAGCCAGCGTCACCAATTGCCGATGTGGTCCCATCGCGCGATTACCCATCGAATATACATCGACGACCCGCTCGGGCGGTGACGGACCCGGTGTGGCAATCAGGCAATCGACGCCAGTCGCCAGAAAGGAACAGGGAGCGGCCGTGTATGGGGAAAGGCGCGCAACGCTTGCGCTGTGAAGCAGAAACACGTGGTCGAACTGGTCCAATAGTCTCAGGTAATGGCGATCCTCTTCGAGTGTGCTGGACCAGAGCTCGAACAGATATGCCACGGCGATCTTGCACCGACCGCGCCAATTTCGGATGCGAGAGAGCTCAACGAAACTTTGCGGACTCCAGGCCACAAAGAAGAAGACGTCGTAGTTCTGATCGAGCTCGACCTGCTTGATCGTCGGCGCGTTCTTCAGGCCAAGCCCCTTACGGACACCATTGACCAGCCTGTTGAAGTCGCGCTGGACGTTCTGACTGTCGTGAGGTGGCAGAATGCCACCGAGATGCCTCGTCAGGTAGTTGTCGATGCCAGGCGCGACGAGGTCTGCATCATCACACTCGGTGACGATACGGCAGAATTCGTAGGACAACGCGAAGTGAGCTCGATCTTTCGCGTTAAAGTCGGAAGCAACGAGGATTCGTTTCTTCAAGGAAAGGCCCTCCATGTTATCTTTTTGGCCGCCTCCAGCCTCTGGATTGCGATCTACGCCTGTACGGCGGACTTGGCCGGACGCTGGACCCGGTCGGAGGGATCAAAATGCATTGCGGGCAAGGGATGGCGTCCCAGAATCATGTCCGCGGCCTTTTCTGCGATCATGAACACAGCCGCGGACGTGTTGGCGGAGGGCACAGTGGGCATTATCGAAGCATCCGCTATCCGCAGGCTCTCCAAACCGTGGACACGTAATTGATCATCGACGACCGACGCCGGATTGTCCTGCGGGCCCATTTGGCAGGTCCCGCACACGTGATATGACGTCAGTCCAGCTTCCCGAGCATATTCCAGGCACTCGGAGTCATCCATGACCGAGGGACCAGGCAACTCCTCCCCGCAATGGTAGGGCTGAAGCTCTGGGGCGGCGAGCAGCCGCCGCATCGTCCTGATGCCGTCGACAGCGACACGCTGGTCCCTTTCGTCCACGAGAAAGTTGGGCTGAATGATGGGGGCGCGGGCGGGATCGGGCGAGCGTGCGCGGACGAATCCAGTGCTGTTCGGCCGCAGCTGATAGAATCCGGGCTTGAGGACGGGAAAGCGTTCCTGGGTGAGGTTAGAATAATTCCCAATGGCAATATCCAGTTGAATATCCGGAGTGGAGGAGAGATCCCGCGAATTGGCGAAACCGTAGACGAGAGACGGGCTAAGGGCGAGAAGGTTCGGACGGCCGAAGACCCATTTGGCGCCTTCCCGAAGCAGAGCCAAGCCGCGCCCGCTGATCGTCTTGGTGTTCACCCGGACGATGAAATGGATCATGTAGTGGTCCTGCAAGTTCTCGCCGACGCCAGGCAATTCATGCACGATCGGAACACCAAGGTCTGCGAGCAATGCTCGTGGACCGACCCCTGAGATCTGCAGCAGCTTCGGCGTATTCGCAGCCCCGGCGGTGAGGATCACCTCGTGACGTGCTTTCACGTCACGAGCAGGACGGCCAGGTCCTTGCGCGTACCGAACCCCGATCGCCCGCTTTCCCTCGAACAACACCGCAGTGGCTTGGGCTCCGGTCCGAATCTCCAAGTTCCTCTTCTTGGCAATTGGTCGCAGAAATGCCCGCGCCGCACTTACGCGCCAGCCGTTCTCAATGTAGCGCTGATAGTACCCGACCCCCGCCTGTCTTGCGCCGTTGTAGTCGGAATTGTGCGGCAGTCCGAGGTTGTGCGCAGCCTCAATGAAAGCATCGCAAAGCGGGTGTTGGAAATCGCAGTCTGTGATGGGAAGCGCTCCCTCCAGGCCTCGGTACGTGGTGTCGCATGTCCCGATTCTCCGTTCGGTTCTTTTGAAGTACGGAAGCACGTCAGCGTAGCCCCAGCCCCGGTTGCCCCGTCGGGCCCAACCATCGAAATCCTCGGAATGGCCCCGGTTGTAGTTCATTCCGTTGACCGCGGTCGAACCACCGAGCGTCTTGCCCTGCGGGATCGGTATGGCACGGTTTGCGGTCGCTGGGCTCGGCTCCGTTTCGAATTGCCATGCGTATTTCGGAATTGATGCGGCCTTGTAGACCCCGGCGGGGATACGCAGGAAGACACTGTAGTCGGGCGGGCCCGCCTCGAGCAGGCAAACAGTGCAGTCTTCTGCAGTCGCGAGCCGATTGGCCACCACGCACCCCGCGGCCCCGGCACCGACAATTACATAGTCGAAAACCTCTGTGTCCGCCGACATGTTTCTACCCCCACGGGTTTCACTGCACGGCGAACGTTAGCGGATGGGTCTTCGCGTCACTTGGCTCATCGGTGTTACCCCTTTCGGAGCGCTTTTTGAAATGGTCATTCGCAGGCATGCTTCGGAGTTGCCGCGCGGCTCACCATGAAAGAGGAGCGGCGACGCCTGAAACCTGTAACCGGGCGTGTCCAGAGGCAAGCATGAACTTCTTGCGGGATTCCCGACGCGGGCTGACCTCCCGGACGGCTCTCTGCTCGTCACGACGTCGCCTGCCTGGAGGGTGCCAGGACTTATGGGATCTCCCTCAGTGAGGACTGCTTATGAGCCTGCGTAAGCAAGCGGCCAGTTTAGCCATTATGCATGCGGTCGATGTCCTGCAGCCCCTTCTCATTCTGCCATATGCCGGCAGGGTTCTGGGACCCCTTCATTTTGGACAATACGCATACGCCCTGAGCATCGGATGGCTGGCAACCACCGTCGTGGACTATGGTTTTCATTGGACGGCGCAACGTGCGGCGGCGTCCGCCCGGCATGAGCCAGCCGTGATCGCTTCTCTCTTCGCGGAGATCACCGCCACGAAGGCTACACTGTGCTTCGTGGTGACGCTCGCTGTCGTCGCTGCGGCGGACGGCCTCCTCGCTGTCAGCAGGCCAATGCTCTTGTGCGCCATGCTGAACGCGGTGGGGGGCATCGTGTTTCCCACTTGGCTATTCATCGCTCTAGAACGCGCATGGCAAGCGACCATCGCGGTGGTCGTCAGCCGCAGTTTGGCTCTGGTATGCTTCCTGACGATGGTGACCTCGTCCGCTCAAATCGAACTTGCGGTGGCGATTCAGAGCTCGACAGGTCTTGTCGCGGGCCTTGTCAGCTTGCCGTTCATCGTTCCCATTGGCTTCAGCGGCTTCAGGACCGTGACACCGTCCACGGTTGGGATGCAGCTTCGGAACGGCTGGCGAGGATTCCTCTTTACTCTTGTCGAGAGGATATTCGTGACTCTGCCCGTTCCGCTCGTCGAGCATTTTGCGGGTTACGTTGCTGCCGGGAACTATTCGATCGCCGAGAAGTTCGTGAACGCCACACGGCCATTCTTCAGAGCGATGTGCGACACGCTCTTGCCCAGAGTCGCGTATTGCGCGCACCACGACCCGGAAGCCGGGCTCGTTCTGATTTGGCGTTCCTTGCTGACCCTCGTCGTTGGTGCGGCGTTCAGCCTTTCCTTGTTCTTTCTCGCCCCTTATGTCATCCTCTTTCTATTCGGCGAAAGTTTTTCGGGGGCGATCCCGATCGTTCGGGTGATGTCCGTCATCCCTATTCTAATAAACGCGAACACCTGCACGTCAAACCTCTATATGTTTAACTACGGCCACGAGCGCGCTTGGGCCTCTCTCAACGTTTCAGGGTTGCTGATATTCCTCGCTGTAGCATTCCTACTTTCCCTCCAACTCTCGAACGCGGCTATTGCCGTCGCGATCGCGCTAATCGCGAGGGAAGGTTTCGTGCTGGTGATCTCGGCAGGTTTCTTCCTGGTGTTTGGCACTGCCAGAGCGCGGATTCCCGCAACTCAAGGTGACGGCAAAGCGCGAGCGAGCGACGTTGCGGCGGGCTCCGTGCTCGCGTCCCCCGCCAGCGCCGTGCCGCCTTGGCGCGGTCAACTTCGCTCCGAACGCTAACTCGACGTGCCCGCGCACGTGGCCCGCCCCTTCAAGGCGAGCGTCACGAGCGTATGGAGTATTTCTCTCTTGATGGTGCACTCCAGAAGTGGCCTTACCGCCCGCGCCGCCAACCGATACTCAGGTCCCACAGCACAGACCGCAGCGGGGAAGCGCCAAGCGACCAAAGGGGCGCCGATCCGAGGATCATGCGTCCGGTCGTGGTGCTCGTGTCAATCGGCGTACCGATGATGCGAAGCCCGGCGCCCTTGCGGCCCAGCCGCTCGATGAGCGCCAGCACCCCCCGGGTCGAATGCGCCACTCGATAGGGTTTCGTGATCGCTATCACGTCCCCTTTTCGAGCGGACTCGATCGCCCGCTCCAACTCCGGCAGCTTCCCGAAGACACTGGCTTTCTCGCAAAAAAACTCCTGCGCCCCGATGGCGGCCAGATTGCGCCTCTGAGCGTGAAGTCGCTCGATGGGTTCGAGTGGACCAATGCGACAATAGCCCACGATCACGGACTTTCCCCCCGGCAGCCACATAGCCAAAATAGGCCCGAAACACGTGCCGCTTTGGACGGTAGTTCAGGACAGTCTCTCGCAGCGACCAGTTTGAGCGAGTCTGCTTTCCGGCGCAAGTTTCGGAGTTTTGATGGGCTGGTCTGCGCCGCCGTGACCATCGGAACGAAGCGGAAAAGATGGCGGATAGGGTGCCGCCTAGGAAACGCCGGCCATAATCGTCTCAGACGTCAGACCAGACCATGGCACGCGGCGGATCGGGCATCGACTTTGACTGTCGTCGTTTGCGCGGCTTGCGATCTTGCTGGGACCGCCATGAAGGGCGGGTATCTGCGGCGCGTCGGATAATTGATTGCTTGCCGCGTGAGGCGATTGAATATGTCGTCTAGCGCTCGAACGAGCGACGTCGCTGAGCGGCTGCCACGCTCAGGTCCGGCGAAGGGCGTTCAACAGCTTGCGCGCGACGCTGGCTGGCGTCTCCCCGCCGGGCCGGTACCAGGTGATTGCCCAATTCATCGATCCAAGCAGCCCGAGCCTGAAGATGCGCTGATCGATTCCCGCCGGAAGCGGCAGCTCGGCAATCAGCTCCTTGAATACGGCTTCGTATTTGTCGCGCAGCATTACAACCTGCTCGGGGAGATTGTCGACGGACAGATGCGAGACCAGCACTGACGCAAAGCGGTTCTTGTCCAACAGGCCTTGCAAATGAGCAATGCAGGCAGCCTCCAGGCGGGCCCACGGATCGTCGCGGTTCGCCACGGCCATTTTCACCGCATCCAGAGACTGCGACACCGCGAAGGAGTAGACCGCGACGAACAAGTCCTCCTTGGACGGGAAATAATGATAGAGCGAGCCGGGCAGGATGCCGACGACCGCTGCAATGTCGCGCATCGACGTGTTCTCGTAACCCTTGCTGCCGAATAGCCGTGCAGCTTCGCTGATCAGGACTTGTCGACGTTCGTCCGGAAGCTCGCGCTTCGTGCCGGCAGTTCGCGGCCGTGGAGCCGTCTTTGGGCGGCGTGCTTGGGATGCGGGGTGGGCGCGTCGGCCTTTAGCTGTCATCTGGTCTTGTTCGGGGAGATCCGGCTGAGTTCTCCTCTTACCTGACGAAGTACGCGTCGTCGAGAATTGCGCGGTTCAATTGCAAAACAAACGGTTGTTTGGTAATTGGGGGCATCCTGCACCGCCTTCGGAAAGAATCCGCGAAGGCCTGAAAGATTCGTCGAAAGAGTCCACAGAGCCTGGAGTGGGAGATCCGAAAATCATGACAGGTGCAGCGATTGTCGGGTACGCGGCGGTGCCCGTGGGGATCCATCAACGGACGAAGCCCGGGATCGATCCTCCCTTGGAGCATGAGATGGCAGCCCAGGTCGTGCGGGAAGCCGCCACGATGGCTGGAGTCTCACGGCCAGACATCGACGCGGTCGTTGTCGCCCATCCCGGCGATCACACCCGGCAGGGCTATTTCCACACCTTCCTCTGCAGTTCCCTGGGCATCGCCGCCAAGGGCAATGTGATCCAGGTCCTCGGCAACGGTATGACCGGAGGTCATGCGTTCGATCAGGCGGTGCAACTGATCGAGTCGGGCCGCGCCGAATGCGTGCTTGCGGTGGGTGTTCATTTCGAATCGGGAATACCCACGGCGCAGCATCTCGACTACAGCATTCGTCTGACCGGCGACGTCGACTTCCAGTCGATCTTCGGCCCGGTGCCGATTTCCTGGTACGCCATGGACGCGCACCGCTACATGTTCGAATACGACGTTCCGCGCGACACTACCGCAGTGGTGGCCGTCAAGAATCGAGAACATGCGCGGTTCAATCCGCTGGCACAGTTTCGCGATCCCTTGACGCTCGACGCCGTGCTGTCGGCTCGTCCGATCGTCGAGCCACTCGGCCTCTTCGAGGTGCCCGCGCGGTCCGACGGCGCTGTCGCCCTGATCGTATCGACGGAAGCTAGGGCGAAGCTCACCGGGCAGCCTTACGCCCGGATCCGCGGACGGGGGTTCGATCACGAGGGAATCCATCAGATTGCCGATGTCCCAACCTCCGCTCTTGACTACAGCGCGTTGACCCGGGCTGCGCACCGTGCCTTGACCACAGCCGGGACGGAACTCGCCGACATCTCGACGTTCCAACTCTATGCTCCATGCACCATTGTCGAGATCCTGGCGACCGAAGCCTTGGGGCTTTTCGCGCGCGGCTCAGGCGCCGCCGCCGCTGCCAACGATGCCACGTCCATCGGGGGGCGCTATCCGGTCAATACATGCGGTGGCTGCCTGTCGCGCGGACACCCTCCCGAAGTTTCCCCACTGTACGACGTCGTCGAAGCCTGCAGCCAGATCCTCGGGCGCGCCGAGCGGCGGCAGGTGGAGGGAGCCCGCCTCGCCATGTGCGTGTCGGAACTTGGAAAGTACAACGCGGCGCTCGTCCATATCCTGGAGGCGCACTCATGATCGACGTCCCGCTCCCGACCATCCGCCACAACGGCCCGCGCCCTTTTCCGCCGCGGGTCTCGCGTTTCACGCGTCCGTTCTGGACGGCGCTCGAGCAAGGCTTCCTAACGGCGCCGAAATGCCAGGCTTGCGGCCGGCTCCGGTTTCCGCCCCGGCCGCTCTGCCCGGCCTGCTGGTCCGAGGATCATGTCTGGATCGTTCTGCGGCCGCATGGCCGCCTGTACAGCTTCACGCGCATCCATGTGGCCCCTCGGGCTCTGGACGGCGATCTGCCCTACGCGATCGGCATCGTCGACCTTGACGATGGCGTGCGGCTGCTCTGTCGCCTCGTCAATCAGGCAACATTTGCCGATATCGGGCGAGAAGTCGAAACCGTGGTGTTACAGTATGACGACGGCCCTCTCTTTGCGGCGCGACTAATTTGATGAGAGGTCGCATGAGAGGCGGCTCCTCGGCACGTCTCTCATGCGGTCTTTGATGCTCTCAGACGTCAGCGCCTGAGATTCTCGATCAGGGTCGCCATTCCCTGGCCGGCTCCGAGACACATGCTGATGATCGCGTAGCGTCCCTTCGTGTCGGCCAGATGATGCATCGCGGTGATTGTCATGCGAACGCCCGTGGCACCCGGGGGATGGCCGATCGAGATGCCGCCACCGTACAGATTCGTCCGGTCTCGGGGGATGCCGTGCTCACGCTCCGCGTGGAGGTTGACGACGGCGAAGGCCTCGTTGATCTCGAAATAGTCGACATCCGAAACCTTGAGATCGTGTTTCTTCAGCAGCGCGCCGATCGCCGGGGCCGGGCCCGACCCCATGATATGGGGCGGGACGCCGACAGAGATCGCATCAACCCAGCGCGCTTCAGCTTCGACGCCTGCGCCGCGAAGGGCGTCGGCATCGGCCACGATGAGGGACGCGGCCCCGTCCGTCACTCCGCTGGAGCTTCCCGCGGTGACGCGCCCGTCCTTGCGGAAGGCCGGTTTCAGACTCGCCAGCTTTTCGGCGGTCACATTGAAGCGCGGGAATTCGTCCTGCGCGAACAGTCTCGACCCCTTGCCGTCGGGCACCTCGATCGGCGCGATTTGCCGGCTCAGGAAGCCACTCTCGATCGCCGCCTTGGCTCGTTGTTGGCTCATGAGGCCCCAGGCATCCATGTCGGCCCGTTTGTAGTCGCCGACATCGGCAAGGTTCTCGGCCGTTTCGCCCATGAGTTCCCGGCTGAAGGGGCAGCGATAGGCAAAGTCCAGTCCATCCTCAAGTGTCTGAGGGCCACGCTTCGCGCCCCAACGCACGTTCTGTGCCACGTACGGTACGCGGCTGAAATTCTCGCCACCGGCCGCGATCCCCAGACGGCTTGAGCCGCACAGGACCAATCGTGCCGCGCTGGCGATCGCCTCGGTGCCCGTGCCGCAGGCCCGGTTCACGGCCAGCGCCGCGGACTCGATCGGCAGTCCGGCGTCGAGTGCGACTTTGCGGCTGATGAAGTTGCCGTCGTAGTCCACCGACATGACGTTGCCGAAGGTGAGATGATCAATGCGCGCCGCGTCGAGCCCGGCGGCGCCCAGCGTAGCTCGCACCGTGTGGGCTCCCAGGGCCGAAAGTGGCGTATCCTTGAGGGAACCGCCGAAATCACCGAACGGCGTGCGCTTGCCGGCGGCCAATACAACGTTGCGGGACATGGTCTACACTCCTTGTGTCAGTCGAGACGACTTGCGTCAGTTGAAAAGATGTCCCGCCACAAACGACTGCGGCGGGAATGACGAACCTGCATTCTCTGTGTTCAGCCGGCGGGTTATGATGCGGCCACGGTGCGCTTCTTGAGGTGTCGCAGGTCTATGGCCTGCGGATGAACTCGCGGGTCCATGTCCTCGGGGAAGATCAGCCCCTTGCGAATCTTCTGAGTTCCGGTCACCGGAATTTCGTCCACGAAGACGATCCACCCTGGAAGCTTGTGATAGGAGATCCGTTGGCGTGCTCGCTCCAACAGGATTATCGCCAGCTCCGAACCCGGCTCCGCATTCGGTCGTGCCTTGACGCAGGCGAGAACCTCTTCATCGCGCAGCTCGTCGACAACCGCCATAACCGCGACGCTCTGCACCTCCGGACTCTCGATCAGAGCTTCCTCGACTTCAGCGGCGGAAATATTCTCGCCGCTGCGACGGATGATGTTCTTGCGGCGGTCGACGAAGCAGAGCATGCCGTCGGCGCCCTGCGAGACGATGTCGCCGGTGTGAAACCACCCGCCGCGCCACGCCGCCTCGGTCGCATCCGCATTCTTGAGGTAGCCCGAGAAGAAGCCGGAGCGCGGATCCGGACCCTCGCAACGCACGAGCAACTCGCCCGATTCCCCGGCCGGGACCGGTCGATCGTGCTCGTCGACGACACACACTTCGAGCGGCGGCCGAGGTTTCCCGAAGGCACGGGTGTCAATCCGCCGCGGCTCAAAATTGTCGGCAACGAAGCGCGAGGTTTCCGTCATGCCCCAAACCTCCACCAGGGGAAAGCCGAAGCGCTCCTCGAACGCTCCATGGAGGACGGAATCGACCCCTGCGCCGAAACCAAACTTGACGCAATGTCGGGCTTCGTCGGGATGGCGTGGCGCCTTCAGCAGAATCGGCGGGATGATTCCAAGGTAA
The DNA here is from genome assembly GCF_001908185.1 of Bradyrhizobium sp. AS23.2. Taxonomy (GTDB): domain Bacteria; phylum Pseudomonadota; class Alphaproteobacteria; order Rhizobiales; family Xanthobacteraceae; genus Bradyrhizobium. Next base: position 17,227 of record NZ_LGHM01000045.1, read on the forward strand.
TGGACCGCAGTCGCCCGCGTGTCGCACAGATCGGACCACCAGGACGAGGGGTGGAAGCGGTCTGGCATGACAAGGCAGCCGCGGGCCTCGATCATGGCGTTCAGGGCAACGATGGTGGCGTTCATGTGAAACGTGGGCAACGGTACGTAGAGCCGTTCCCGCTCCTCTTCGAGAGACAGCCGACCGCCGGAGGACGCGTAGCTCTGCCCTGCAACAAAGCAGGAATGGTTTGAGATGATGCAGCCCTTGGGGCGCCCGGTCGTTCCCGAGGTGTAGATGATGAGGGCCTCGCGCAGGTCCTTGATGACGTGAGCGTCGACCGATTGCGCCAGTTGCGCCGGGCTCGGGAACTTGGCTGGCAGATCTTCGGCATTGATCAGCGCCACGGATGGATCGAGCATTGATACGACACGGCGCAATGTTTCGAGGCGCTTCCCGATGCCGATGACCAAAGCAGAATCGGCGAACTCGATCGCGTAGGCGAACTCGTGGTCGAGATAATCGGGATTCAGCGGGACCACGCAGGCGCCAACCGCATTCAGCGCGAGAAGATGCCAAAAAATGCTCCGGCCGGTTCTCGAGAACAATCGCGACCCGATGGCCGACGCTGTAGCCGGCGTCCGCATATCGGGCAGCCAGATCGTCAACAATGGACAGGGCCTGCCCGTAGCTGAACTCGGTACCACCGGCGAGATAGTCGCGTGTCGGGCTTTTCGGAATGCATAGAAAGGGCAGAGTCGGACATCGCCGAGCCGCATCCCGAAAACGATCATAGACACTGGGCATTCTTGCTCCCTTGCATCCTCCCTGGAGGGCCGGCCTTCGATGCGCGGCCGGCTCAACCTTGTTTTCTCTTCGTCGTCATATTTCAGGGAGCAACACTTCCGCTGCCGTGCACCGGAGATCGCTTGGCCTGTTTTATGCGACTGAATAATCGCTTTCTTGAAATATAGGTCACCCGTTTCCTTGGTGTCAATTCCTGCTCGTCGGAATAGGACGGCTCGCAAGAACAGTCCCGGAGCTCCCGCAAAGGCGCTTGTGAAATTGCTGCACTAATTGGATTCTCTAGAGAATCGGGAGACCTTCTCCGATTTCCAGGCGTGGGGCCGGGTCTTTAGGCGATCGTCGCTTGACGTGTGGGCTCAATTGAGCAAAATGAGAGCGAGCATTCTCTCTATTATAAGAATTGGACGAGAGGGTGCGAGCGCGCCGTCGGCGCGTCCACAAAAAACCAATTCCAGGAGGCGCGCCCGTGATGTTCAGAAGTCTTTCGTTGGCGGCGTTTGCGACGATTGCAGTCGTCAGCACCGCCCGTGCGGAGCTCGCCGTCAAGATCGGCGTCCTGAACGACCGCACGGGCCTCTCGTCTGAGATCACGGGCGAGGGGTCGGTCGTGGCGGCGCAGATGGCCGTTGAGGACTTTCAGGCAGCCCAGAAAGGCATCCAGGTCGAGATCATCTCGGCTGACCACCAGAACAAGTCCGATGTCGGATTGGGCATCGCGCGCCGCTGGTACGAAGTCGATGGCGTCGACGTCATCGCGGACGTGCCGATTTCCTCCGTCGCCTTGGCCGTAAGTCAACTGACCCGCGACAAGAACAAGATCGCCCTGTTTTCGGGCCCCGGCGCTTCGGAGCTGACCGGCGCCCAGTGCTCTCCGAACAGCGTTATGTGGACCTACGACACGTGGTCGCTGGCGCATGCCGGTGGTCGCACCATCGTGCAACAGGGGGGGCGACACCTGGTTCTTCCTCACGGTCGACTACGTCTTCGGCCGAGCCGTCCAACGTGATACCTCGGAAGTGGTGACGGCCTCGGGCGGCAAGGTGCTGGGCTCGGTGCGCCACCCCCTCTCGACCGCCGACTTCTCGTCCTATCTGCTCCAGGCGCAGGCCTCGAAGGCCAAGATCATCGGACTGGCCACCGCCGGAACCGACATGTCGACTGCCATCAAGCAGGCCGCGGAATTCGGCATCGTGCGCGGCGGCCAGAAGCTCGCCGGTCTGGTGACCTTCATCAGCGACGTACACGCTCTGGGCGCGGACGCGGCTCAGGGCCTTCTGGTGACCGAAGCCTTCTACTGGGACATGGACGAGCCGCGCCGTGCCTGGTCAAAGCGCTTTGCCGACCGTCTCCGCGGCAAGGCGCCGACTTCGGTTCACGCCGGCGTCTATTCGAGCATTCTGCATTACTTGAAGGCGGTCCAGGCGCTCAAGGACAAGGACCCGGCCAAGGTGATGGCATGGATGAAGGCCAACCCGACCGACGACGTCCTGTTCGGCAAGGGACAACTCCGGGCTGACGGCCGCAAGATCCACGACATGTACCTGTTCGAGGTCAAGAAGCCGTCCGAGTCGAAGAGTGCGTGGGACCTCTACAAGCTCGTCGCGACAATCCCGGCCAACGAGGCGTTCCGGCCGCTGAACGAAGGCGACTGCCCCCTCGTGAAGAACTGAGCCTCGCTGTTTTAGGACGCTTGGCTTTCATGTGGTTCGCGCAATCCAGGAGGACGAAAAATGCCTGAAACGCCCTTTGCGGCTTCACATTGGTCCCTCAAGTGTCACGCGCGGCAAAAGTCCCTGCTATCGGCCGGTCAGGTAGGCTGCCAATGAGTCAAATCCGCTTCGATGGCCGCGTCGCCATCATTACCGGTGCTGGAGGTGGCTTGGGGCGTAGCCACGCGAAGCTGCTCGCGTCGCGAGGCGCGCGCATTGTCGTCAACGATCTCGGAACATCCGTCGATGGCGCGGCCAGTCCGTCGCTCGCTGCTGAAAACGTGGCCGCAGAGATTTGCGCGGCGGGCGGGACCGCCATTGCGAACGGCGATGACATCTCCGATCCGGCCGGTGCGTCACGTCTCGTCGACCAGGCCGTTTCTGCTTACGGCCGGGTCGATATCCTGATCAACAATGCCGGTATCCTGCGCGACAAAACCTTCGCGAAAATGGATCTGGACGACTTTCGAAAGGTTCTCGACGTCCATCTTCTCGGGGCGGTTTACTGCACGAAGGCTGCCTGGAGCGTGATGCAGAGCCAACGCTGGGGCCGTGTGATCGTAACGACATCGTCTTCCGGACTTTACGGCCATTTCGGACAAACAAACTACGGTGCGGCGAAGCTCGGCCTCGTAGGGTTTGTCAAGGCTCTGGCACAGGAAGGCCAGCGCTTTGGGATTCTTGCCAACGCTGTTGCCCCTCTTGCGGCAACCCGCATGAGCGAGGGGGTCCTCGACGCGGAGGTGTTCCGGAAGATGCCGCCTGAGCATGTTTCGGCCGTTGTTGCGTATCTCGCCAGCGAAGGCTGCGACATAACCGGCGAAGTCTTCGTCGCCGGGGGCGGGTATTTGGCTCGCGCCGCAATCGTCGAATCTCGCGGTGTCGTCCTGGCATCCGATCGGCCGTTGCCGGAGCAGGTCGCGTGCTCCATTCAAGCAACTCTCGACCTAGCGGGCGCCAATGCCTTTCCAAACCTTGAAGTCGCGTTCAAGGCGGCGGCGCTTCGTCTGGAGGATGGTGCAGCGCCATCTGCGGATGCCTGATGCGGCGGTCGAGGTCGTGAGTTCGATTGGATTGAGGTCGGGATCATATGGGCCGTTCGCGCTCTCTCGTTCGATTTCATCGATGAGCTAAGGGGAGATCATGGAAGACGCTTTCATCATCGGTTCGGCCTGCACGCCTTTCGGCAAGTTTCAGGAGCAGACGTATAAAGGCCTCACACGCGACGTCTTTACGATGGTTTTGCGCGATGCCGGCTTGGCCGACGGCGGGCCTATTGAGTCGGCCTGGTTCGGTAATTGCGGCATGGGCGCATTCGAGCAGCGAAACATTCGCGGCCAAGTGTGCTTTACGCCTCTTGTGCGTGACCGTCTTTTTCCTGAGCGCGTGCCGATCACGAATGTAGAGGGTGGCTGCGCGACGGCGGCGTTGGCGCTGAATGGTGCAATAAAGGACGTTGTCTCGGGGGATGTCTCCGTGTCTTTGGCAATTGGTGTCGAAAAGACTTTCTTCGAAGACCGGGCCGTCACGCAGCAGATCTTCGACGGCGCCATTGATCAGTTCGACCCGCAGGAATGGGAAGAATACTATACGGCCATCGGACATCGCGCAGGAAAGCCTTTTGAACCCAAGGCTGGCGGGTCGACGGTTTTCATGAGCACTTACGGTATGCAGGCGGCATATCACATGAAACGTTACGGCACGACCCAACGACAGATCGCGGTGGGCGCTTCCAAGAATCACCATATGGGAAGCTTGAATCCTGGAGCGCAGTATCGCTTCGAAGTCTCGGTTGAAGACGTCCTCGCAGATCGTCCCGTAAGCTGGCCGCTCACGCGGGCGATGTGCGCGCCTATCGGCGACGGTGGCGCCGCTGCCATCGTCTGTTCGTCTGCCTATCTTGCGACATGCCCACCTGAGGTGCGGGAACGTGCCGTGAAGGTGCGCGCGATGCAGCTTTCAGGCGGGAAGTATCGCGATCCTGACGAGCCCAGTCTCAGCCGGATCGCGGCGCAGAAGGCCTATCGTCGTGCAGGTCTTGCGCCAGAGGATATCGACATCGCGGAAGTTCACGATGCGACTTCGTTCTGCGAGATCTACCAGTGCGAAATGCTGGGCTTCTGTGCCGAGGGCGAGGGCGGCCGCTATGTCGAATCGGGTGCGACGGCGCTCGGCGGTGCGCGTCCGGTCAATTTGTCCGGCGGCCTGGTCTCAAAGGGGCATCCGATCGGAGCAACGGGCCTTTCGATGATCCACGAGTTGACCACTCAACTGCGAGGAGAAGCTGGCGCGCGGCAAGCCCGCGGTGCCCGGATCGGCTTGGCGGAGAACGGCGGTGGCGTTATCGGCTTCGACGAAGCAGTCTGTGCAGTTACGATACTCGAGGCGCCAAAAGCATGATCGGCTCGTCGTCGCTGTCAGTCGATTGGTGCGCTGCCCCCTCGTAAACGCGACACGAACGGGTCGATGTGCTCCATCAGCAGGTGTCCCGCGCCATTTTGGTTGAAGCGTCCAATGCTTGAGGGCGCCGGTGCGGGACATGGAGATGATCGCATCTACGGCGATCCGAAAATCGTCGGTGATGCCGGCAGTCCGGATAAGGTCACTGGGCAGTGCAGTGATCTCTAATCCTGCCGCTTGTAAGTGTTCCGAGCGTGAGGCGGCCGTGGGCGATGCTCGCGGTATGTCAGGCGGAAGGGATTGCTCCGCCCTTGGCTGGCCTGCGATACGCGCACGTCGCCGGTTCGAGCTTGGCTGGCGGCTACTTTGTTGCCTTGCGCGATGTTGCCGGTGTCGGGGCGGGTGCGATTTTCTTCCGAGCTGGTGCAGAGGCAGGGCGCATGCTTGGTTCGCTCCGAGGTGCAATCGGCGATGCGGTCGTCGTGTGCGCCGGCAGTTCGGCAACCAGATCCAGGAACGACAGTCCGCCCGCCACATGCTCCCGCATTGCCCTGTCGGCCGCTTCGTCGTCGCCAACGGCGAGGGCATCCAACACGGCCTTGTGTCCAGCGAGCGACCTTTCCATTCCTCCAGATCTCTGGAAAGGGAATTTGCGATACGGATTCAGCCGCGTTCGAATGCCGCGAACCTGATCTGCAAGAAACTCATTCTTGCAGCCATGGTAGATCAGTTCGTGGTAATCTTTGTTCGCTTCAGCGTACATGGCGACGTCCGATTTCTCGATCGCCTTCGAGCCGCGCTCGTATGCGGCTCGCAAGACGTCCAGGTCGGGCTTGATCAGGCGCCTCGCACACAATTTCGCGCAAAGGCCCTCGAGGTGAGTGAGAACCTCCCACATCGCCGCGATTTGCTGAACGTTCATCGTCGCGACGACGGCGCCGTGTCGCGACTCGAATGCCACCAGTCCGACGGACGCGAGTTGCAGTAGCGCTTCGCGAACCGGCGTGCGTGAAACGTTGAATTGCAGGCAGAGACTCCGCTCATTGAGGGCGTCTCCGGGACGGACACGCCCTTCCGCGATCTCCTGCTCGATCCAGAGGCGAATCTCACTTTGCTTGGCGGACGTTCGCTTACGCTCGCTCCGGCCCATTTTCCCGTCTCCGGTTAGTCGGCACATTCAAGTCGTTCTGCGGACATCCTATAGTTCTCGTGATCGTCCGTGAAGACCGAGCCCCGGCGGCCAGGCAGGGCAGAGGGATCGCGCGCTCAACGCGTGAGATTGATCGTCACGTTCTTCGTCTGTGTAAAGCTGTCCAGCATTGCGCCGAGAGAAAATTCGCGGCCAAGGCCGCTTTCCTTGTATCCGCCGTAGATGTGCCCCGGCGACTGGCCGGCCGCCTGGTTGACTTGGACCCAACCGGCCTCGACCGAGTGCGCGCATCGCAGCGCCTTCCCCACGTCATGCGTGAAAACGTAGGCGGCGAGGCCGTAGTGCGTGTCATTCGCCATGCGGATCACGTCGTCTTCGTTTTCCCACGGGATTGCCACCATGACGGGTCCGAAGATTTCCTCGCGGGTCAGGCGCCACTTGTTGTTCGTGCTCGCGAAGATTGTCGGTGTGAGGAAGTATCCTTGGGATAGCGGTCCTTGCTTCGGCGGCAATCCACCGGCCAGGAGCTTGCTGTGGGGTTGAGCGATGCCGTCCTCAATGTAGCCGCAGACCTTCGCGAATTGCTTCGCGTTGATCAATGTGCCGACATCGGATGCCTCGTCCAACGGGTCGCCGACCTGTAAGGCCGAAGTTTTCGCGACGATCCTGTCCAGCATTCGATCGAAAAGGCTGCGGTGAAGGAACACGCGTGATCCCGCGGTGCAGGATTGACTCTGGCGAGTGAAGCGCATCGCCGCGATGATCCCGTCGGCGACCCAGTCCTCATCTGCGTCCGGGAAGACGATGACGGGGCTTTTGCCACCAAGCTCAAGCGACACCGGCAGAATGCGCTTGGCGGCTGCTTCCATCGCGATCTTACCGACGGCGGTGGATCCCGTGAAGGAGAGTTTCGCAACCTGTCCATGGGAGAAGAGTGGCGCGCCGCACTCGATGCCGGTCCCGGTCAGAACGTTAAGGACCCCCGGAGGGAGGTACTCTTGGCAAACCTCAGCCATTTTCAATACAGCGAGCGGTGCATCTTCGGCGGTCTTCAGCACGACCGTATTCCCGGCGCAAACGGCGGGGGCGACTTTCACGGCCGCCAGCAGCAGCGGGGCGTTCCATGGTATCACCGCAGCAACCACACCGAGCGGCTCGCGTCGCGTATAGCTGAGCACGGTTTCGCTCAACGGGATCGTCTCGCCCTTCAACTCGCTTGCGAGGCCGCCGAAATAACGGAAAATATCCGCTGCGGCCTTCGCTTCGGGCCGCGCCTGAGTCCGAAGCGCGTTGCCCGTTTCGAGAGCGATCGTTGTCGCTATCTCTTCCGCGCGATGATCGAGGCGGTCAGCAATCTGGAGGAGGAGTCTCCCCCGTTCACGCGGAGGAACAGTCCGCCAAGAGGGAAACGCCGATAGCCCGGCCGCGACAGCGCGGTCGACGTCGAGGGCATTGCCGCGAGGGACTTTTGCAATCGGCGCGCGCGTCGCCGGGTTTTCAACATCGAAAGCCTCTCCCGACTGGGCGTCGACCCACTCGCCGCCGATCAGCATTTTGCTGGGCAGGTTTTCCAATGCGACTCTCTTGTTCATCCCGTCACCTGATTTTTCAACCGTCGTCTGTCGGCGCAACGTAACAGACCGCTGCAATCGCGCAATACAAATAACCTCTTTCTGCATACATTGAAGCTCCGGATGCACTCGGCCCGTCGAAAAATGCGGACGGGGCGATGTTTCCACAATTCGTTGGGTGTCGACGTTCTGCCTGTCGACCAAGGCACCCAGCCCGGACCGCCGTCGCGCTTGCAAAATGGCCAAAAATATATACAGAAAACTACGATTTGTACGCCAATGATGGCAAACCGTATACAGGTAGTGGAGGATAGATGATGTTGAGGGGCGTGTTGGCAGCGCTGATGCTGGTCGGCGCAACTTTCGGTCTCGCGAATGCGCAGACGTCAATCAAGATAGGGGTCCTGAACGATCAGTCCGGACCGCTGGCCGATTTCGGAGGGAGCGGATCGGTCGAGGCCGCCAAAATGGCGATCGAGGATTTTGGCGGCAATGTGCTCGGCAAGCCGATTGAGATCGTCTCGGCCGACCATTTGAACAAACCCGACCTTGCTGCGACGATCGCCCGCAAATGGTTCGATGCCGACGGCGTGACCGCCATTGCGGACCTTACGAATTCCGCGGTGGCGCTGGCAGTTCAGGGATTGGCGCGTGAGCGGGGGAAAATCGCGCTGCTTACGGGTCCTGGAACCGACCGGCTGATCAACGAGGACTGCTCGCCAACTGGCTTCCTGTGGACTTTCGACACTGCGGGGTTGGCCCGTGGTGTGGCATCCGCCGTCGTGCGCGAAGGGGGCGATTCCTGGTATCTCCTTGTGGCTGATTACGCGTTCGGTCATCAGATGAGCAAGCAACTGAACCAGGTCGTGACCGCTTCGGGAGGCCGAATTCTCGGCCAATCAGTCCACCCCGTTAATACCTCGGATTTCGCGTCGCAACTGCTTGCGGCACAAGCCTCGAAGGCGAAGGTGGTCGGTCTTGCCAACGCGGGTAGCGACACGACGACATCGCTCAAGCAGGCGGCCGAGTTCGGATTGATCGAGGGGGGACAGAAGCTCGTCGGACTTGTGATCGTTCTCAGCGATGTGGACGCGCTGGGCCTCGATAGAGCGCAGGGCCTCGTCACAACGCAAGCCTTTTACCACGACCTCAACGACGCAACACGCGCGTGGTCCCAACGCTACTATGAAAGAACCAAGCGTATGCCCGGTCAAATCCAGGCAAGCACCTATTCCGCGGTCCTTCATTACCTGCGGGCGGTCGCCGCAGCAGGAACCGCTGACGGCAAGACCGTCGCCGATAAGATGCGGACAACGACCGTCGATGATTTCTATGCGCCGGGTGCCAAGATAAGGGCAGATGGGCGATTGATGAATGACCAATACCTCATCCAGGTCAAACGGCCTGCCGAGTCGAAAGCGCGCTGGGACTACTATAAGGTTTTGCGCACAATCCCCTCGGCCGAAGCGATTTCGCCGGCATCCGACAGCAAATGTAGCTTGATGAAGCCGTGAAGACGAACGCGCCGGGAGGCTTTCCAGCTTCCCGGCGCGTTACTCGTTGTCGTCTTACGGTGAGATTGCCTACCGACGGCGTGGATGCCGCAGTGCGTCTACTGGCGCTACGCCGGCTTTCCCTTGCGCAAAAACATCGCAGTCCTTCTGGAATATTCTTCGGATCGGGCAAAAGCGTACATCTCGACCCGCTCCGAATGCGTCACTGGAGAGCTGTCGGTCATCAGGCGCCGGAGCTGTTGCTTATGCATCCGCGTGGCGAGGGGGCTATTCGCGCAAACCCCCGAAAGGGTGTTTTCCACGGTCGCGTCGAGATCTTCGGGAGCCGCAACTCGGGTCAGCAACCCTCGGGCAGCCGCTTCATCTGCCCGCAAGACGCGGCCCTCGATGAGAATTTCAGCCAGCACTGAATAGCCCACCAGGTTAAAGAGTGATTGAGTCTCGCCGAAAGCGAGAGCGAAGCCCAGGCGTCCAACCGGCGCGCCCATCAGGACAGACGTGTCTCCAATCCGTAGATCGCATGCCCCGGCGATCTCGAGGCCGCCTCCCATGACATGGCCGCGCAACTTGGCGACGACCGGGACGGGGCAATCGGCGATGGCCTTCAGGCAGGGGCCGACGATCTCTTCGTGATACTTTTCGGTCTGTTCCGGTGTCGCACGGGTGCTTGCGAACTGGCTGATATCGGCCCCAGCCGAAAACGCATCCGCTCCGTGCCCCGCGATCAAGACGCATCGCAGTTCACTGTCGCCGTGAAAGTCCGAAAACAGTTGACGCAAGTCGCGCCACATCTCGACCGTCAACGCATTGCGCTTGCTGGGATTGGATATCGTCAACGCGACGATACCGTCGGCTCGTACCGTGGAGTGGATATGTCCGGTCATGGGGTGCCTGCTTGCATTTCGGCCCCTGACAGGGCGTTGTCGACGGACAGAGGCGCTTGCAGCACAACGTTCTTGTTCTCGAGCTCTGTCACTTCCTTCGGGCTGAACCCCACTTCCTCCAGGACCTCCCTCGTGTGTTGGCCAAGGATGGCAGGGCCGCGTCTTAGCCAGCCGCCGGTATGATTGGACATCCGGAGAGGATTGGTGATCTGCTTGAACCTGCCCCGGTCCGGAAGCTCCGTGACCTCGACAAGACCGAGGTGGCGGACCTGATCGCTCTCCAATGCGTCCTTGATCGAGTTGATCGGGCCGGCCGGAATGCCGGCCGCTACGAACAAGCCGGTCCACTCCCCTCGCGTCCGACCCGTCAATTCGGTCTCAATGATTTCCTTCAATTCGTCGCGGTGTTGCATGCGCAGGGCGTTAGTGGTGAAGCGCGGATTCTGCTTGAGGTCCGGTCGCCCGATGACGTCGCACAGGCTGAGCCACATGCCCTGGGTGGCGGCTCCGATGTTCATGTCGCCGTCGCCGGCACGGAAGACGCCGTAAGGCGCAATGACCGGATGAACGTTGCCAGCGAGAGGCGCCACCTCATTGAGGCTGAGATATCGCTGCCCCTGCACGCTCAACAAGCTCACAAGACCGGCGAGCAACGAGGTATCGACGGTTTGGCCGGCGCCCGTCTTGTCGACGCCGATCCAGGCTGCGAGAACGCCCAGAGCCAACCACATTCCAGCGGTCATATCTCCAATGGCGACGCCGACTCTCGTCGGTCCCGTGGCGGGGTCGCCGGTCACGCTCATCAGACCGGAGTAACCCTGTGCAATCTGGTCGAATCCCGGCCTGTCTCCCAACGGACCGCTACGGCCGAAGCCGCTGATGCTTGAAATGATCAACCGGGGATTTCGCTCTCGCAATTTCTCCGGATCCAGCCCCATGGCGCTCAGGGTGCCCGGCATGAAATTTTCGACAATGACGTCACTTTCGGTTGCCAAGCGAAACAGGATGGCGCGTCCTTCTTCGCTCCGGAAATCGATGGCTATCCCCCGCTTGTTGCGGTTGGCCGACAGGTAGTAGGCGCTAAGCTCACGATCGAAGGGGCCCCAATTGCGCACCATGTCGCCATCGGGCAGGGCTTCGACCTTGATCACGTCGGCGCCGAGATCGCCGAGGATCGTGGTGCAGAATGGCCCCGACAAGGCCCGGCTGAGATCCAGCACGCGCATGCCCGCAAGAGGCAGCTGGTTCTTGTTGGTTGGATTGGAAGTCGACATCAAGCCCACCTGCACCTGAAAAGGGACCGACCGCGACCGGTCGCGGATCCGCAAAAGCCTTGCGATGCGCAACGGCGCGAAGAGGTCCGCCGCGACGAGTTCTGCGATGGCATCTAGCGGAAAGGCCCGTAGCACGAGACATTAGAATACACAACAACCACCATCGTATATTTATAGACCATATAGAAGTTCAATTTATTGACAGGTGTATTTCTGAAATTGCAGAGTGTCGCCCGTCTGGGCGCGTGCCGGGCGCTCGCGACGATTTCAAGTCTCGGCCAGCGGGCATTGTTCTGCTTGCCAATCGGGAGGGCTCCAAATGGCAACTATCGGATTCATCGGTCTGGGCAATATGGGCGCGCCGATGGCGGCCAACCTCGTGAAGGCCGGTCACAAGGTGGTCGCGTTCGATCTGGTCAAGGCGCTACGCGACCAAGTGAGCGGCGAAGGATCTGACGTTGCCGAAAGTGCGGTCGCGGCGGCCGACGGCGCGGACGTGGTCATTACCATGCTGCCTGCCGGCAAACATGTCCGGGCAGTTTGGGCAGACATACTTCCCGTCATGTCGAAACAGGCGCTCGTCATCGATTGTTCGACGATCGACGTCGAAAGCGCCAAGGCGGTGCATGCGCTTGCCGCCAAGCACGGACTCGCGTCGGTCGATGCGCCGGTCTCCGGAGGCACCGGCGGAGCCAAAGCCGCAACGCTGACGTTCATGTGTGGTGGCGAAGAGCGGGCGTTCGCCGATGCCAAGCCCTTTCTGGCGGCCATGGGCAAGAAGATCGTGCTTTGCGGCGGTGCCGGAGCGGGGCAGGCAGCCAAGATCTGCAATAACATGATCGTCGGGATTTCCATGATCGCGGTGAGTGAAGCCTTCGCGCTGGGTGAAAAGCTTGGCTTGTCGCATCAAGCGCTGTTCGATGTGGCTTCGACTTCGTCGGGGCAGTGCTGGTCGATCACCAGTTATTGCCCAGTGCCGGGCCCTGTGCCGACGTCGCCGGCGAACAATGCCTACAAGCCGGGCTTTGCCTCTTCCCTCATGTTGAAGGACCTGGCGCTGGCACAGGAGGCGGCCGACGCCGCTGTTGTGAAGACGCCGCTCGGAAAGCATGCAGAGGAGATCTATCGAGCGTTCGAGGGGGCCGGTCATGGCCAGACCGATTTTTCGGGCATCATCAATTTCATTCGTACCCCCTCGACCTGAAAGGCGAGGCAGCAACGAAGCGTTGCGAGGCCGCTCCGAGTGCCGGGCAATCGCATATGGAAGAGGCTCTGGTGGGCAGTTTCCCGGCGGCCTGTCCTTCGAGTGCGGCGCTCCTTGAACCGTGAGGCGGGGCAAGTTCACTGCCTCCACGGCATCATGCGCGATTGCCCTGCTTCTGATGCTGCGGGCCTCAGCACGCCTTAGGCAAGCAGGCGCTCAAGCCCTTGCAGATTGGTTCAATCTCATTTCTTTGATTGCCGGACGATCGTGGCGAGATCGATGCTGGTATCCCCGACGACGGACGGGGAGAGCGAGATCTGCTCTCCAAGGCATCGGCGTGCCAACACGTGGTCTGACGCGCGGCTGAGGGATTCCGCGCCGATGAAGCTTCCATTGCGGAAGTGGAACACCGAGAATTTGCCCTCTTCGGGAGTGCCTCGCACGACGCTTGTGTCCGCTCCCGTGATGATGCCTGCGATCTGCAGCTTGACATCATACTGATCGGACCAGAACCACGGAGGCTTGAGGCCTGTGTCTGCACGGGCGGTCAGGGTGGCGGCTGCGGATCTCGCCTGGTCCGTGGCGTTTTGGACAGACTCGAGCCGAAGCAATTGATGATCTGCAAAGGCGTTTGATTGCCTGGCGCAATCCCCCGCCGCGACGATCGACTCGTCGGACGTCCGGCCGTGCGCGTCAATCAGGATGCCGTTGTCACAACAAAGTCCCGCATCGCGCGCGAGCTCATCATTGGGGATTGTCCCGATGCCGACGACGACGAGGTCGCAGGTGATCGTGGAGTTGTCGCTCAGTCGGACGTTGCGAACCCGATTTCCGGAGAGCTCGAGTGCCGCTGCAGTTACGCCGAAGCGGAATGTAACGTCGTGTGAACGATGCACTTTCAGCAAGGCGTCGGCCACCAGTGTCGAGACGGCGCGTTGCAGAAGGCGAGGCTCGAGCTCAATAACAGTGACGGCTATGCCCCCTTGCGCCAGCGTCGCGGCGACCTCGAGGCCAATGAAGCCGCCGCCGATGACGAGTGCCGAGCGGGCGGACTGGGCGGCCTCGCGGAGCGAACGAGCTTCGGCGACCGTTCGGAGTAGCAGTACGTTGTCGGCCTCCGCTCCGGCGAGCGACAGCCGCCGCGGTCTGCATCCGGTCGTCAGCGCAAGTTGACCGTATGAAATCCGCTGTCCCTCACTCGTCAAGAGCGCCTTGACGTTGCGGTCTATGGACACGACCCGGGTTTCAGGGAGAAACTCGATGCCCTGAGAAGCGTAGAGCTTTTCGGGGCGCAACATCAGCGATTGATCGTCAGCTTTTCCCGACAAGTATGCTTTGGAAAGGGGAGGTCGGTGATACGGGAATCCCGGCTCTTCGCCGACTACGATGATCCGGCGTTGCGATCCGAACTCTCGGGCGGCGAGGGCGAGATTGGTTCCGGCGCAGGAGGCGCCGACGACGACCAGAGGGCTCTCCGTCAAGCCTGCACATCCGGAAGAGTGACAATCAGGCCATTCAGTTCGTGCGTCATGCAGATTTGACAGCTTAGACGACTGTTCTCACGCCGAGGTGCGGCGACGCCGTCAAGCAACTCGTTCTCCAGGACGGATGGTGGCTCCAGCTCGCCAAGTCTGCGTTCCTCGACGTACACGTGGCAGGTCGCGCACGAGCAGCTTCCGCCGCAGTCTCCGAGCACGCCGGGTACGGCGGAATTGACCGCGCCCGCCAATAAGGTTGTGCCCACCGGCAGGTCGGCAGAGATCTGAGAGCCATCACTCAACAGGTAAGTCACGGTCGGCATGCTGAAAGGTTCCGGCTCCGTCAATCCACAAAGAGAGCGAGTAATCTCTTTTATTCTTAGCTGTGCCAGAATGTCAACCAAGGGCCTAATGTTAGAATTTCATAAGATAATTGCGGAATTCTGGCTTGACAGCAATTCTCACTCGTCGAATAAATGAGAGCAAGTATTCTCTTTTATTCTGGAATGAGTCGCTCATGCCCTGATCTGCTGCTGGTGGATTTCAGCGGTCCGCGTTTTCGTCGCCGGAGCGGCGATCGCTGATCGGTGTATTCGGCCCACGGCCGAGTGTTGCGCTCTGTAGCGCCGTCCGCGCGCTCCACGTCGCCTCGGTCTTTGACAACTATAAATTGAGTTTTCGCCGACATGTGTGTCTACCGGCGGGGGCTGCGAGCAGGTGGCGCCTTCGGTCCCGACGCTCGGTTCAAAACATCAGTTGGCGCGACGTTCGCGTGTGGGGCCCACGCTCGTTCGTCTCGCAGGACATCGCGACCAAGAGGAGATGCCGATGAGCCTTTTCTACGACCCGTCAAACCCCGCGGTGCTTCGAAATCCGCACGCATTGTTTGCTCGCATGCGTGCGGAAGATCCCGTTCACTGGAGCCCCAAGTTGTCGAGCTGGGTCGTGACGAGTCACGCGTTGGCGGAATCCGTCCTTGCGATCGGTGACTTCTCCTCCGACCGCCTGTCACCATTCTACAAGCAGGCCGAGGCGACGGATCGCGCCAAGCTCAACGAGATCATGCGCTATATCAGCCTCTGGCTCGTCTTCCGGAACCCGCCCGAGCATACGCGTCTCCGCCGTCTCATGAATGTGGCGATCAACCCCGGCGTCGTCGCCGGCCTCCAGCCGGACATTGCTTCGATCGTGGATCTCCTCCTCGAGGAGCTCAAAGGCAGGGATGAAATCGACTTCATCGGAGATTTCGCGATGCCGCTGCCGGCCCTGGTCATCATGAAGATGCTGGGTGTTCCCCGCGACATGCTCTTCAAGATGAAGGAATGGTCGGACGACCTCATCAACTTTGTCGGCAGCCCCAGGACGGTCGAAGACAAGTACGAACGCGCGCGTCGCGGTGTGATCGCCATGGCGGATTTCTTCAGCCAACTCGTCGCCGAGCGGCGGGCGCAACCGAAGAACGACATCCTGACTTATCTCGTAGAGGCGAGGGACGAGCAGTCCGCGCTGACTGACGATGAGTTGGTGGCCGCGGCGATGCTGATGCTGTTCGCGGGGCACGAAACGACGACAAACCTGCTGGGCAATGCGGTGATGGCACTCCACGCCAATCCGGATCAATGGGAGCACTTGCGTCAAAGTCCGGGCTCGATCGAAAGTGCCGTCGAGGAATTCCTGCGATTTGACGGCCCGGTATTGTCAACGGCGCGGGTTGTCGCGCGATCTCATGAGCTTGGCGGTCACTCGCTGGAGGAGGGTCAGCGAATGTTCGTCATGCTGACGGCAGCCAATCGAGATCCGAAGGTCTTTGATGAGCCTGATCGTCTCGATATTGGCCGCAAGCCGAACCGCCACGTGACCTTCGGCAAAGGTGCCCATTTCTGCCTGGGCGCGCCTCTCGCGAGACTGGAGGCGAAGACGGCCTTCAACGAGCTTCTGAAGCGGTTTCAGAGAATCGAGGTCGCCAAGCCCATCGAAGAGCTCGATTGGATCGATGCGATGGTCATGAGGGGCGTTCGGGCGCTTCCGGTGCGGTTGCATCGCTGACGGAATTTGCGCCACGCATGACGGGACTCGAACAGGCCCGTACAAGGTTCGCTCGACGTGCGGAGATCGATGAGGCCGATCTTGCGCACGTTTGCGAATGGGCGGGGTGCGATCGGCGCCGCGCAGGCGCCCCGTGACCCGACACAATGAAGCGAAGGCGACCGCACGGCTTCTTCAAGCACGGAGTTCTGAGAGTGCGTGCGCCTCGCCGCAGATTCAGGGGGGGAGGCGCCCGCCTCAGTCGCGCCATGAACAATTGGGTGTGCTCTGCCAGCAATTGTTCCGCGCTTTTCTCTCGAAGCGCCCATCCCTTGAAGGCGTTGATGTGTGACATGAAAATAATCTGCTGCGCGACAATGCGGTCATCAACTTCATTGAATTCGTCCGCGATCATGCCGGCTCGGATGAGGTCGCTGAACAAATCGGCGATATCGGTTTCTTGCTTTTTGTAGGTGTCTTGAGCCTCGGGAGGCAGCGAGCGGTACTCGCGGTAAGTCAGGCGGAGCAGGCTTAACCGTTCGTTACAAGCCGCCCAGTAGACGCGCATTGCAGTCTCGAGTTTTGCCGGAATGCCTTGCTCTGACCGCATCGCTTCAAGCATTTGCTGCCGGAGGCCGGAAAAAATGTCCTCGCAAGCCATGACAAGCAGGTCGGTTTTCGTGCGGATGTATCGGTACATCCCGCCGATGCTGATGCCGGCTGTTTCAGCAACCTCGCTTACCGAAAGCGCGTCAAAGCCGCGTTCCTGAATGAGCTGCACGGCAACGCGGGCCAGTTCTCGGCGACGCTCCTGACTGCGTCGTTGCCGAGGAGCCGAGATTGTCGCGCTTTTTTCCGGCCCTGGGCGCGCCTGAGGATCAGTCATGGTTCTCTCGTGAAGTGGCAGTCAGGGACGGGTGATATTGCGAGCGATCTATCGAAATATCGCCGATCCTGAAATTACAGTGCATCTATCCGCCGCCCCATCTCGCATGGAAACGGTTTCGCCGAATAGCAATTCTTCCAAGCATATCTGGCGCTTCATAATCAACAAGATCGGTTCGACAAAAAATTGTTGACTTCCAAAAAGAATAATGGCGCTATCAGTTGCGAGGGATCGTTCGCTCGCATTAATCAAAAAACCAGACCAGTAGGCCAAGGGGGGATGTTGCCAGCGGTGACGTACATTTTGCCGGACGGATCGCGCTGCTCATTGGATCTGTCGGACGGCGTGTCTCTGATGCAGGGCGCGATCGAGAACGCCGTGCCCGGCGTGCTCGGGGACTGCGGCGGAGCCTGCGTGTGCGCGACCTGTCACCTTTACGTCGACGAGACGCGATTGGGAGAGCTCGATGCGCCATCGGAGCTCGAGGATGAGTTGTTGAACGGCGTCGCTGCACCCCGTCGGCACAATAGCCGCTTGGGCTGCCAAGTGCGGATGACGAAGCTGCTCGATGGGCTCGTCGTGGTCGTTCCAGAGCGTCAGCGATGAGGCAGAGTTGCATGTTGCCGATCGCTGCGCCGAACTGCCTGCGCATGAGCAAGTGTCGAGATCGGCGCGGTCAACTCAGTCCAGCCGACGAGTGAAGGTTATGCAGGATACCATGCATCCGTCACCGCCCTCTCCCAAGCGAATTGATGCCGCGACAGTCTCGGCGCTCAATGCGAGGATTCGCAACTGCAAGTCCTTTCCGGCGATGCTGCTGGTCAATGCTGAGCGATTCCCGGACCGCCCCGCTCAGCGCTTCAAGCATCTCGGCATTTGGCAAAGCTGGACATGGCGAGACGTCCTCGACGAGGTTCGATCGTTCGCGGCCGGCCTCCAGGACCTCGGCTTTCAGCCTGGCGACCGGATCGCGATCGCTGGCAGGAATCGCCCGCGACTGTATTGGTCAATGGCAGCCGCCCAGTCCCTCGGCGGCGTGGCCATTCCGGTCTATCACGACTCAACCGCCGAAGAGATGGAGTACGTGTTGGGGCATGCGGAGGCCACGTTCGCCGTCGTGGAGGATCAGGAGCAGGTAGACAAGCTATTGGGCATACGCGACCGCCTTCGCGCCCTGCGCCACGTCGTCTATGACGAGCCTCGTGGCATGCGCGATTACGACGACGCAGGATTGCATCAATTCCAGGACGTGCAAGCCAGGGGCGTATCCGCGCTCCGCGCTGATCCTCGCCGAGAAGCTGCCTGGCGATCGCAGATAGATGCCGTGTCCTTGGACGACCTCGCGGTCCTCCTCTACACGTCCGGCACCACGGGCCGGCCGAAAGGGGTGATGCTGACATACCGGAATCTGATCACCTCGGCGTTGAACGCGAATGAGTTCGATAGTCTGGATGAGACGGACGAGGCGATCGCCTACCTGCCCATGGCTTGGATTGGCGATCACATATTCTCATACGCTCAGGCTTACTGCGCGGGATACTGCGTTTCGTGCCCTGAGTCCCCTGAGACCATAGCGCACGATCGCCACGAGATCGCGCCAACATATTTTTTTGCTCCTCCAAGGGTCTTTGAGGAGATGTTGACGACGATGCTGGTCCGAATTGAGGACGCAGCTCCGCTGAAGCGCCGCATGTTCGACTACTTCATTCGCGTTGCGAAGAAATGGGGCGACGCGATAAACGCGGGAAGGTCCGTGCCGCTCAAGGGGCGGTTGCTCTATGCAATTGGCTGGCTGCTCGTTTACCGCCCCATAAAGAGCCGGTTGGGCTTCTCGCGCATAAAGGTCGCGTACACGGCCGGGGAGGCCATCGGGCCCGACATGTTCGGCTTCTTCCGATCGCTCGGCGTGAATCTCAAGCAGCTTTACGGTCAGACCGAGGCTTGCGTGTACATAGCCATGCACCGCAACGACTCCGTGGATTTCGAGACGGTCGGGGTGCCGGCGCCCGAAGTCGAGATACGCGTGACCGAGCAGGGCGAGATTCTGTTCCGCTCTCCGGGTGTGTTCATCGGGTATCACAAGGAGCCCGAAAAGACGCAGGAGATACTGACGGCTGACGGTTGGGTGCGAACGGGGGGACGCCGGATTCGTCGATGACCGTGGTCACCTCAGGATCATCGACCGCGTGCGTGACGTTGGCCGGCTGCGGAGTGGCGAGCTGTTCGCGCCGAAGTATGTCGAGAACAAACTGAAATTCTTTCCCGTCATCAAGGAAGTAGTCGCGTTCGGTGACGGCCGCGACTACTGCACCGCGATGATCAACATCGAACTCAGTGCCATCACCAACTGGGCCGAACGGAACGGCATCAGTTGGGGGAGCTACCAGGAACTGGCGGCCCATCCACTGGTCTATGACCTGGTCGCAACCCACGTGATTGACGTGAACCGGGCGCTCGCAGCGGACCCCAGGATGTCCGGTGCGCAAATCCGCCGATTTCTCATTCTGCACAAGGAACTCGACGCGGACGACGGGGAGCTAACGCGTACGCAAAAGGTCCGCCGCAACATCATAGTCGACCGATACGCCGTTCTTATCGACGCGCTCTACCAGGGACCTGGCTCCTACGAAATCGAGACGCCCGTCATGTTCGAAGATGGGCGGCAGGGGACCGTCGGCGGCAAGGTACGAGTTCGTGACGCCGAAACTTTCGTGACGCGTGGTGGAAGTCCGTCGCAGGCGAGGGCCGCATGATGACGGTGATACCGGAGCCCGCGCCGGGGGAGCAGGCCTTCCTCGGCCGGCAAGTGGCCCGAGAAGCCGAGACGATCCTCGACATCGAAAACATCTCCGTTGCCTTTGGCGGAGTGCGGGCGCTGACCGATGTGTCGTTCGACATCCGCCGCGGCGAGATCCGGGCCATCATTGGGCCAAACGGCGCCGGGAAGACGACGATGCTCAATTGCGTCAACGGCTTCTATCATCCCGCAAAGGGAAGCATCACGTTCAAGGGCCGCAAGCGTGCTCAGATGAGGCCACACGAGGCCGCGCGCGACGGCATTGCCCGTACGTTTCAGAACGTCGCTCTCTTTCGAGGAATGACAACGCTGGAAAACATCATGACGGGGCGTGCATTGAAGATGCGCGCCAATTTCTGGCAACAGCTCGTCCGCGCCGGGAAGGCGGAGCGGGAGGAGATCGAGAACCGATATCTTGTCGAAGAGATCATAGACTTCTTGCAGATCGAGCACATCCGGAAGACGCAGGTCGGAGTGCTCCCCTACGGATTGCAGAAACGGGTGGAGCTCGGTCGCGCGCTGGCGATGGAGCCGGACCTCTTGCTCCTCGACGAACCGATGGCCGGAATGAATCTCGAAGAAAAAGGCGATATGTGCCGCTTCATCCTGGAGGCAAATCGGCATTTCCGGACGACCGTCGCCCTGATCGAGCATGACATAGGCGTTGTGATGGATTTGTCAGATCGCATCGTGGTCCTGGAATCCGGGAGGAAGATCGCCGACGGAACGCCCGACGCGATCAAGTCTGACGACAGGGTCATTGCGGCTTATCTCGGCTCGCACTGAGGGATCGTCATGGGATTTTTCATAGAAGTGCTGATTGGTGGGCTGCTCTCCGGCGTGCTGTATTCACTGGTCGCCCTCGGTTTTGTGGTGATCTTCAAGGCGTCAGGCGTCCTGAACTTCGCGCAAGGCTCGATGGTTCTCCTGGCGGGCCTGGCATTCGTTCGGGCGCAGGCATTTCTCGGCGAAACCTTCCCGTTCTGGATCTCGGTTGCAGGCGGGCTGGCATTTGCAGTCGCCATCATGGTCATCGTTGCCTGGCTCGTCGAAAAATTCGTTCTGACCCGGCTGATCAACCAGAGTTCGTTGTCCCTCTTCATGGCGACCATCGGACTGGCGTTCGTGATCGATGAGCTAAGCCAGATTGCGTTCGGATCCGAGGTGTATGCCGTCAAGATCGGCATTCCCCGAGAGCCGATCATCGTTCTGACCGGACTCTTTGACGGCGGCGTGCTTCTCAACAGTGTCGACTTGTGGGCCGCGATTATCGCGGCTTGTCTCGTACTAATCCTTGTCGTGTTCTTTCAGAAGACGGGCACTGGCCTGGCGTTGCGCGCGGTCGCCGACGATCACGCTGCCGCGCAATCGGTGGGCATTCCGATACCCTGGACGTGGTTGATCATATGGTCGGTCGCGGGATTGATCGCACTCGCGGCGGCTGTGCTTTGGGGAACGAAAGTCGGCATACAATACTCGATTGTCTTCCTGGCGATGAAGGCCTTGCCGGTCTTGATCCTCGGCGGCTTCACCTCGATTCCGGGCGCGATAGTGGGCGGCCTGCTTATCGGAGCTGGAGAGAAGCTGGCCGAAGTCTTCATTGGATCGATGATCGGGGGCGGGATCGAATATTGGTTTGCGTACGTCGTGGCGTTGATCTTTCTGATGATCTGGCCTCAAGGCCTGTTTGGCGAACGCCTCATTGAGCGCATCTGATTGGGGGTGGCACGTGATTTACCACGAGGCAGGCCAGTTTAAGACGAGCTACAAGCAGGACATGGCGATGCTGCCGATCGTGCAGGATCGCTGGTCCGTTGTCGCACTGGTTACCTTCGCCGTGGCCGGTCTTCCGATATTGTTGGCTTTCGGGACGGACGCATTCACATCGAACTATCTCTATTCCGCGATCCTCATCCCGTTTCTGATCCTGTCGCTCGCGTCCATCGGGTTGAACATTCTCGTGGGATATTGCGGTCAGATATCGCTCGGGACCGGTGCGTTCATGGCGATCGGCGCCTATGCGGCCTACAACGTTGCCGTCAGACTTCCGCAGGTCCCGAGCATATTGGCCATATTGTGTGGAGGCATCGCGGCCGCCGGCGCCGGTATCGCGTTCGGCTTGCCGAGCCTGCGTATCAAAGGCCTCTACCTTGCGGTTACGACTCTCGCAGCGCAATTCTTCTTCGATTGGCTTTTCCTGCGCGTAAGCTGGTTTACCAACGGGTCGGCCTCCGGGTCCGTGACCGCGCCCGCGGTCGAGATTCTTGGAATCAAACTTGAAAGCGGGACGGGAAAATACCTGTTCGTCCTCGCCGTTGTCGTGCTCTTCTCTCTCGGTCTCAAGAACCTGACGCGCGGTGCGCTTGGCCGGCAGTGGATGGCTATCCGGGACATGGACATCGCCGCCGAGATCATTGGTATTCGTCCCGTCTACGCCAAACTCACGGCATTCGCCGTGTCTTCGTTCACGATCGGGGTTGCCGGAGCGCTCTGGGCTTTTGTTCATCTCGGCTCATGGGAACCTCTCGCCTTTTCGATCGACCGTTCATTCAATATTCTCTTCATGATCATCGTTGGAGGCCTTGGCTCCATTCTTGGATCGTTCCTGGGCACCGCTTTCATCATGATATTGCCGATCGTGTTGACCCGAGTGCCGGCGGCGCTTGGCGTACCCTTGTCGACATCGACGATCTCGCATCTCGAGGTGGCGGTATTCGGCATTCTGATCATTTTCTTTCTGATCGCCGAGCCACTGGGGCTGGCGCGCCTGTGGCTGTTGGCGAAGGAGAAGCTCAGGATCTGGCCGTTTCCCTACTAGCGCTCCTCGGTGAGGGCGCCGCAACAAATGGGTCGTTCTCAAAGTGAGAATGACCGACAAAAAAGAAGCAGGAGGATACGCATGAGAGTTGTTTCAACGCTTGTCATGGCTGCGTTGATGTCTTTGACGGTGATGTCGGCAACGGCTAGCGCTCAAAACGAGCAATTCATCCCCATCTTGTCGTACCGAACGGGTCCCTACGCCGCAAACGGCGTACCTTTCGCGAACGGCTTTGTTGATTATCTGCAACTCGTCAACGCGCGGGATGGTGGCGTCAACGGGGTCAAGATCACGTTCGAGGAATGCGAGACGAGCTACGCGACCGATCGTGGCGTCGAGTGTTACGAGCGATTGAAAGGAAAGGGGCCGACCGGCGCGTCGATGTTTCATCCGGTGTCGACCGGGATCACTTTCGCGCTGACGGAGAAAGTGCCCGTCGACAAGATACCTTTGTTGACGGTGGGATATGGTCGATCCGACACTCGCGACGGGGCCGCCTTCAGGTGGAACTTCCCGTTGATCAGCACGCATTGGACGGCGGCGGCGGTAGCGGTCGAATATCTCGGCCAGCAGGTCGGCGGAAAACAGAATCTCAAAGGCAAGAAGATCGTTCTGGTTTACCTGGACGCTCCGGCCGGGAAAGAGCCGATTCCTGTCTTCGAAAAGCTTGCCCAGAGCCTGGGTTACGAATTCACGGGCATCCCCGTAACTGCTCCAGGACTCGAACAAAAGGCGCAGTGGCTCAAGATCCGGCAGATGCGGCCCGACTATGTCGTCCTTTGGGGGTACGGCGGAATGAATCCGGCCGCCATCCAGGAGGCCGCCGCCGTCGGATTTCCGCGCGACAAATTGATCGGATACGCCTGGTCTGGCGCTGAGCCCGATGTCATCCCCGCCGGCGATCTGGCGAAGAACTATAAGTCGCTCATGCTTCAGCACGGGGCAGAGCACGATCAGGTCCACGACGACATCCTGAAGCACGTCTACGGGAAAGGCCTGGGACGTGGTTCGGAAGGTGGTGTTGGGCAGGTGCTTTATAATCGCGGGATGCTGAGCGCAATGCTGGGCGTCGAAGCGATCCGGACGGCGCAAACGAAATACGGAAACAAGCCGCTGACCGGGGAGCAAGTCCGGTGGGGTGCCGAGCACATGGAACTGACAGCTGCTCGGCTGAAGGAGCTTGGGGTGCCGACCATGATGCGGCCGCTCAAGGTCACTTGCGCAGATCATGAGGGAGCGCGTCTTGGGCGCGTGCAGCAATGGGACGGTGCTCATTGGAAGGTGATCAGCGACTGGATCGAAGCTGACGACGCGGTGCTCCAGCCGATGGTCAAGGAATCCGCCGCGGCGTACGCCGGCAGCAAGGGCATCGCGCCCGTCGATTGCTCGAAGGCCGACTAGCTGCCGCAATCTTGGGGTGGCGGAGCCTTCCCGGCTCCGCCGACCGCCGGATACGTGGGGAGGACTTCGCAGATGGCTCAGATCGAACGGGAGACGAACGGTCAGTCCGGGATCGGTACGACACCGATCCTATCCGTCAACAACATCGAGGTGATCTATGACCAGGTGGTCTTGGTCCTCAAGGGCGTTTCACTCGCGGTGCCAAGAGGCGGCATCGTCAGTATTCTGGGCGCGAACGGCGCGGGCAAAACGACAACGCTGAAGGCGATCTCGAACTTGCTGAAGAGCGAGAAGGGCCTCGTGACGAAGGGGATCATCGAATTCGACGGTCGGCGTGTAGACAATACGACGCCCAATGATCTTGTCAGCAACGGCTGTGTTCAAGTCATGGAGGGGCGGCACTGCTTCGCCCATTTGTCGATCCACGAAAACCTTCTGACGGGCGCCTTCACGCGAAGGAACGGCAAGGCGGCGATTCAGCGAGATTTGGACGCGGTGTACGAATACTTTCCGCGTTTGAGGGAGAGGAGAAAGTCCCTGGCCGGTTACGTCTCCGGTGGAGAGCAACAAATGTGCGCTATCGGCCGTGCAATGATGTCGAGGCCGAAGATGATCCTGCTGGACGAGCCGTCGATGGGATTGGCTCCAAAGATCGTTGAAGAGATATTCGGAATCGTCAAGACGCTCAACGAGGCACAGGGCGTGTCGTTCCTGATCGCGGAGCAGAACACGAATATGGCGCTGCGCTACGCAACCTATGGCTACATCCTTGAAACGGGAAGAATCGTGTTGGACGGCTCGGCGGACGATCTGCGGCAAAACGAGGACGTAAAGGAATTCTACCTTGGCATCGCGGATTCGAACAGGACCAGCTTTCGAGACGTCAAGTCCTATAGGCGTCGAAAGCGCTGGTTGGCCTAGAGGATGTTCCCGGGCGATGCGTCGAGTGCGGTCCGGTCGGCGCCGCCATTGAGCGCCTGATGTCGCAAATCCTGATCCACGGCCTTCTGCGCCGACGTCCGAACTACGCCGGCATCAATTGATGCACAGAGTGCTCTCGGATGGTCGAACGCCCGCGACGGTGATGACGCGCGTCGATGCGGCGTTGATCCACGAAGTTATCGACGAAATCATGCGGCTGGTCATGTCGCACAATATGATCGAGAGTGAACGATGAATGATGTGGTGGTCGCAGAAGGCGACCTGATCGTCCGGCGCGAAGGGACTGCGGGCGTCATCCGGCTCAACCGGCCGAAGGCAATCAATGCCCTGAGCTTGGAGATGGCCCTGGGGGTCG
>NZ_LGHM01000046.1 GCF_001908185.1 Bradyrhizobium sp. AS23.2
GCGCCCAGCGCCACGAGATCTTCCTCCAGATCCCGATGGAGCCCTACGACTTCCCCCGACAACGATCCGGGGCCGCAGACGCTGCTGACCTCGCTCAGTACCGACCAGAACATGGACCGCCTGTACTGGCATCTGAGCCGGATGCAGGGCTATGCCGGTATCACCAATTTCATGGGCGCCCGTTTCGTGGCGACGGACGCGGCGATGCAGCCGATCATCCGCGAGGCGGCCAAGCGCGGGCTCGGTTTCTTCGACGACGGCTCCTCGCCCCGCAGCATCGCGTCCCAGGCTGCGGCGAGCCAGGCGATGCCGTTCGGCAAGGGCGACATCGCGATCGATGTGGTGCCGACCCCGGCCGAGATCGACCGCGCCCTGAACAAGCTCGAATCGGCGGCGCGCGAGCGCGGCGCGGCCGTCGGCACCGCCTCCGCCCTCCCGGTCTCGATCGAGCGCATCGGCGCCTGGACCAGGACATTGGGCGACCGAGGTATCCTTTTGGTGCCATTGACAACCGCGATGCTGAAATCAAAATCCAGCTAAATCAACGAATTGGTAGGGCGCGGGTCCCGCGGGGCCGATTAAGCCTTACCGAAGAGCACGCGAGGGGTTTGGCGGAATGGCGCGTTACGAGGATCTGCCCTACCGGACCTGCGTCGGTGTGATGCTGATCAACACAAAGGGACTGGTGTTCATCGGCCGGCGCGCCGGCGGCATCGAACGTGTCGACGACAGCCACGTCTGGCAGATGCCGCAAGGCGGCGTCGATCCCGGAGAGGACACCTGGGACGCGGCGAGGCGCGAACTCTACGAGGAGACCAGCGTGCGCTCGGTCGAGCGGCTGGGCGAGGTCCCGGACTGGCTGATCTACGACATTCCGCGCACGGTTGCGGGGCGCGCCTGGAAGGGCCGTTACCGCGGCCAGCGCCAGAAATGGTTCGCGGTGCGCTTCACCGGCAAGGACAGCGAGATCAACGTCGAAAAGCCCGGCGGCGGCGGCCACAAGGCCGAGTTCGTGAGCTGGCGCTGGGAGCCGATGAAGAATCTCCCTGAATTGATCATTCCGTTCAAGCGCCCGGTCTATGAGCGCGTGGTGAAGGAATTTTCCGCGCTGGCGGATGAATAGGACCTGTCGCCGCGCTCCCGGTCGTCGTCCCCGCCTAGTTGCGCAATTGCGCACGGGGGCGGGGACCCATACCCCCAGGGAGAAGTTGGGCGACAGATAGCAACCACGACCTTTCAACCAACGACCGCCTGTGGTTATGGATTCCGGGCTCGCGCTTTGCGCGCCCCGGAATGACGAAGAAAGAAGTCCGCGCGTGACCGATCAGAAGCCCTACCGTCCCAATGTCGGGATCGCTCTCTTCAATGCCGAAGGCCGCGTGCTGATCGGCCACCGCTTCAAGGGCGACGGCCCGGAGATCATCCTGCCTGGCCTCGACTGGCAGATGCCACAAGGCGGCGTCGACGAAGGCGAGAATTTGCGCGATGCCGCGATGCGCGAGCTCTGGGAGGAGACCAACGTCGTCAGCGCGGACTATCTCGGCGAGACCGACTGGTTCACCTACGAATTCCCGCCCTATGACGGACCGCAAACCCATCGCCTGGCAAAATTCCGCGGGCAGCGGCAGAAATGGTTCGCGCTGCGCTTCACCGGCAAGGATGAAGAGATCGATCCGCTGACGCCACGCAACGGACAGCCCGCGGAGTTCGACGCATGGCGCTGGGAGCGCCTCGACCGTGTCGCCGATCTCGTGGTGCCGTTCCGCCGCGACGTCTACCGCGCGGTGTCGCAACAGTTTGCGCCCTTCGGAAACTAAAATACCGAAAACAACCCCATGCACAGTAGCCGGCGACTGCCGGCGCGATACGCCGTGGTCGTTGCGAAGTGACTGACACGTTGGGAAGAATTGGCGGCGAGGCGCGGTCTCGCTTCATCTCGCCCCGCTTGCGGGGAGAGATCGGAATGCGCGCGTAGCGCGGATTCCGGGTGAGGGGGACTCTCCGCGAGTCCCGCTCTCACCGCCCCCGCGGAGACTCCCCCTCACCCCAACCCTCTCAGCGCGAGCGAAGCTCGTCGCGACCCGCATCCGCCTTCGCCAAGGCTTCGGCGGACAAGAGCGGGGCGAGGGAGCGTACCTTCGCAAGGGCTTGATCTCTCGGGCGGTCAGATCAATTCGTCGGTCCGACCGTGAACGGGCCGATCGCGATGACGTGGCAAGCGCTGTCGCGCCTGGCGCACTCGGCGAGCGCGGAATTGACGGCGGTCTGCTCGTCCGCGGATTTCAGCCCGAGGCCCGGCCGGCCCGCAGTGCCGACCGCGACTGCATTCCAGCCCATGGCATCACCGAGCTTGCGCACGACCTCGTCGCGCGCATCGGCAACGATCGAGGCGTTGGAGGCGGCATGGAAGAAGCCGGTGACCTTGAGCAGGCTCGGGATCGGCACGACGAAATTGTCGTCGACCGCGACGATCATGCAGGCGACGCCGGCAATCGCGCCACACGATTCCAGGGAACGCCGCGCCGCCTCGTCGACGGATGACGCGCCGAGCACCATGAAATATTGACCGCCCGGGCCGAGCGCGACCGTTCGGGATTTTGCAGCCGGCACGAACAGGTTCTCGATCCGGACTTTGGCGGGATCGCGCACGATCGGGAAGTCCTTCGACGCGAAGGCTCGCTCGGTCATGGAATCATGCCGGACCCAGGGCTGCGGCGGCATCGGCGGCTTGCCGTGCGTGTAGACGATGTTGTTGCCGACCGCATAGAGCTCGCAGCGCCGCGGCGATTGCGCTGCATCCGCGCGCTTCTGGCACTGCTCGAGCGCCATGTTGCGTGCGGCTTCCTCGTTCGGCTGGTCGAGCGCCGAACCGGTGAAACCGCCAATGTTCAGGGCAAAGGCCTTGTAGTCGCCGGCGGCAGAATATTCGCTGGCGAGATAGCCGCGCACGCGCTCGTTGATGAACGGCACCATGTCGGCCGGGAATTTGCCGCCGGTTGCAGCGAACGGCGAAGGCATCGGGGCCGTCTTGGCGGCAGCCATCGCACCTTGCGCCGGCATGGGCACCGGCGCGTTCGCGGCCATGGTGGGCGTCGGGCTCGGTGCGGCCGTCGCAGTCGGCGACGGGCTTGGTGTAGACGCTGCGACCGCCGGAGCCTTGGCGGTCTCGAGCTCGGTGAAATAGAGGAAGCCGCCAACGCCAATGGCGACGATGGAGACGATTCCGACCACCAGCGGCCACATCCAGTTCGGTGCGGGTGCGGCCTTGCCGACCGCCTTTTTCGCTTGCGGCATCGTGTAGGTGGCGTCCTCGCGCCGCATCGCCACCATGTAGGCGTGCACGGGCGTGGGGATGTTCTTGACCTCCTGCGCGCCGATATCGGCGAACTGGACCGACAGTTTGTTGGCGACCTGCTCGTGCACGGCGCGGGAGACGCAGATACCGCCGACCTCGGCGAGGCCCTCGAGTCGAGCCGCGATGTTGACGCCGTCCCCCCAGCAGATCGCCGTCGCGCTCGACGACGTCGCCGATGGTGATGCCGATGCGGAAGGACATCTGCCGGCTCGGCGGATAGGCCATGTTGCGGGTCCGCAAGGACTCCTGGATGTCGATCGCGCAGCGCACCGCGTCCACCGCGCTCGGAAATTCCGCGAGCACGGCATCGCCTGCCGTATTGAAGATGCGCCCACCCGCCTTGGCGATGAAATCGTCGACGACGGAGCGATAGGAGGCGAGACGCCGCAGCGTTTCCTCTTCGTCCTCCGCGACCAGCCTTGAGTAACCGGCAATATCGGCCGCGAAAATCGCTGCGATCTTGCGTTTCATCTGCACCAGCCCCGGAACAAATTCCGCAGCGGCAGAATGCCGCTATCGGCGGCGCGGTGCAACAAAGTTTCAGCGCCCGCCACGGTGGTGACGAGCGCTGAACTTATTCAGGAATTTCTAGTTTGAGCCCCGGCGCGGGCGCCCCGGGGCTTAATGCATAGCCGTGGTGTTGAGCTGCTGCTGGATGCTCTTGAAGTGGTCGAGCCGCTCGATGGCTAGATCGAGCTCGTCGCCCTGGCGCTCCTTCAGCCCCTCCTCCATCTCCGCGATGGTCTCGGCGAACTGCGCGCGGTCAAGCTCCTCGATCGACGTGGCAACGTCGGCGAGAACGGTAAGACGGTCGCCGGAAACTTCTGCGAGCCCACCGAGCACGATGACCTTCTGCTTCTGGCCGCCGGTGATGATCGTCAGGATGCCCGGCCGCATCGCAGCCACGAGGGGAGCATGCCCGGCGAGCACGCCGAAGTCGCCTTCCCAGCCGGGGATGTCGACCTGGTCGACCTCGCCCGCGAATGCGAGCTTTTCCGGAGAGACGAGATCAAAGTGGAAGGTGGCCATGATGTTTCCGCCTGCTTCGCTTGTCACCCGCGGGCTCGACCCGCGGGTCCATCAGTCAACGAAAGTTCTCTCTCGATGGATCGCCGGATCAAGTCCGGCGATGACGAGATGAAAAAGCTTAGGCCGCCTCGGCCGCCAGCTTCTTGCCCTTCTCGACCGCCTCTTCGATCGTGCCGACCATGTAGAAGGCGGCTTCCGGGAGGTGGTCATACTTGCCTTCCACCAGGCCCTTGAAGCCCTTGATGGTGTCGGCAAGGTCAACGAACTTGCCGGGCGAGCCAGTGAAGATTTCGGCGACGTGGAACGGCTGCGACATGAAGCGCTCGACCTTGCGGGCGCGGGCCACCGTTAGCTTGTCCTCTTCCGAAAGCTCGTCCATGCCGAGAATGGCGATGATGTCCTGGAGCGCCTTGTAGCGCTGCAGCACCTGCTGGACCTGACGGGCGACGGCGTAGTGCTCTTCGCCGACGACCAGCGGGGAGAGCATGCGCGAGGTCGAATCGAGCGGGTCCACCGCCGGATAAATGCCCTTTTCGGCGATCGAGCGCGACAGCGTGGTGGTCGCGTCCAAGTGCGCGAACGAGGTCGCGGGCGCCGGGTCGGTCAAGTCGTCGGCCGGAACGTAGATGGCCTGCACCGAGGTGATCGAGCCCTTCTGCGTGGTGGTGATGCGCTCCTGCAGCGCGCCCATGTCGGTGGCGAGGGTGGGCTGATAACCCACCGCCGAAGGAATACGGCCGAGCAGCGCCGACACTTCCGAGCCGGCTTGCGTGAAGCGGAAGATGTTGTCGACGAAGAACAGCACGTCCTGGCCCTTGTCGCGGAAGTCTTCCGCGATGGTCAGACCGGTGAGTGCGACGCGGGCGCGGGCGCCCGGCGGCTCGTTCATCTGGCCGAACACCAGCGCGCACTTCGACTTCACGCTCGGATCCGGATTTTTCGGATCGGCGTTGACCTTGGATTCGATGAACTCGTGATAGAGGTCGTTGCCCTCGCGGGTACGCTCGCCGACGCCGGCGAACACGGAGTAACCGCCGTGCGCCTTCGCGACGTTGTTGATCAGCTCCTGAATCAGCACGGTCTTGCCGACGCCGGCGCCGCCGAACAGGCCGATCTTGCCACCCTTCGCATACGGAGCAAGAAGGTCGACGACCTTGATGCCGGTGACGAGAATTTCAGCTTCGGTCGACTGGTCGGTGTAGGTCGGCGCTTCCTGGTGGATGGCGCGCAGGCCTTCCGTCTTGACCGGGCCGGCTTCGTCGATCGGCTCGCCGATGACGTTGATGATGCGGCCGAGCGTGCCTTCGCCGACGGGAACGCGGATCGGCGAACCGGTGTCGGTCACTTCCTGGCCGCGGACCAGACCTTCGGTGGTGTCCATCGCGATGGTGCGGACGGTCGACTCACCGAGATGCTGGGCGACTTCGAGCACCAGGCGGTTGCCGCCGTTCTTGGTCTCGAGCGAGTTGAGAATGGCCGGGAGGTGGCCTTCGAACTGCACGTCGACGACGGCGCCGATGACCTGGGTGACGCGACCGGTGGCTGCAGCCATTGAGTGTCTCCTTCGATCCGAATTTGTAAACCACGGTCGGCTCGACCGGGATGTTGCGTTGGACGGGTACTGAAGCGCCTTGGTCAGACGGCCTCGGCACCCGAGATGATTTCGATCAGTTCCTTGGTGATCTGGGCCTGACGCGTACGGTTGTAGACCAGCGTCTGCTTGCGGATCATTTCGCCGGCGTTGCGCGTCGCGTTGTCCATCGCGCTCATCTGCGCGCCGTAGAACGAAGCGTTGTTCTCAAGCAGCGCGCGGAAGATCTGGACCGCGAGATTGCGCGGCAGGAGGCGGGTGAGGATCTCGTCCTCCTCCGGCTCGTATTCGTAAGACGTCGTGCTGGCGGCAGCGCCCTCCTCGACGACCAGCGGGATGATCTGCTGGGCGGTCGGGATCTGCGCGATCACCGAGCGGAAGCGCGAATAGAACAGCGTGCAGACGTCGAATTCACCGTTCTCGAAACGCGCCAGCACCTTCTTGGCGATGTCCTCGGCGTTGACGAAGCCGAGCTGGCGAACGCTGCGCAGGTCGAGATGCTCGACGATCTGCTTGTCGAACAGGCGGCGGAGCTGGTCGTAGCCCTTGCGGCCGACGCAGAAGAATTTCACGTCCTTGCCCTGCGCCATCAGCGCCTGGGCGCGCTCGCGGGCGAGACGCACGATCGAGGAGTTGAAGGCGCCGGACAGGCCTCGCTCACCGGTGCAGACCAGCAGCAGGTGAACCTGATCCCTGCCTGTGCCGGCGAGCAGCGTCGGCGCGCCGGGCGAGCCCGCAGCGGCGCCGGCGATGTTGGAGATCACCGCGCTCATCTTGTCGGCATAGGGGCGCGCGGCTTCCGCGGCGGTCTGCGCACGGCGCAGCTTCGAGGCAGCGACCATCTGCATGGCCTTGGTGATCTTTTGCGTCGCCTTGGTGGAGGCGATGCGGACGCGCATGTCTTTAAGTGACGCCATTCTTCGTTCACCCCGGCGATCCGCCTGTGGCTGGACCGCGACCCTATCTTATCGTCATGCCCGGGCTTGTCCCGGGCATCCACCTCTTCGTCTCCACGCGGTGACGCGTGGATGACCGGGACATCAAATGCGAAGACGCGCTTCGCGCTTTAGCCCGGCCATGACGGCTTTCTTATGCGAAAGACTTCGCGAAGCCTTCGACCACCGACTTCAGCTTGGCGGCGGTGTCGTCCGAGAGATCGCGGGTATCGCGGATCGAGTTGAGGATCTCGACGTTCTTGCCGCGCAGGAGCGACAGCAGACCATCCTCGAACGCGCGCACCTTGTTGAGCGGGAGCGGATCGAGATAGCCGTTGGTGCCGGCCCAGATCACGCAGACCTGCTCTTCCATCTTCAGCGGCGCGAACTGCGGCTGCTTCAGCAGCTCGGTCAGGCGCGAACCGCGGTTGAGCAGGCGCTGGGTCGAGGCGTCGAGGTCGGAGCCGAACTGCGCGAACGCCGCCATTTCGCGGTACTGCGCGAGCTCGCCCTTGATCTTGCCGGCGACCTTCTTGGTGGCCTTGGTCTGCGCCGAGGAGCCGACGCGCGACACCGACAGACCGACGTTCACCGCGGGACGGATGCCCTGGAAGAACAGGTCGGTTTCCAGGAAGATCTGACCGTCAGTGATCGAGATGACGTTGGTCGGAATGTACGCCGACACGTCGTTGGCCTGGGTTTCGATGACCGGCAGCGCCGTCAGCGAGCCCGAGCCCTGGTCCTTGTTCAGCTTCGCCGCACGCTCGAGCAGGCGGGAGTGGAGATAGAACACGTCGCCCGGATAGGCTTCGCGGCCCGGCGGGCGGCGCAGCAGCAGCGACATCTGGCGGTAGGCGACGGCCTGCTTGGACAAGTCGTCATAGATGATGACCGCGTGCATGCCGTTGTCGCGGAAGTACTCGCCCATGGTGCAGCCGGTGAAGGGCGCGATGTACTGCATCGGCGCCGGATCCGAAGCGGTCGCGGCGACGACGATCGAGTACTCGAGCGCACCCTGCTCTTCCAGCACCTTCACGAACTGGGCGACGGTCGAACGCTTCTGACCGACCGCGACGTAGACGCAGTACAGCTTGATGTTCTCGTCGGGCTGCGCGTTGAGCGGCTTCTGGTTCAGGATGGTGTCGAGCGCGATCGCGGTCTTGCCGGTCTGACGGTCACCGATGATCAGCTCGCGCTGGCCGCGGCCGATCGGGATCAGGGCGTCGATCGCCTTGAGGCCGGTCGCCATCGGCTCGCTCACCGACTTGCGCGGAATGATGCCGGGCGCCTTGACGTCGACGCGCATGCGCTTGTCGGCCTGGATCGGACCCTTGCCGTCGATCGGGTTGCCGAGCGCGTCGACGACGCGGCCGAGCAGGCCCTTGCCGACCGGCGCGTCCACGATGGCGCGGGTGCGCTTGACGGTCTGGCCTTCCTTGATTTCACGGTCGGCACCGAAAATAACGACACCGACGTTGTCGGTTTCGAGGTTCAGCGCCATGCCGCGGGTGCCGTTCTCGAACTCGACCATTTCACCGGCCTGGACGTTGTCCAACCCGTAGACGCGGGCGATACCGTCGCCGACGGACAGCACCTGTCCGACTTCGGAGACTTCAGCTTCCTGGCCGAAATTCTTGATCTGGTCCTTGAGGATCGCGGAAATTTCCGCGGCGCGGATGTCCATCAGCCTGCCTCTTTCATCGCGTGCTTGATCGAATTGAGTTTGGTGCGAAGCGAACCATCCACCATGCGGCTGCCCAGCTTGACGACGAGGCCACCGATGATCGAGGGATCGACTTTCACGTTCAGCGCGACGTCCTTGCCGGTCACCGATTTCAGGGCAACCTTGAGGGCGTCGAGATTCTTGCCCGAGAGCGCTTCCGCCACGGTGACGTCAGCCGTCGTCTCGCCCTTGAACTTGGCGACGAGGGCGCGATAGGCGCGAATGACATCGCTCACCGCGAACAGTCGGCGGTTGGCGGTCAGCACTTTCAGGAAGTTGGCGGAGATGCCGGCGATGCCAGCCTTGTCCAGTACGGCCGAAAGGGCCCTGGACTGGGCGTCGGCCGCGAACACCGGGCTGAGGACGAGGCGCTTCAGATCGGCGCTCTCGTTCAGCAAGGCATCGAATTTGTCGAGATCGGCTTTGACCTCGTCGACCACCTTCTGGTCGCGGGCTAGTTCAAACAAGGCCGTTGCATAACGACCGGACACACCGGAA
Source organism: Bradyrhizobium sp. AS23.2 (assembly GCF_001908185.1). Lineage (GTDB taxonomy): Bacteria > Pseudomonadota > Alphaproteobacteria > Rhizobiales > Xanthobacteraceae > Bradyrhizobium. The sequence continues at coordinate 9,132 of NZ_LGHM01000046.1, forward strand.
ACGGACGTATCTTCTGCAGCCACAGACGCGCTCTTTTTGCTGTTAAACTCGCAAGGGAAAAACCGTCGCCACGAAGCGGCGCCAAGCGATCCAAGCCCTTGGAATTCAAGCGGGACTTCGATTTCCGGCCAGCACGGGAAGTGCCGGGCCCGTTAAAATCGCGGCTTTGCTAACATAGCAGGCGCGCACGTGCAACATGACGCCAAATTAAAGGCACGACGTTCTGCCGCCAGTTCGTCGCAGTGAGCGACACCTTATAGACGACGAGCACGACGACCTGCCGCGTCGCGGAATTGTCGCGGGCATTACGTCGGCATCCCGCCCGTTTGTTCCCGCCCTCAGCGCATAGCGGCCATGAACACAGATCGCAGAGGCGTGAATCCGCCGGCCATTGTTCCCCGCGCCGAATACTTACTGAATTCTAAACATCCGGAACAACAACTTCGTTTTACAGTATTCGTAAGTAATAGCTAGGTTAATAAATCGTTAAAGCCGAAGGACACGAAACATCAGCTGCAATATCGATGCCAATAACAAGATATTTCAGGACGACACAGAACGGATTTACTGCCCAATTCACGCCTCATTGCGAATCGAAACGCGATCTCGCTCACAAACTGACGGGGGCTCACTAGCCACATATGTGGCAATACTAGATTAGGGACCACTAAATGCTGTCTTTTAAGACGCTGGGCACTATGACCCGGCCGCGTCCGGCGATTGCTTTCGTCGCCGCAACTCTCCTCATCGGTGGAACTGCCACCGAAGCGTCCGCCAAATCCAGGCATCACCGGCACCATCACCATCAGGCCCGGAACGATTCCAGCTCCGACTGGCGCAGCGCCAATGCGTCGATGACGCCGTCGTCGGGCACGGGCCACAGCTTCTCCGGCGTTGCGTCCTTCTACGGCAACGAGTCCGGCAGCAAGACCGCGTCGGGCCAGCGCTTCAACCAGAACGCCATGACCGCGGCGCACCGTTCGCTGCCGTTCGGCACCAAGCTGCGCGTCACCCATGGCGGCCGCAGCGTGATCGTCACCATCAACGATCGTGGCCCGTTCGTGCGCGGCCGTGTCCTTGACCTCTCCACCGGCGCAGCCCGCGCCATCGGCCTCACGGGCGCCGGCGTCGGCCGCGTCACCGCGGAAGTCGTCTCCTAACGGCGCTACCAGCGCCTCACCTCACAAGCGCAGTTTTCATCATCGTCCGCACGGACGTGAGTCAGTTTGATGCGCGCGTGAGACAGGCCCGCCGTCTTGGGGGGACGGCGGGCTTTTTTTTGTCATTCCGGGGCGTGCGAAGCACGAGCCCGGAATCCATTTCACGACAGGTAGTGCCGCCCGATGGATTCCGGGCTCGCGACTTCGTCGCGCCCCGGAATGACAGTGGGGCCTACAAAAAGCTCTGCGGGTCGACGTCGACTTCGAGCTTCAGATTGCCCTTCGGCTTCGGGCTGACGGCGAGCCAGTTGCGCAAATAGTCGGACAGATCGAAACCGCGCGCCGATTTCACCAGGATGCGGAAACGATAGCGGCCCTTGATGACGGCGAGCGGCGCCTCGGCCGGCCCGAGCACCACCACGCGCTCGTCGCGCGGCGCGAGCGCAACGAGCCTGCGCCCAAAACCTTCGGCGCTCGGACGATCGCCCGCCGAGATGATCAGGCTCGCAAGCCGTCCGAACGGCGGATACAGCGTGCGCTCGCGTAAGTCGATCTCGCTGTCGTAGAAGGCCTCGCGGTCGCAGGCGATCAGCGCCTTCATCACGGGATGATCGGGCTGATGCGTCTGGAGATAGCCGACGCCGCGGCCCTGCTCGCGGCCGGCGCGGCCGATCACCTGGTTGAGCAATTGCCAGGTGCGTTCCGACGCGCGCGGATCGCCATTGGAAAGGCCGAGATCCGCATCGACCACGCCGACGAGATTGAGCCGCGGAAAGTTATGACCCTTGGCCACGAGCTGCGTGCCGATGATGATGTCGACGCGGCCCTCCGCGATCTCGGCGAGTTCCGAACGCATGGTCTCGATCGAGGTGATGAGATCGCTCGACAGCACCATGGTACGTGCCTCCGGGAACAGCGCCGCCGCCTCCTCCTGCAAGCGCTCGACGCCGGGGCCGACCGCGACCAGCGATTCCTCCGCCGAACAGTTCGGACAGATATGGGGGCGCGGCATCGAGAAGCCGCAGTGATGGCAGACCAGCCGCTGGCGGAAGCGGTGATCGACCAGCCAGGCATCGCAGATGGTGCAGGCGAAGCGATGGCCGCAGCCGCGGCACAGCGTCAGCGGCGCATAGCCGCGGCGATTGAGAAACAGCAGTGCCTGCTCGCGCCGCTCGATCGCGATTTTGATCTCGCCGGCAAGACGCGGCGAGATGAAGCGGCCGCGCGCGGGCGGCTCGCGGCGCAGATCGATCGCCTCGATATGCGGCATGTGCTGGCCACCGAAGCGCGAGGGCAGCGCGATGCGCTGATAGCGGTTCTTGCGCGCGTTGACCTCGGACTCGACCGACGGCGTGGCCGAGGCCAGCACGACCGGAATCTTTGCGATATGCGCGCGCACCACCGCCATGTCGCGAGCGTGATAATGCACACCCTCGTCCTGCTTGTAGGCCTGGTCATGCTCTTCATCGACGACGATCAGCCCGAGATTGGCATACGGCAAAAACAGCGCCGAACGCGCGCCGACCACGACCGGCGCGCTGCCTTCGGAGATCGCCGCCCAATTGCGCGCGCGGGTGCGCGGCGTCAGCTCCGAATGCCATTCCAGCGGCCGCACGCCGAAGCGTTGCGCGAAGCGGTCGAGGAACTGACCGGTGAGCGCGATTTCCGGCATCAGGATCAGCGACTGCTTGCCGCGGCGAATGGCTTCCGCAACGGCCTCGAAATAAACCTCGGTCTTGCCCGAGCCGGTGACGCCGTCGAGCAGCGCGACGTGGAACGTGCCGTTGGCCGCGAGCGCGCGCATCGTATCGACCGCGGCGCGCTGGAGCGGTGTGAAATCCGGCCGGCCAAAATCCGGATCGGGGGCAGGCGGCGGTGGCGGCGGCGGCATGGGCTCGACCGTCAGCGTGCCTTCGTCGACGAGGCCGTCGATCACGCCGGCCGAGACGCCCGCTTCCCTGGCCGCTTCGGACTTGCCGTGCAGCAGCCGGTCCGACAACACTTCGATCACGCGCTGCCGCGCCGGGGTCAGCCGCTTCGGGGGATCACCGACCAGGCGCACGCCGGGGCGCACGCGCTCGGGGCCGAGGTTCTCGCCCATGCGCAGGCACATGCGCAGCACCATGCCGCGCGGGCTCAGCGTGTAATTGGCGACCCAGTCCACGACCGACCGCAGCTCGGGCTTCAAGGGCGCGATGTCGAGCTTCTCGCTGACCTCCTTGAGACGATTGTGCAGGCGCGGATCCGGATTGGCGTTTTCCGCCCAGACCACCGCGAGCACCTCGCGCGGGCCGAGCGGCACGCCGACGAGATCGCCCGCCTTCAGCTCCATCCCACGCGGCACTTTGTAGGAATAGGTCTGGTCGAGCGCGACCGGCACCAGCACGTCGACCATGCGGGTCGCGTTGGCGGAGACGGAGTTGCTGCGCGGCGAATGATCCATGAACTGTCTTGGAACTGTCTTGGACGGAGAATCGGAACCCGGGGGCTTCGAGGCTAGCGCCGTGAGACGGCCTTAGCGAACGATAAACGAGTGTGATGCGATATACTGTGCGGAATCACCACGTCCAGAGCTCATGAGCAAAGCGGCCGCCCCACCAATCGAGCTCGCCAGCGCCGATCCGTCGATCGCGCAGGAGATGGCGCGCTGGCTGTCGCATCTCGGCGCCGAGCGGCGGCTGTCGCCGAAGACGCTGGAGGCCTATGGCCGCGACTTGCGGCAGTGCCTGGATTTCCTCAGCAATCATTGGGGCGAGCGCGTCACGCTGACGCGTTTCGCGGCACTGGAAGCCACCGACATTCGCGCCTTCATGGCGATGCGCCGTGCCGACGACATTGCCGGCCGCAGCCTGATGCGCGCGCTTGCGGGCCTGCGCTCCTTTGGCCGCTTCCTCGAGCGCGAGGGCAAAGGCAAGGTCGGCGCGCTCTCGGCGATCCGCGCGCCCAAGGTCGCCAAGAGCCTGCCGAAGCCGCTGCCGATGGCGTCCGCAAAGCGTCTTGCCGACGCCGACGAGCGCGCCGGCGAGGAACGCGAGACCTGGATTTTGGCACGCGACGCCGCGGTGATGGCATTGTTGTACGGCTCGGGCCTACGCATCTCCGAAGCGCTCGGCCTGAAGCGCCGCGAGGTGCCGCGTCCCGGCGAAGGCGACGTGCTCGTCGTCACCGGCAAAGGCAACAAGACCCGCATGGTGCCGGTGCTTCAGAACGTGCTCGCGCTCGTGCAGGAGTACGTCGCGATGTGCCCGCATGCACTGCCGCCGGAGGGGCCGATCTTCGTCGGCGCGCGCGGCGGCCCGCTCAGCCCGCGCATCATCCAGCTCGCGATGGAGCGGCTCCGCGGTGCGCTCGGCCTGCCCGACAGCGCCACACCGCACGCGCTCCGGCACTCCTTCGCGACGCATCTTCTGTCGCGCGGCGGCGATCTGCGCGCGATCCAGGAATTGCTCGGCCATTCCTCGCTCTCGACCACGCAGGTCTATACCGGCATCGATTCCGAGCGGCTGCTGGAAGTCTATGCGAGCGCGCATCCAAGACGCTGAATTGGCGCTGAACCGCCGCTGAATCCTGACATGAAGCTGTCATAGCAAACTCTCTTGGCGCGCATGCCTCTTGCGCGGCGCCTGCGGTTCGGTCAATCGTGGGGAACCGAGACAGGAAGGGGAATCATGAGCGCACATGAAAGCATGGAGCATGCGGAGCATGCCGAGCACGCGTCCGGCTCGAACAAGAAGATCGCCCTTCTGATCGCTGTGCTGGCGCTGTTCCTGGCGATCTCGGAAACGCTCGGCAAGGGCGCCCAGACCGAAGCTATCAGCAAGAACGTCGAGTCCGCCAATCTCTGGGCGTTCTTCCAGGCCAAAAGCGTTCGCCGCACCGTGGTGGTGACCGCGGCCGAGCAGGGCAAGTTGACGCTGGGATCCGCGACCGACGACGCCGTCAAGGCCGCTCTGCAGAAGCAGATCGACGACTGGCAGAAGACCGCGGCGCGCTACCGCTCCGAGCCCGAGACCGGCGAGGGCACCGAGCAGCTTGCCGAAAAGGCCAAGCATGCCGAGCACGAGCGCGACGAGGCGACCGCGAAGTACCATCACTTCGAGCTGGCGTCGGCCGCCTTCCAGATCGGCATCGTGCTGGCCTCGGCCACCATCATCACCGGGATAATCACGCTGGCCTATGTCGGCGGCATCCTGACGCTCGCCGGCCTCCTCATGACCGGGCTCGGCCTGTGGTGGCCGCACCTGCTGCATTTGCATTGAGGGACTGAGGCGGCGCTTGTAGCCCGCATGGAGCGTAGCGGAATGCGGGGACGACTATCCCGGATTGCGCTGCGTTCCATCCGGGCTACGCTACCGCCGTCATGGCGAACAGCTAGCGCGCTTGGTGCACGCTCTTACGAAAACGCTGGATCAGGCGGAGCGTACGGGAGGACCAGCCTTCGCCGTTACCGATGATGAGCTCCCTGATGCGCCGCTTGATCGGGTCGACCAGCCCGGAGGCCTTGGCGCGCACCTTCAACACCAGCTCATAGAGCCGCTCGAACCAGCTCATCTCCAGGAGCTTGTCGCGCGTCACGTCGAAGACGAAGGCGGTCACGCCGACACCGACCAGCTTTGCGAACAGGATGGTGAAGAACGCGCTGGTCCAATATTCGTGCGCGAGCAGCCACAGCCCGACCAGCTTGAGCGGAAACAGCGGGATGATGGGGACGGCGAAGACGATCAGCGTCATCGCCGGCGACAGCGCATCGACACGCTCCGTCAGCCATTGCTTGAACCGGGCGAGCGGGATGATTGCGACAACCCGCGCGACGATCGGCTCGAGATGGTCCCACAACCAGGCTTCGATCAGGAAGATGATCGCAAGCAGGACCCAGACCGGTTGAAGAAGGCGGCGCAGCATGTAATGTCCCGCCCGATTCAGCTCGGGGCGTCGCCTACATATGGATGGCCCGCTTGCCGACTGCAAGCGCGGCTTCCTTGATGGCCTCCGAGCGGGTCGGATGCGCGTGGCAGGTGCGAGCGAGATCTTCCGCGCTGCCACCAAACTCCATGAGAACGCACGCTTCATGGATCATTTCGCCGGCTTCGCGGCCGATAATATGCACGCCGAGCACGCGATCGGTCTTCGCATCTGCGAGAATCTTCACAAAGCCGTCGGTGGTCTGGTTGACCTTGGAGCGGCCGTTGGCGGTAAAGGGAAATTTTCCGACCGTATAAGCCACACCGGCCTGCTTCAGTTCTTCCTCGGTCTTGCCGACAGCGGACACTTCCGGCGTGGTGTACACGACGCCTGGAATGACGTCGTAGTTCACGTGACCGGCCTGGCCTGCGATGATCTCGGCAACCGCAACGCCCTCGTCCTCGGCCTTATGCGCCAGCATCGGGCCTGCGACGACGTCGCCGATGGCATAGACGCCCTTCAGGCTGGTGGCGAAATGCGGATCGATCTGCACGCGCCCGCGATTGTCGAGCGCAACGCCGGCTTCCTTCAGGCCCAGGCCCTCGGTGTAGGGCACGCGGCCGATGCACACCAGCACGACGTCGGCTTCCAGCGTCTGGGCAGCGCCGCCAGCGGCCGGCTCGATCTTTGCGAGCAGCGCCTTCCCATTGTTCTCGACGCCCGTGACCTTCGAGCCGAGCTTGAAGGCAAAGCCCTGCTTTTCCAGGATGCGCTGGAATTGCTTGGCGATCTCACCGTCCATGCCGGGCAGGATGCGATCCAGGAATTCGACGACGGCGACTTCGGCGCCGAGGCGTTGCCAGACCGAGCCGAGCTCGAGGCCGATCACGCCCGCGCCGACGATCAGGAGCTTGCCGGGCACCTTGTCGAGCGACAGCGCGCCGGTCGACGACACGATGCGCTTCTCGTCGATCTCGATGCCCTTCAGCCGCGCGATGTCCGAGCCGGTGGCGATCACGATGTTCTTGGTCTCAACCACCTGCGACTTGCCGTCGGTGGAGACTTCCACCTTGCCGGCACTGATGATCTTGCCGGTGCCCTTGAGCACGTCGATCTTGTTCTTCTTCATCAGGAACTCGACGCCCTTGACGTTGCCGTCGATGCCCTGCTGCTTGAAGTTCATCATCGCCGGAAGCTCGAGCTTCGGCGCGGAAACGGACACGCCCATCTTGGCGAAGGAATGCGTGGCTTCCTCGAACATCTCGGAAGCGTGCAGCAGCGCCTTCGACGGCATGCAGCCGACGTTGAGGCAGGTGCCGCCGAGCGTGGCGTTCTTTTCGACCACGGCGACTTTCATGCCGAGCTGGCTTGCGCGCACCGCGCAGACATAACCGCCCGGTCCGGTGCCGATGACGACGAGATCGTAGGTAGCCATGAGAGGAAGTCCCGTAGGTTTAGCGTGATGAGGATGTGTCAGCGTCCGCCGGACACATCGAGAATGGCTGAGGTGACGTAGGAGGCATCGTCCGACATCAGCCAGACGATGGCGTTGGCGATTTCATCGGCAGTGCCGACGCGCTTCATCGGCACCATATGGGCCAGACGATGGGCGCGGTCGGGCTCGCCGCCGGCGGCGTGGATTTCGGTGTCGATCAGGCCGGGCCGAATCGCGGCGACGCGAATGCCTTCGCCCGCGACCTCATGGCCGAGGCCGACGGTGAAGGAATCGACCGCGCCCTTGGACGCCGCGTAGTCGACATAGGTGTTGGGTGCGCCGAGCCTGGCAGCGACCGACGACAGATTGACGATGACGCCGCCCTTGCCGCCATGCTTGGTCGACATCCGCTTCACCGCCTCGCGCGCGCAGAGGATGGAGCCGGTGACGTTGACCGCCATCACGCGCTGGATGCGCTCGGCCGACATCTCGTCGACGCGCACGCCGCTCTTGCCGACGATGCCGCCATTGTTGACGAGCGCCCCCAACGTGCCGAATTTGTCGGCCGCCTTGAACAGCGCGAGGATGTCGCTTTCCTCGGCGACATCGCATTTCACCGCGATGGCCTTGCCGTTCATGGCCTCGATCACGGCCACGACTTCGTCAGCGGCCTTCTTGTTGCTGGCATAGCCGACGACGACGCGGAAGCGGCGCGCGGCCGCCGCAATCGCGGTCGCCCGCCCGATGCCGCGGCTGCCGCCGGTGATGACAACGACCTTATCCGTCACATGCGCCTCCATGGTTCGACACGCGCCGTCGCGCAAAGGAGCGACGGCGCTCGCAGAGCATCAGGGATCAGAGATCGAGCACCAGGCGTGCCGGATCTTCCAGGCTCTCCTTGACGCGAACCAGGAAGGTGACGGCTTCCTTGCCGTCGATGACGCGGTGATCGTAGGACAGCGCCAGATACATCATCGGGCGGACCTCGATCTTGCCGCCGACGACCATCGGCCGCTCCTGGATCTTGTGCATGCCGAGGATGCCGGACTGCGGCGCGTTCAGGATCGGGGTCGACATCAGCGAGCCGTAGATACCGCCATTAGTGATGGTGAAGGTGCCGCCCTGCATTTCGTCGATCTTGAGCTGGCCGTCACGGGCGCGGCGACCGAAATCGGCGATGCCCTTCTCGATGTCGGCGATCGACTTGTGGTCGCAGTCGCGCACCACGGGCACGACGAGGCCCTTGTCCGTGCCGACGGCGACGCCGATGTGGTAGTAGTTCTTGTAGATCAGGTCGGTGCCGTCGATCTCGGCGTTGACCGCCGGGATGTCCTTCAGCGCCTGCACGACGGCCTTGGTGAAGAAGCCCATGAAGCCGAGCTTCGAGCCGTGCTTCTTCTCGAACGCATCCTTGTAGTGGGCACGCAGCGCCATCACGTTGGTCATGTCGACCTCGTTGAAGGTCGTGAGCATGGCCGCCGTGTTCTGCACGTCCTTGAGGCGGCGCGCGATGGTCTGGCGCAGCCGGGTCATCTTGACGCGCTCTTCCCGGGCGGCGTCATCGGCCGGCGAC
>NZ_LGHM01000047.1 GCF_001908185.1 Bradyrhizobium sp. AS23.2
AACTTGGCGCAAGGTCGGTGAACTCCTCGACGTCTTCTCCAAGGAAGAGTGCGCCAACTATCTCAAAAACTCAGGCTATGTTTCCGTATAAACACAGCACGCTCTAGTTCCATTCACAAGCGCGGCGGTTCACGTGCAGGAACCAACCGCCTCCGCGAACATTCTGATGAAAGGTTTGCAGCGAGCCCGGTTCGCGCGCGCTCATGTCCAGGATTTGAATTCGCCTCTATGCCCGCCTCTGGCGATGGGGGAGCTGTGAGTACAGTCATAGAGAACTTGCTGTCGCGGAAGCAGAAGCTCGTCGAACAGCTCGAGAAGGCGCAGTCGGTCGAAGACCGCGACAGGCTCGAGAATCAGCTCGAACAGATCAACACTGCGCTGGATTTTCTGGACAGGCCGGCCCCGAAAGACGCGCGATAGAAGCGCTCAGCCCACCTTCAGCGCCTCCACCTTCAAGGCCCTGGCGTAAACCACGCCCGAATTGGTGATGTGCGTGGTCATCAGCGCTTCGAAGGCCGCGAACTCGCCGCGCGCGAACAGATCGAGCAGCTTGCGATGCTCGTAAGGACGTGCGGGTCCGCACGTCGATCGGCGAGGTCAGGTTGGTGCAGAGTCGCGCTGCAAGCTGCGGTGCCGGTCCCGGCCGCCGCTCGGGCGCCTTGTTCCGGGCGACTGAGCACAAAGCGCTTAGCCGATTCCAGCTCGCCCGGACGGTCACAAGGCGCGTCCTTCGCGGCGGACAAGAAACGCACTTGCCCGAGGCTTTACGAAATGGCATCGATCCACACGATGCACGCTAAAGTCGTGGGGACCTTGATGGCGCGATCCGAACGGGACGAGATCGAAGAGACGGCATTGCCTGCCGTGCTTGTTAGACGCAGTGACCTGCCCGTACCGCTCACGCACACGGCGCGAAGTTTCTTCGGCGGTCTCCCCAAGCTGCCTCCGCAGTTCGAGTGGCCGACGGCTGAGGTCAAGGCGAATCAGACGTTAGAGACAGTTGCGCTCACCTTCGTGGCCCAGATCGATCTGGCCGAATTGCCTGGGGCCAAGTGGTCGCCGCTTCCGAAGCGAGGCACGCTCTATTTCTTCTGCAGTTCGGTATTCGTTGGCGAAGGGCGTCCACCGTGTCGCGTACTCTATAGTGATACAGCTGGTGATGCGTATGCCGACCGTGCCCCACCGCCGGATCTGATGCCGCTTGCAGGCACCGACGGTGATGCCCAGGTCAAGTGGCTCGATCCAGCCCTCGATTTTCATTCCAAGGTCGAGTTCAAGTACCCGCTTTCCTTCCGGCCGTTCCGTGACTTCCTCTTCTCCGAGGATGCCGTGGGCGGTGAGCTCATGATCGAGGAACTATGTAAGGCGTTGGGCCCGGGCGAGCCGAAGGAACTGGATCTGCTCCAATTTAGAAGTGTGTCCGAATATGAGAAAGACGAGCATTGGCCCTTCAACTGGCTCCTGATCACCTATGTGGTTCGGTCGGTATTGTCGCGCGTACAGCGCGATCTGACGCCTCGATCCTATTACAAGCCGCTCACGGACGAGGCCGCCGTGGAATTGAAGCGCCTTCGCGCTGGTGCGATCGGGTGGCTTGAGCGTTGTCGGGCGCTGACCCCAATGGATAATGTCGATGCGGATACAAAAGCGACCTTCAGGTCCTGGTGGCTCGACGTTGTGCAGGCCTACAAGAAGATGGACGGGCAGGTATCCACGTACACGACGCAAATCGCGGCGGATCTAGGCAATGCCATCAACCATACGATCCGCTGCATGGCCGCCAAGGACGCCGATATTCGCGACGACGCCCCTCTCAGCTATCTTGTGAACCTCGCGCGGCAGAATCACTGGAAGACGCCGACCGCGAAAGATGGGCAATACCGTCATTTCAGCACGGCGCTTCACCAGATGCTGGGATATGGCAGCGGCCCACAAGATGCGACCGAGGAGCATTTGGAGGATATACTATTGCTCCAGATACAAGGGGATCTCGCATTTCTTGATTGGCACTCCAACATTGGGTGTGTCCTTCATTTTTGGATCAATCCGGATGCCCTCGCGCAACGCGACTTTTCGCAAGCCGTCGCCACATACGAATGCGATTAGTGCGGTGTCTGCGCGGCGAACTCGCGGTTATGTCGGGCGATTCCGTACGTAGTCCCTTTCGCCCTTGGCCGAGTCCCGACAAGGCTGCCACCTTGACGTCCTGTTCGCCGGAAAGGCTAGCCAACACTTCGGCAATCGTTCAAAAGCTCATGGTCGTTGTTCCCGGGTTCGCGCCATGAAGCTTCCGACCGTCACCTCCGCCGATATTCGCCGCGCACTGCTCCTGCGCGAGGAGATCGCGCTGCTTGATCTCAGATCCGAGGCCGCCTTCGCCACCGGCCATCCCCTGTTCGCGGCTAACATGGCCGTCGACCGGATTGCGATCGAAGCCGAGGTGAGGCTGCCGCGCAAGGATGTGCCGGTCGTGCTCTATGATGACGGCGAGGGGCTGGTGGCCGCTGGCGCAGAGCGTCTTGCGGCTCTCGGTTACACCAACATCCGGGCACTCGACGGCGGGCTGAAGGCCTGGCGCACCGCCGGCTACGAGGTGTTCGAGGACGTCAATTCCTACTCCAAGGCCTTTGGCGAGCTGGTCGAGGCGCGCCGCCATACACCCTCGTTCAGTGCCGACGAGGTCGCGAAACTCATCGCGGACAAGGCCAATATCGCCATCCTCGACGTCCGCCGCTTCGACGAATATGCGACCATGAACATTCCGGGCTCGGTGAGTGTGCCGGGCGCGGAGCTGGTGCTGCGGGTGGGGCAGGCCGCGCCCGATCCCGATACGACGATCATCGTCAATTGCGCCGGCCGCACCCGCTCGATCATCGGCACGCAGTCGCTGATCAATGCCGGCGTACCCAACAAGGTACGGGCGCTGCGCAACGGCACGATCGGCTGGACGCTGGCGCGGCACACGCTCGATCACGGTGCGGACCGGCGTGGCGCGGTCGGACCGTTCGAAGGCGGCCCTGCCAATGCGCGCGACGTCGCCTATCGCGCCGGTGTTCGCCATATCGGCGCGAACGAGATGTCCGCGCTGCTCGCAGAGACTAAGCGCACGCTGTATCGCTTCGACGTGCGCGACGCGGAGGAATATGCGGCCGGTCATCTCCCCGGCTTCCGCCACTATCCGGGCGGCCAACTCGTCCAGGAGACCGACATGGCCGCGCCGGTGCGCGGTGCGCGTATTCTCCTGACTGACGACAAGGGTGTGCGCGCCGACATGACGGCGTCCTGGCTCGCGCAAATGGGCTGGGAAGTCTATGTGCTGGAAGGCGGCTATGAGGCCTCGCTCGAAGTCGGGCCACCGCTCGTCCTTCTGAAGCTGGACCCGGCGCATCGCTATCGCCGTCCCTACGAGGGCACCGAGGTCGCCGAGCGCGCGATGCAGGCCTATCTCGACTGGGAATATGGCCTGGTCGACCAGCTCCGCCGTGACGGCACGCACGGGTTTTACGTGATCTGACTACCGCCCGGCCATCTTCTCCCCATATCCAAACCCTATTGTGCTGCGCATCGTCCGCGGTCTATGAGCTGCGGCAAAGCCGCTATTGATGGAGATTCTATGTCAGCCCCAGGCCAAGGCCCCGAGCGGAATGCGAAGGCGCTGCTGCTCGAAGGCGTCAATGATAGCGCTGTCGATCTGTTCAGGACTGCGGGTTTCACCAATGTCGAGCGGCTGACCAAGGCGCTGGACGGCGAGGCGCTACGGCAGGCGCTGAAGGGCGTATCGCTGCTCGGCATCCGCTCGCGCACCCAGATCACCGATGAGGTGCTCGCGGCCGCCGACCAGCTTCTCGCGGTCGGCTGCTTCAGTGTCGGTACCAATCAGGTCGATCTCCTGGCGGCGCGCAAGCGCGGCATTCCCGTGTTCAACGCGCCGTTCTCCAATACGCGCAGCGTCGCCGAGCTCGTGATCGGCGAGATTGTGATGCTGCTGCGGAAGATCTTCCCGCGCTCGGTGTCGGCCCATGAAGGCGGCTGGGATAAATCGGCGACCGGCAGCCGCGAGGTGCGCGGCCGCACGCTCGGCATCATCGGCTACGGCAATATCGGCTCGCAGCTTTCCACGCTGGCGGAAGCGATGGGCATGCGGGTTATCTATTTCGATCGCACCGACAAGCTCCGCCACGGCAACACCGAGCCTGTCGAGAAGCTGGAGGAGCTGCTGGCGCAGAGCGACGTCGTCAGCCTGCATGTGCCCGAGACCCCGGAGACCGCCGGCATGATCGGCGAGAAGGAGCTGCGGGCGATGAAGCCGGGCTCGTTCCTGATCAACAACAGCCGCGGCACTGTGGTCGATCTCGATGCGCTCGCGGGCGCCTTGCGCGACGGCCACATCGCCGGCGCCGCCATCGACGTGTTTCCGGTCGAGCCGTCCTCGAACTCGGACCGCTTCAAGAGCCCGGTGCAGGGGCTCGGCAACGTCATCCTCACGCCGCATATCGGCGGCTCGACCGAGGAGGCGCAGGAGCGGATCGGCGGCGAGGTGGCGCGCAAGCTCGTCGACTATTTCATTACCGGCTCGACCATGGGCGCGGTGAATTTCCCGGAAGTACAGTTGCATCTGCGCCCCTCAGGCGCGCGCTTCAGCCATGTCCATCGCAATGTGCCGGGCATGCTGCGGCGGCTCAACGAGGTCTTCCTCGAGCGCGACATCAACATCGCCGCGCAATATCTGGAGACGGCCGGCGACCTCGGCTACGTCGTGCTCGACGCTGACCTCGGCGGCCAGGATTCGGCAACGCTGCTCCAGCAGATCCGCAGCCTCGAAGGTACGGTCGGCGCGCGGCTCGTGTTCGAGCACTAGGCCCATCACGTTACGGTTGCATCTCGCGGCCATAGCTCGCTACACTGCTGTCATTCTCGGCGTGCTATAAATCGCGTCGAGTTTGAACTTCAGTTGGGTGGGTGCCGATGGAACGGGACGCCGTACTGATCGATCTCGCACTTCAGGGCGGTGGCTCGCACGGCGCGTTTACCTGGGGCGTGCTTGACCGCCTGCTCGAAGAAAAGTGGCTCACGATCGCCGCGATCTCCGGAACGTCCGCCGGTGCGATGAACGCGGCCGTGCTGGCGCACGGATGGACAGCGGGCGGTGCGGAGGGCGCGCGCGACGCGCTCGATCAGTACTGGCGGCGGGTCTCCCGGGCCGCGGCCTTCAGCCCGCTGCAGCGCTCGCCGCTCGACCGGCTAATGGGCCGCTGGACGCTCGATACGTCGCCGGCCTACATCCTCACCGACCTCATGTCGCGGGTGCTCTCGCCCTACGACCTCAATCCGACCGGTTACAATCCGCTGCGCGCTGTACTGGCCGAGAGCATCGATTTCGAGCGCCTCGCGCACTCATCGATCAAGCTGTTCATCACCGCGACGAGCGTGCGGACCGGGCGCGGCCGCATCTTCCGCAATGCGGAGATCACCGCCGACGTCCTGCTGGCATCGGCCTGCCTGCCGACCATGTTCCGCGCGATCGAGATCGACGGCGAGCTCTATTGGGATGGCGGCTTCGCCGGCAACCCGACGATCACGCCGCTGGTGCGCGAAAGCGGCGCCTACGACACCATCCTCGTCCAGATCAATCCGGCCGAACGGCCGGAGGAGCCGCGCACGGCGGCGGAGATCCTCAACCGGCTCAACGAGATCTCCTTCAATTCGCCGCTGATGAAGGAGTTGCGCATGATCGCGCTGCTGCGCCAGGCCGCCGATCCCGGCAGCGGTGAGGGCGCGCGCTGGGCGAAGATGCGGACGCACCGGATCAAGAGCGAGATGCTGGCGAAGTTCGGCGCATCGTCAAAGCTCAATGCGGAATGGGAATTCGTCTCGATGCTCCGAACCGAGGGGCGGCTTGCGGCCGAGGCATTTCTCGCCGAGCACGGCGCCGATATCGGCCAGCGCTCGACCGCCGATTTCGATGTCCTGCTGTCGGAGTGCTGAGGTATGGGTCTTCTCGGCCTTCTCGTCGGGCTCGGACTGCTGGTGGCGTTTGCCTTTCGGGGCTGGAGCGTTCTGCTGCTGGCGCCTTTCGCCGCGCTCGTCGCCGCGCTGTTCGGCGGCGAGCCACTGCTTGCAAATCTGACGCAGGTCTTCATGGCGAGCGCGGCCGGTTTCCTGGCGCAGTTCTTCCCGATCTTCCTGCTCGGCGCGGTCTTCGGCAAGCTGATGGACGACAGCGGGGCGGTGACGTCGGTTGCGGGATTCATGGCGGAGCGGCTGGGCGAACGGCGCGTGGTCCTTGCGGTGGTGCTGGCCGGTGCAGTGGTGACCTATGGTGGCGTCAGCCTGTTCGTCGCGTTCTTCGTCATCGTGCCGATGGCGCGTTCCCTGTTTCGTGCGGCCGCGATCCCGCGCCGGTTGATTCCGGCGGCCGTCGTGCTAGGCACCTCGACCTTCACCATGTCGGCGCTGCCGGGCACGCCGTCGATTCAGAACGCGATCCCGATGCCGTTCTTCGGCACGACGCCGTTTGCCGCGCCGGGTCTCGGCATCCTTGCCTCCCTCGTCATGCTCGCTACGGGATTGTGGTGGCTGGGCCGGGCCGAAGCGGCGGCCCGCCGCGCCGGGGAAGGCTTTGGCGACGAGGACGGGGAGGATGCGACTGAGCGTGCAGCCGCCGATGAACTCGTGCGCGAGCGCGCGACGACGGCGCGGGAGTTCGACCCGGCAGAGCTGCAGCACGGACATCGCAGCAGCGCGCCGTCACCGATCGTGAGCGCCCTCGTGCCGCTGATCGTCGTCGTGGCCGTCAATCTCGTGATGTCGCTCGTGGTTCTGCCGCGGCTCGACGTCTCCTATCTCGCCGAGCAGCGCTTCGGCAACACATCGCTGGCCGCGGTTGCGGGCGTGTGGTCGGTCGTGGTGGCGCTGGCTGCAGCGATTCTCACGACTATCGTGCTGAATTGGTCCCGGTTGCCGGCATTGCGGCAGAGCATGGATGCCGGCGCCAATGCATCGGTGCTGCCGGCGCTGAGCGTCGCCAGCCTCGTCGGCTTCGGTGCGGTCGTCGCCGCGCTGCCGGCCTTCACGGTGGTGCGCGATTGGGTGCTCGCGATCGAAGGCGGTCCGCTGGTGTCGCTGGCGGTGGCAACCAACATCCTGGCCGCGTTGACCGGCTCGGCATCGGGCGGCCTGACCATCGCGCTCGACGCGCTCGGTCAGACCTATGTCGAGCTTGCCTCGCGCACCGGGATCGACCTCGCGCTGATGCATCGCGTCGCGGTGATCGGCTCCGGCACGCTGGATATCCTGCCGCACAACGGCGCCGTGGTGAGCTTGCTTGCGATCTGCGGCCTGACGCATCGCGACAGCTATTTCGACATCGTGATGGTGGGCATCGTGTCGTCGCTACTCGCGCTGGTCGTCGTGATCGGCGCGGGCAGCATGCTGGGATCGTTCTGACCGGCCATGGATGTTTCGTTGACGGCGCGGCGAAGGTCGCATTGAATGCGGCCGCCTGCTGGATCGGGCGAGAACAGAAAAAGGGTGGAAACGATGGCGCGTACGGGTGCGGGACTGTGTGTGTTGCTCGCGGTCGCGATGACCACACTGGGCACGAACGCCGTGTCCGCGGCGACGCTGCCGCAAGATGCCGATACGGTCTGCAACGGCCTCAATGGCGGCGCCGGCGCCGTGAAGATAGATTCAGCGACCCTGCAGGCGCCGTCGCAACTCGCTGTTGCGGAGCGTGGGCCGACGCCGTCGGGGCGCATCACGCCAGCCAATCTCGGCTTCTGCAAGGTGCTCGGCCATATCGACCCTGTCGACCCCAAGGCGCCACCGATCAAATTCCAGGTCAATCTTCCCGTCGAGTGGAACGGCCGCTCGGTGCAATATGGCGGTGGCGGCTTCAACGGCGTGCTCATCACCGGCCTTGGGCTGCCGCCCGCCTATCCCTTCGACAAGCCGTCGCCGCTCGCGCGCGGCTTCGTTACATACGGCACCGATTCCGGCCACGAGTCCAAGCCGGGCGAGCCGCCGCAGCTCTTCGCGCTCAACGACGAAGCCTTCGAGAATTTCGCCCATCGTGCCTACAAGAAGGTGCGCGATGCGGCCGTTGCGCTGATGGAGCGCGCCTACGGCAAGAAGCCGGAAAAGATGTACTTCATGGGCTCGTCCGAAGGCGGTCGCGAAGGCCTGACCATGGCGCAGCGCTATCCCGACGATTTCGATGGCATCTTTGCGCGCGTGCCCGTGATCAACTGGGTTGGCTTGCAGCATGCCGGTGCGCGGTCCGGTCTTGCGACGATGGGCGCTGGCTGGATCAATCCGGCGCAGGTGAAGCTCGTGGCCGATGCGGTGCGGGCGGCTTGCGACAAGGCCGACGGCTCCGATGATGCGCTGGTGCAAAATCCTGTCGCCTGCAAGGCGGCGTTCAAGGTCGAGACGCTGCGGTGCGCCGGTGGCCAGAGCGGCGATCAGTGTTTGACCGACGCGCAGATCAAGGCGGTCGACACCCTGCATGCGACCTACAAATTCCCGTTCGCGCTCGCCAACGGTCTCGACGACTATCCGGGCTGGGGCGTGTCGGGCGAGGACACGCCGGCGATCGGGCCGACCGGCGGCTGGATCGCGTGGTGGCTCGGCACGGCGCCGCCGGCGCAGCCGCCCGCGCCCAACAACGGCATCGCCTGGATCTACGGCGCCGGCGGCATTCAATATGTGTTCGCGCGCGATCCGAAGCTCGACGTCACCACCTACAAGGTGGAGGACCACAAGGCGCGGCTGCTCGAGGTCTCCAAGCTGATGGATTCGACCGATCCCGATCTCAGTCGCTTCCGCGCCCGCGGCGGCCGGCTGATCATGCTCGAGCACATGGCCGACTATGCGCAGAGCCCCTATGCCGGGATCCGTTATTTCGAGAGCGTCGAGCGCAAGCTTGGCAAGGCCGAGACTGCGGAGTTCGCGCGGCTCTACACCGCGCCCGGCGTCGACCATGTCGGCTCCGGCGCGCCGGCCAATGTCGACATGCTGAGCGCGCTGGTCGACTGGGTCGAGAAGGGAAAGGCGCCCGGCGATCTCGAAGTCATCGAGCAGAAAGTCGATGCGCCCTCGTTTGCAACGCTCCGCGCGTTGCCGCTGTGCCGCTGGCCGGCCTGGCCGCACTACAAGTCGGGCCCGGTGACGGCGGCCTCGAGCTTCACCTGCGCGCCGTGAGGCAAATGCAAACAGACCGCGATGGCGGTGGATTTATCCCGCCGCCATGGCCTGTGCGCCGCCAAGCAATTGCGCATTGAGCCGGCCGCCGGAGAACAGCATGTCGTCGAGTGCCTCGTCGATATCGGCTGAGACGACGGAGTTGCCGCCATCGCGCGCGATGCTCGCCTGCGCGAGCCGTCGCATCAATTCCTTGATGAACGCGCAACTCGTGCCCTCGCTGCGCCGGGCAGCCTCGGCGGCGACCGCATCGTCGAGCGGCAGTCCTTTGCCGTAGAGCCGGACCAGCTTACCGCGGCCGGTCTCGTCGGGGAGGGGCACTTCGATCGCCTGATCGATGCGCCCCGGGCGACCCGCGAGAGCTCCTTCGAGGTCCTCTGGCCGGTTGGTGGTCAGGACGAACAGGATGTCCGCATCCTCCTTCAGCCCGTCCATCTCGTTGAGCAATTTGTTCAGCATGGATTCCTCGCACGGTCCCATGTCATCGCGGTCGCGGGCGATGAGGTCGACATCCTCGATCACCACCATCGAAGGCTGCAGCAGCCGTGCCAGGCTCATATAGGCGCCGAGAAGGCCGATTTGCTCGGCTGTGATGATCAGCGTCGTATGCCCGGGCAGATGAGTTGCGAGATAGCGGATCGTATGGGTCTTGCCGGTGCCCGGCGGCCCGTACAGCAAGATGCCTTTGCGGGTCGACTGGCCAAGCCGGCGCAACTGATCGCGTGTCCCGACGAAGTTCAGCACGTTGCGATCGAGCAGCCGTAGGGTCCGCTCCGGCAAGATCACTTCGTCTCGTGCGACCGGCGGCAAGCGATGCACGGTGATGCCGCGCGAGAAGCCGCGATAATCGGAGTCGGCGTCGAGTGAGAGGATTTTGCCGCGGTAGGTGCGCGCGGCTTGCACGGCCTGTTCCAGCTCGCCAAAGCATTGCTGGACGAGGACTGCGCCTGCGGTGCCCGCAGGCACCACGATCTCAAGACGAATGCCGGGTTCGCGACTGTATTCGCGATGCGCGCAGAGCAATACCGCGTAACGAAGGCCATCCTGCTCGCACAGCCACAAGCCGTTGTCGAGGCACTTGACGGGGATCTTCTCGCCGACATCGATGTCGGAATATTGCAGCGGTGCAATCGCGAGCGCATAGCGGCCCTCCCGGAGGAGCCGCGAAATCGACAGCGTTTCGTAGCGCTGTTCCTCGTTCAGCCCGAACAGCCGGATGGCGTTGCCGAACAGCCTGTTGATCGCCGCCTGAACATCCACCCGCATATGTCCGGGAAACTGGCGGATCGTGGTCACGAGCTTGCTGCGCGGGACTCCGGTAAAATGCCAGTCCAGCACGTCGCAGGCGTGTTCGAACTCCTTTTCTGGCTCTTTCGGCGTGCTCATTGTGTCAGCCGCGCGAATGCAGTCGCTGCACAGCCAGACGATGCGGCTGCCGACGCGAACATCCGTCTGTCCTTTCGGGGTGCCGCAGAGCTCGCAGGGCGTCTGGATCTCTTCAAGCGTGATCTTCAAAGGATGCTGGCCGAGCCAGACATATTGTTTGGCCGACTTGAAAAGCGCTTCTGCGACGGATTGCGGATAGGGACCGCAGGCGACTTTGTCCTCGCGCTCGATTCGGGTCATCAGCGCGGTGGCTTCGCGGTCCGTCTTGCCGAAAACCTGGCGGAGCAGCCCGATAACGAATTCGTCCGGCGTGTCGTCATCATTGTAAATCACGAGCTGAGCCGGCTCACGCTCGCCGCGCATATCATTCGTCATGAAATGACCTCGCTGCAACCAGAACTAGAATAGAACAAATAAGGAACACAAAAGAAAGCGGCCGTCAAGCGCGACGGCCGCGGCAAATTGGTGATTCGTTCTCGAAGCTGTTAGTGCGCACCGCCCCCGCCCGCTGCCTTCACTCGCCGCGTCATCAACACCGCGATCGCGGCGAGCACCAGCACCACGCCGATCACGGCAAAGGTGTCGGAATAGCCCATCACCAGCGCCTGGCGCTTCACCGTCTTGCCGAGCGCGATGATGGCCTGCTCGCGCGCGGCGTTGGGGTCGGGCACGCCATGGGCGATGAAGTAGTCCGTCATCTGCGCGACGCGGGCGCGGACCTCCTCGCGGCCGAGCGTGACCGAATGGCCGATGATGTTGGAGTGGAACTGCTCGCGCTTGGTGACGATGGTCGCGAGCACGGCGGTGCCTATGGCGCCGCCGAGGTTGCGCATCATGTTGGAGATGCCGGAGGCGGCAGGCGCGTCCTGCGGCGCGACGCTGCCAAGCTGAGCGCCGAGAGCGGTGCGAGCGTCAGCGCCTGGCCGACCGCGCGCACGATGTTGGGCACCAGGAACTGGTCGCCTGAATAGTCGAGCGACATCTGGATGTTCATGAACGAGCTCGCTGCGAACAGCAGCAGGCCGATCGTTGCGATGTAGCGGGCATCGAACCGCTGCATCAGCTTCGGCACCAGCGGAATCAGCAGAAGCTGCGGCAAGCCGGTCCAGGCCAGCACGTTGCCGATCTGCTCGGCATTGTAGCCCTGCACCTGGCCGAGATAGGCAGGCAGCAGATAAACCGAGCCGAACAGCGCGAAGCCGAGGAAGACCGCCGCAATCGTGCCGACGCCAAAATTCCACTGCGTCAGCAGACGCAGGCGCAGGAGCGGCTTCTCGACCACGAGCTCGTTGTAGATGAACAGCGACAGGCTGACCGCGGCGATGATGGCGAGCCGCACGATGAAGGGCGAGCCGAACCAGTCATCCTTGTTGCCTTCCTCGAGCACGGCCTGGAGCGAGGCCAGGCCGACCGCCATGGTCGCAATGCCGAACCAGTCGCCTTCACGCAGCAGCCCCAGGTTCATCGGGGCGCGCTCCAGGGTGAAGAAGAGGATGGCTACCATGACCGCGGTGGGCAGCACGTTGACGAAGAAGATGGTCTGCCAGCCGTAATTCTCGGTGAGATAGCCGCCGATGGTTGGTCCGATCGCGGGCGCGAACGTCACGGCAAGCGAGAACATCGCAAGGCCGATCGGCTGCTGGCCCTTCGGCAGCTTGGTGAAGACCAGCGTGAAGGCCATCGGAATCAACACGCCGCCGAAGAAGCCCTGGAAGCCGCGCATCGCGATCATCGAGGGAAGATCGTGGGTGAAGGCACAGGCGACCGAGAATGCCGCAAACAGCGTCGCGAAGCTGAGGATGATGTTGCGGAACGAGAATACACGCGACAGGTAATCGGTTAGCGGGATCACGATGATCTCGCCGATCAGATAGGACGTCGAGATCCAGGATCCGTTGTCGACGCCGGTACCGATGCCGCCCTCGATGTTGAGCAGCGAGGCATTGGTGATCTGGATGTTCAGGATCGCCATGAAGGCGCCGATCATCGCCGCGAATACGGCGATCCAGATCGTGGCGCTGGCGCGATTGGGGTCGGCTGCGGCGCGCTCAGGCGTCGCGGCCGGCGTTGCGGGCGTCGAAATTGAGAGGCTGTTTGACATGGCACGACCCTCCGGAAACAAGCTTTGCCTTTGACGTCGTCTTGGATGTTGTGTCGGGCGTCGTTGCCGCTTGCGCGGTCGGCGCCGAGCGCGTTGCGATCGTCGGAATCACGGACATGCCGGGCCGCAGCGCGATCGCAGGCGCGGTCTCGGTATCCAGCGCGATCTTCACGGGGATGCGCTGCACGATCTTGGTGAAGTTGCCGGTGGCATTGTCGGGCGGGAGCAGGGCGAACTCCTGGCCGCTGGCCGGCGCGATGGAATCGACGTGGCCGTGCACGACATTGCCCGGGAACGTATCGACCTCGATCTCGACCTTTTGCCCGGCGCGGACATGGGTGAGCTGGGTCTCCTTGAAGTTGGCGACGACATAGGCACCCTCGGCCGGCACGATCGACATCAATTGCGTGCCCGCCTGCACGTATTGGCCGACGCGCAGCGTGCGGTTGCCGACCACGCCGTCGATGGGCGAGACGATCGTGGTGTAGCCGAGATTCAGCTCGGCCTGACGCTGGAGCGCGGCTGCGCGGGCGGCCGCGGCCTTGGCCTGCAGGATCTCGGCCTTCAGGAGCTCGACCTGCTTGAGCGCGGAGGTGAGATTGGCGGTATCGCGCTGGATCGCGGCGTCCGCGCCGGCGTCGCGCGCCTGTGCCTGCTGCGCGTTCTGCACGCTGCCATAGCCGGTCGCCGCGAGGTCCGTGTAGCGCTTGTTCTCCTGCTTGGCGAAAACCTTCGCAGCATTGTCGACATCGATCGTCGCTCTTGCTGCCGCGATCACGGCTTCCTGAACGTCGAGCTGCGCTTCCTTGCTTGTCACCGTCGCGTTGGCGGCGGCGACATCGGCCTTGGCCTGGTCGAGCGCGACCTTGAAGTCGCGATCATCGATCCGGGCCAACACTTGCCCGGCCTTCACATGCTCGTTATCGCCGACCGTGACCCGGTCGAGATAGCCGCTGACCTTCGGCGCGATGGTGGTGTTGTCGGCCTTCACATAGGCGTCATCGGTGGAGACGAGGAAACGCCCGACGGTCCAATAGTCATAGCCGTACCAGCTTACGCCGGCGAGCGCCGCGGCCGCTGCTCCGACGAGCAACAGCTTGCGGAGGTTGAGCTTTTTGCTGCCGGCGAATGATGGCGCTCCGGGCAGCACGCCTTCTAGAGCATTCGTTGGAACCGCGGTGGCTTCGGTCTTGGACGGGGTGGTGTGCACGGTCATGGCCGGCTCCCTGAATTAGGAAACTTGACGTTTTCCAAAATGAGCCTAACTTTGGAATTGTCAATGGAATGACAGACATCATGTAAAGACATGGCTCAGGCAAA
Source organism: Bradyrhizobium sp. AS23.2 (assembly GCF_001908185.1). Classification (GTDB taxonomy): domain Bacteria; phylum Pseudomonadota; class Alphaproteobacteria; order Rhizobiales; family Xanthobacteraceae; genus Bradyrhizobium. The sequence continues at coordinate 14,009 of NZ_LGHM01000047.1, forward strand.
ATCCGAAACCGAATGCCGCCCCCGCGGGCGGCCGCAATTGCGCAGTGACGAGGAGACGAAGCAGATCGTCTTCGATGCCGCGCGGCGCGCTTTCGCCGTCGACGGCTATGCCGCGACCAGCACCGAAGAGCTGGCGCGCCGCGCCGGCATCTCCACCAAAACGCTGTATCGCCTGTTTCCCGGCAAGGCCGCGCTGTTCGAGGCCTTGTGCGTGGACCGGCTCGAGCGGCTCCTCTCCGCCGTCGATCTCCAGACCAACGACGAGGTTGATATCGAAACGGGCCTGCGTGCCGCGTTGCTCGCCTGCGCCGATCTCGCGCTCGATCCCGACGTGGTGGCGTTGCAGCGCATGGTGCTGCAGGAGTCCGCTGCATTTCCGGAGCTCGCAGCGAACTTCTACAAGAACGGCATCTCCCGCACCGTCACGACGCTCGCCGGCTGGCTGCGCGTTCAGGTCAAGCGCAAGCGCCTCGCCATCGACGATGTGGAGGAGGCGGCCGGCATCCTGATCGGCATGATCGCATCTGCGCCGCAGCGCGCCGCGATCTACGGCGGCGTGCCCTTGCCGTCGCGCAAGGATATCGAGCGGCGGGCACGCATCTGCGCGGTGTTGTTCCTCGATGGCTGCCGGGCAGCACCGAAGTAGCGGCCATTTGACAATGCCTCCTCCCTCGACTAAATGCTTCGCATGCGAAATAAACTGGAGTCCAAGGTAGGGCACCACCGGCTGATCTACCTCCTCAGCGTCGCGCAACGCCGGTTGCAGCGCTGGATGGCTGCGCAGCCGCAGAACGAAGTGACGCCGGCGCAGGCGGGGCTGTTGTTCATCCTCGGCAAGCAGGACGGTGTCCTGATGGGCGAGGCAGGCGCGGCGCTCGATTTGGGGCCGGCCGGGATTTCCGGCCTCGTCGATCGTACGGCGGCCGTCAAACTGGTCGAACGGCGCGCCGACAGCGACGACGGACGCGCCTGGCGGGTCTTTCTGACGCCGAAGGGGCGCACTGTGCTCGCGCAGGCGAAGGCCAACGCCGCCGAGGTCAATGCGGGGCTGACGGAAGGATTTACCAGCGCGGAGGTCGACGTCGTCGCGCGCTGGCTGATGAGCATTCAGGACAAGTTTCCACGGGATCCAGAGGAATAAGAGGAGAGACGAATGACCGAGCATGTCCGGATCGAGAACAACGGCGGAATTCTCACACTCACCCTGGCGCGTCCCGACAAGAAGAACGCGCTGACGGATGCGATGTACGGCAAGCTCGCCGACACCATCGAATCCGCCGAGTTCGATCCGTCCGCCCGCGTGATCCTGATCCGCGGAGAGGGTGACATGTTCACGGCAGGCAACGATGTCGGCGAGTTCGCGGCTGTTGCCGCCGGCAAGTCCGAGGGCAGCCGCAATGTCGTCCGCTTCATCCAGTCGCTGGCGCGTTGCACCCGGCCGCTGGTCGCCGCGGTGCAGGGCCGCGCCGTCGGCGTCGGCACCACGATGCTCCTGCATTGCGATCTCGTCGTGCTCGCCGACAACGCGCAATTGTCGACGCCCTTCGTCAGCCTCGCGCTGGTGCCGGAAGCCGCCTCCAGCCTGCTGATGCCGGCGCGCATCGGCTATGCCCGTGCCTACGAGATGTTCGCGCTGGGCGAGACCGTGCCGGCCAAGTCGGCCCTGGAATGGGGGCTTGCCAACCGTGTGGTGCCGCTCGACAAGCTCGATGCCGAGGCGCTTGCGCTGGCGCAGCGTCTTGCCCGCCAGCCGGCCGGCGCGCTCAACGCCACCAAGCGGCTGATGCGCAACGGCGAGGCGCTGGTCGCGCACATGAATGCCGAGGGCGAGCAGTTCGCGCAGCGCCTGCGCACGGCCGAAGCGCGCGAGGCGTTCACCGCCTTCGCCGAGCGCCGTCCGCCGGATTTCACGAAAGTCGCGTGACATCCGTAGTTCGCACAAGGGTTCGGCAAATCGGGAACTGCGGGCAATTCGATTAAAAGCTTAACGAAACATTGGCATGTCGCCATGCAAGGTGGCCACGCGTGAAGCGTAGGCCCCCTGACTCATGGCAATGTTTAAGAAATCGGTAAGTTCGCTTCTCCTGACATTGATGGCCCTGCTGGCTGCCGGTGCGTTGGCCAGCACGGCGATCCAGATGGTCGGGGCCTTCGGCCGCTACAGCGACAGTCTCGAGACCGCCCGGCTTGCCGCAGCCGACAAGGCGATCTTCCAGGGGGTGCTGTCCCTGCGCAACAATCGTGGTGACGCCCAGAGCGCGCTGCTCGGCCAGGACGAGCCGCGCGCAAAGCTCGGCGAAGCGGAGAAGGCCGAGCAGGCCGGCTACGAGGCGATCGGCGCGGCGATCGCCACCGTCGATTTCGCCCGTCGTGACGAGCTCGCAAACACGCTGAAGCAACGGTGGAACGAAGCCGCCCCGCAATTCCAGTCGTTCTACGACGAGGCCAAACGTCCGCGCGCCGAGCGCAAGACCGACCGGACGATGCCCTGGTACGATGCCGTCTCCAAGACGATCGATACCGCAAACCTCGCCTCCACCGCGGTTTCCAATCGCGCCTGGATGAACGATCCCTTCATCGCACGGATGATCCAGGTCCGCCGCCTCGCCTGGCAGGTCCGCGACCGCTACGGCGTCCAGTGCACGGCCCTGCGCCAGAACGTCAACACCAGCAAGCCGCTCGACGAGACCCAGAAGCAGACGATTGCGAGCTGGAACGGCATCATTGCTGCCTCCTGGGTCGGCATGACCGAGTTGCTCGCCGCGCCCGACGTGCCATCCGAGATGGTTTCCGCCGTAAATGATGCGCGTACAAAGACGGACGGCACCCTCAAGCAGATGGGAGAGCTCACGAAGAACCTGGACGGCAGTGGCCGTCCGGCGCTTCCGGCGTCCGAGTGGAACACGCTCTGCCAGTCGCCGTTCGCGCTCATCGTCGCGGTCGCGACCAAGGCGCTGGATCAGTCGATCGCGCGCGCCGAGACCGTGCAGGCGAAGGCGCTCACCAACCTCGTCGTGCAGTCGCTCGCATTCCTGCTGGCGCTGGCCGTGACCATGGCCGGCGTGTACGTGGTGCGCAATCGCCTGATGCGCCCGGTGCGCGCCATCCTGGACGCCATCGCGCGTATCGGCGCCCGGGACTACGCGACGCCAGTCCCGCAATCCCGGTATCCAGACGAGTTCGGCACCATGGCGGCGGCGCTCGAAAGTCTGCGCGAGAGCGCGGCGACCGCCGAGCGTCTGGGCCAGGAGCGCGAATCGCAGCAGGCGCTGCAGCTTGCCCGCTCCGGCACCGTCGATGCGGCCTGCCGCAGCTTCGACGATACCGTGCAGGCCGTCATTCACAGCGTGGCCGCGTCGGCGAAGGAGCTCGATGCCACGGCGACCGACGTGCGTTCGCTGGTCTCGGAATCGAGCAGCCAGACTGCGGCGGTCTCCTCCGCCGCCGAGCAGGCCACCAACAATCTCGAAACCATCGCGGCAGCGACCGAGGAGCTCTCTGCTTCCGTCGGCGAGATCTCCGCGCAGGTACAGTCGAGCGCACGCGAAGCGCGCGAAGCGGTGTCGCAGGCCGAGCAGACCAACGCGACGGTCGAGGTCCTCGATCAGACGGCAAGCCGCATCGGTGAGGTCGTGAAGATGATCAACGCGATCGCGGCCCAGACCAATTTGCTGGCGCTGAACGCCACGATCGAAGCCGCGCGCGCAGGCGAGGCTGGCCGCGGTTTCGCCGTCGTCGCCGGCGAGGTCAAGAGCCTCGCGGCGCAGACCGCAACGGCGACGGAAGAAATCTCCCGTCAGGTCGGGGAGATCCAGGGCGCGACCGGTCAGGCGGTTACCGCCATCCGTTCGATCGGCGGCGCCATCAGCGGGATCGACGAGAAGATGACGGCGATCGCCGCGGCCGTCGAGCAGCAGCGTGCGGCGACCACCGAGATCTCGCGCAACTTCCAGCAGGCGGCGCAAGGCACCCGCGAGGTCACCGATACCATCGGCAGCGTCGCGAGGCTCAACCAGGAGACCGGCAACGCCGGCACCATGCTCTTCGAGTCCGTCAAGAAGATGTCGGCGGACGCCGACCGCCTCCGTGTCGCCGTCGAGGGCTTCCTCGGCGCAGTAAAGACCGCATAGCTTCGATCATCTCCATCCCGGCGTCGTGCGATCGGCATTGCTGCCGGTCGGCGCGGCGAGTACATCTGTGACGCGGCACCTCGCGAGCGCCGCCACGGACGTAAGACAACATCAGGGATGGAGATTTCGATGCCGGTCACGCCGCAACACAAGGCCCGGCGCCCCTATCGCGGCGTATTCCCGGTCGTGCCCACCATCTTCGATGAGCGCGGCGAGCTCGACCTCGAGGGCCAGCACCGCTGCGTCGACTTCATGATCGATGCCGGCTCGCACGGCCTCTGCATCCTCGCCAATTTCTCCGAGCAGTTCGTGCTCACCGATGCCGAGCGGGAGACCGTCATGCATGCGGTGCTGGAGCATGTCGCGGGGCGGGTTCCCGTCATCGTCACCACCACGCATTTCAGCTCCGCCGTCTGCGCCGCGCGCAGCAAGCAGGCCGAAGCCGCAGGCGCCGCAATGGTGATGGTCATGCCGCCCTATCACGGCGCGACCTTCCGGGTGCCCGAGAAAGGCATTGTCGAATTCTTTAGGGTGCTCTCGGACGCGATCAGCATTCCCATCATGATCCAGGACGCGCCGGTAGCCGGCACGCCGCTCACCGTCGAACTGCTCGCGCGGCTGTCGCGGGATTTCTCCAACATCCGCTATTTCAAGATCGAGGTGCCCGGCGCTGCTGCAAAGCTCCGCAGCCTGATCGAGGCGGGCGGCAGCGATATCGAGGGACCGTGGGACGGCGAGGAGGCGATCACATTGCTTGCCGATCTCGATGCCGGCGCTACCGGCGCGATGACCGGCGGCGGCTATCCCGACGGCATCCGCCAGATCATCGATCCCTATTTCGCGGGCAAACGCGAGGAGGCGAAAGCCGCCTACGAACGCTGGCTGCCGCTGATCAACTACGAGAACCGCCAATGCGGCCTGATCGCCTGCAAGGTCATGATGCAGGCCGGCGGCGTGATCAAGTCGGACACCGTGCGCCATCCGCTTCAGCCGCTGCATCCGGCGACGCGCGCGGGGTTGCTGGAGCTGGCAAAGGAGCGCGATGCGCTCGCGCTGCGTTGGGGGAAGTAGGGCGCGCATACTCCGCTCGTCGTCCCGGGGCGCGCGGAGCGCGAGCCCGGGACCCATAACCACCGGAGGTGGTTTGGCGAAGACTGGCAATTGCCAGTTCGCGCAATAACATCTCCCTGTGGTTATGGGTCCCCGCCTTCGCGGGGACGACTCCGAGTTTGTGGCGTATGATCCAGTGCACCAGCTCTTCATTATGCCGTTATCCCGAGCCAAATTGGGCGCGAGACAACGAAAACAGGGAGGCAGTGCCATGACGATGAGGCCGGATCCCACCTTTCACGCATCGCCCAAGCTTGCGATGGAAGCACCCGCGGAGAACTTTGCCTACACGTTGCTGCTCAGTCCGGATTTCTCAAAGCCGGATGCTCTCGCGGTCATCGACGTCAAGCCGGGATCGCCGACCTACAGCCAAATCGTCCACACCGTGACGATGCCCAACAAGGGCGATGAGTTTCATCACTTTGGCTGGAATGCCTGCTCTAGCGCCTTGTCGCCACTCGCCGGACATGCCTTCATCGAGCGGCGCTATCTCATCATCCCCGGGCTGCGATCGTCGCGGATCTACATCATCGATACCAAGCCTGATCCGACCAAAGCCAAGATCCACAAGATCATCGAGCCCGAGGAAGTCTTCAGAAAGACCGGCTACTCGCGGCCGCATACCATCCATTGCGGGCCGGGCGGCATCTATGTGAGCACGCTTGGCGGCGGCAAAGACGGCAGCAGCGGGCCTCCAGGCGTCTTCATCATGGATTGCGAGACGTTCGAGGTTCTTGGACGATGGGAGATCGACCGCGGTCCGCAGACGCTGCACTATGATTTCTGGTGGAATCTGCCGCGCGACTACATGGTGACGAGTGAATGGGGGTTGCCGCCGCAGTTCGAGAACGGGATCGTTCCGGAAGATCTGCTGGCGAACAAGTATGGCCATCGGCTCCACTTCTGGGACCTCAGCGCTCGGCGCAACGTTCAAACCATCGACCTCGGTCCCAATCATCAGATGGTGCTGGAGGTGCGGCCCGCGCACGATCCGGTTCGCGAATACGGCTTTGCCGGCGTGGTGGTCGACACCACCAATCTCGAAGGCTCGATCTGGACCTGGTGGCGCGAGGGCGGGAAATTCCATGCGGAGAAGACGGCGACCATCCCGCCGGAGCCTGCAGCGAAAGAGAAGCTTCCGCCACTCTTGCAGGGTTTTGGTGCCGTCCCGCCACTGGTGACCGACATCGATCTGTCGATGGACGATAGGTTCCTCTACGTCTCCTGTTGGGGCACCGGCGAGATGCGCCAGTACGATGTCAGCGAGCCCAGAAAGCCCAAGCTTGCGGGCTCGGTGCACACCGGAGGCATTGTGAGCCGCGAGCCGCATCCGAACGGCAAGGCGTATGCAGGTGGCCCGCAGATGGTCGAGATCAGCCGCGATGGAAAGCGGGTGTACTGGACCAATTCGCTCTACTCGACGTGGGATGACCAGTTCTATCCCGACGGGGTCCCGGGTGTGGAAGTCATGGCCAATGTCGGTCGCAACGGCGGCCTCGAGCTCGACAAGGACTACTTCGTGAGCTTCCCCGACGGATATCGTGCGCACCAGATCAGGCTGGAGGGCGGCGATTGTTCGACGGACTCCTTTTGCTATCCGTCGGCCTAGATTGGGGGCACGCGAGCCAGGCGCAGGGCTGGCTGTGGCTCGCTCTCGTTGCGAGCGGTCTCTATCACGGGGGCAATCCGGGAATGGGATGGCCGCTCGCCGTTTCGGCCGGGCTCATGGACAAGAGCCCGCGCGCGCTCTTTCGTGCGTTGTGGGCTCTGGCGGCCGGACATCTTCTGGCAACACTTCTCGTGCTGCTGCCATTCGCGTTCCTGCTCGTGCTGGCCGAGTGGCAGCGTTCGATCCAGCTCGGCGCGAGCCTTCTCGTCATCGGCTTCGGCGTCTATCGGCTGATCGAGCGACGCCATCCGCGCGCGCTGGCACGAATTCCGCCAACGCAATTGGCGCTCTGGTCATTTGCCGTTGCCATTGCTCACGGCGCTGCTTTGATGCTCGTGCCGATCTATCTCGGGCTCTGCCGGGCCTTCCAACTCGATACCGGCCATGAGGCCGCCGGCGCGCTGATGAAGGCAAGTCTCGGGATGGCGGTGCTAGTGTCCCTGGTGCACGTTGCCGCCATGATCGGCGCCGGCGGATGTCTGGCGTGGCTCGTGTACCGCTATCTGGGATTGCGGTTCGTCTCGCGAAGCTGGTTCAATCTGGATCTGATCTGGGCGACCAGCCTCATTCTGGTTGGCGTTGTGGCGCTCGCCTTCAATCTCGCGAGCTGGCACTGAAGCCTACCGCGTCAAGGCCCACTCGCCGATGATGCGGAAGCGCACCTTGGCATCGTCCTGCTTGAACAGCGCGATACGATCGATCGTCAGCGTGTCGAGACCGAGCGCTGCGAATCGCGCCCGCAGCATCTCCAGAATCGGCCGGCGCCGATCCGAGTCCAATCTGCCGGTCAGCGTCATGTGGAAGCGGAATTCCTCCATGACGTAAGGATAGCCCCAGCGATCTAGATAGTCGCGCTGACGTTCGCTGAGCTTTTCGGGCTTTCGCCGCGCACGGTCTTCCGCCCTCAACGCGGCGCGGAAGTCATCGAACTCGCGGACGCAATCGGCAGCGAGTTCTTGAAGCGTGGCGACCGGCTCGGCCGGAATGACGGCGATAAATCCGCTGATGGAATCGACGACCGGGCGGATAGTCGGGATCGGCCGCGCCTTGCCGGCGAATGTCGCGCAGGCGGCCATGAGATCGGCCTCGCTTTTGCCGTGCGCGAGCGTCATCGGCGCCTTCAGCGTGGCGTGGAAGCCGTATTTGCGGGGATCGCTGGAGATGTCGCGCCAGTCCCGCGCGACACGCAATGCGTCGTCGGGAAAGGGCAACTCGTTACCCGTGCAGGCATCGTAGCCGAGCAGCTCGGTGCCGAAGCGGGATAGCGCGCTGTCGGCGCCGGCGGCAAAATAGATCGCGTAGCGGGGAAAACCTGTCATCGTCCGACCATAACCGCTTTACGCCGCAACGACAGCCTCGCGCGGCGTCGCCGCCGCACCGAGCAGCCGTGTCGCATCGGTGAGATGCACGAGCTTGCCGCCGGCGATCACGGCGATGAGTCGCGGCCGCAGCGGTACGGTAGCGTCGACCAGCAGAATATCGGCGCGGCGTCCTTCCGCGAGGACGCCGCGATCGGCAAGGCCGGTCGCGCGCGCGGGCGTGGCGGAGACCAGATTCCAGGCCTCGGTCAGCGGCAACACGTCATCGGCGGCGAGGCGGAATGCGGCGAGCAGCTGCGCGGGATAGTAATAGTCCGAGGCCAGTACCGAGCAGAGTCCCTTGGCGATCATGTCGGATGCCCTGGTCCAGCCGGTGTGGCTGCCGCCGCGCACGACGTTCGGCGCGCCGTAGACGATGGCATCGCCGTGGCTCGCTGCCGCCCGCGCCGTCTCCTCGTTGATCGGAAACTCCGCAATCATCGCGCCCAGCTCGCGAAACTCCTGGCGCATCGCCGGTGTCGCATCGTCATGGGAGAGCATCCGCACCTCGGCGGCGCGGGCCGCCGCGGCGAGCCGCGACATAGACGCCGGCACCTCAGCGGCACGCGCGACCACGCGCTCGACCAGGCGGTCGAATTCCTCGCTCGACAGCCCGGTGCGCTCCACCATGCGGTTGCGCTTGCGTGGCTTCGCCATGTCGGCGACGGTACCGTCCATGTGATCGTTGAAGGCGAACAGGTCGACACGGCCTTCAGCGATCCACTGGGCGATCTCGGCCTCGGCGTCGAGATTGTAGGTCTCGTGGCGCAGATGGAAGCGGGTGTCGGCGGCGAATTGCGGGCGCTGGCGTTCGATCGCTTCCATCAGGCCGCGCGCATTGTCGGCGCTGCGCAGGCCCGGCTCCCACGAACAGGTCGTGGCGTGGAACACGGTGGTGATGCCGTTGCTGATCGCCTGGCGGTCGCTATCGGCGAGCGCGACGTCGATCGGGAAGTCGACGCCGGCGCGCGGCATCATCTGTCGCTCGAAGGCGTCTCCATGCAGATCGACGATGCCGGGCAGGACCAGCAGGTTGCGCGCATCGATCGCAAGCCGGCCGCGGCCCCTGGGGGCATCGACCCGTGCGATGTCCTGTCCGGACACGCCAAGCGAAGTTTCGACGAGTTCGGCGCCGATCAGGGCCCGGCCGCCTTCAAGGAAAATGTCTGTCACGCGACCGCGCTTTGTTTGCTGACAGGAGAACTGGCAGGAGAACTGGTAACGGAACTCGCCCGTGCTTCGTATGCCGAAAGAAAATCTTCAATCCCGAGCTTGCGGAAATCGGGCAGTGCTTCCCGCAACTTATCGTGATTCCAGTCCCACCAGGCAAGCCTCGCGAGGCGCCCGGCGACCTCTTCCGAGAACCGCCGCCGCACGATGCGCGCCGGATTTCCGGCGACAATGGTGTAGGCCGGCACGTCCTTGGTGACGATGGCGCCTGCCGCGATCACGGCGCCGGTGCCGATGTTGCGGCCGGGCAGCACGATCGCGCCGTGGCCGATCCAGACGTCGTGGCCGATATGGACGTGATGCTGGCGCCGCCAGTCGAAGAACTCGGTATCGTCGCTCTCGCCGGGGAAGTAGGCGCTGGAACGATAGGTGAAATGCGCCTGCGTCGCGCGGTGCATCGGATGATTGCCCGGATTGATCCGCGTCATCGCCGCGATCGAGCAGAACTTTCCGATGGTCGTGTAGGTGATCTGCGCGTCATTCACGACATAGGAGTAATCGCCCATCGTGACTTCATGCAGGATCGTGCGCGCGCCGACCTCGGTATAGGCGCCGAGCCTCGTCTCGTGCAGCTTCGCCATGGGATCGATGGTCGGTTCGACCGAGAGCGTTTTGCCGGCCATGTTGTATCCGATAGCTCGAGGGCGGGCGTACCTCTTCGAGTGGACTGATGACATTATCATGACGATCCAATGACAGTGGACGAGGTGTGCAGGATCGCCGCACGACGTCGTACGTGTCACACAAGTGTCAAGCGTCGGCGCTAGCGGTGGCAGCCAGCTATTCTGGAGTCCTGCATGCTGGTGGTGGAAGGTCTGACGTGCCGCTTCGGCGCAAAAGCCGCGGTGGACGACGCTTCGTTTCAAATCTCTCCCGGCGGCTTCGTCGGCGTGATCGGACGGTCCGGCGCCGGCAAGTCGACCCTGCTGCGGACCATCAATCGCCTCGTGACGCCGACGCAGGGACGCATTCTGTTCGACGGGACCGACGTCACCGCGCTGCGCGGCAAGGAGCTGCGGCAGTGGCGTGCGCGTTCGGCGATGATCTTCCAGCAATTCAATCTGGTCGGCCGGCTCGACGTCCTGACCAACGTCCTGATGGGGCGTCTTGCGACGATGCCGGCCTGGCGCTCGCTGTCGCAAAGCTGGCCTGAGCACGACAAGGCGCTGGCAATGTCCGCGCTCGAACAGTTCGATATCGCAACGCTCGCGGCCCAGCGCGCCGACCAGCTCTCCGGCGGCCAGCAGCAGCGTGTTGCGATTGCCCGCGCGTTGGTGCAGCAGCCCGACATCATCCTTGCCGACGAGCCGATCGCCTCGCTCGATCCGCGCAACACCAAGATCGTCATGGATGCGCTGCTGCGCATCAACAAGCACTTCGGCATCACCGTGCTGTGCAACCTGCATTCGCTCGATCTGGCGCGCACCTATTGTGACCGCCTGATCGGCATGGCGGCGGGCCGCGTGGTGTTCGACGGTGCGCCGTCCGCGCTGACCGATCACGTTGCGCGCGAACTCTACGATCTCGAGGCCGCCGACGTCATGGGCGGCGTGTCTACACCGGCGCCCGAGGGCGTTCCGGAGCTTGGAACGGCGGCGGCCGCCTGAGCCGCGCCCACCTGTTTAGTCGCCAGTTTTGCGTCAACCGACCCCAACCAGTGAAGAGGGTATCATGATCACTCGCAGATTAGTTCTTGCCGGCGCCGCCGCGCTTGCTTTCACGGCCTCCGCCTCCGCGGACGACTGGAAAGCCAAATATCCCGAGCTGACCTTTGCGGTCGTTCCGGCCGAGAACGCCTCCGGCGTCACCGAGCGCTGGACGCCGTTCGTGGAATATCTGTCGAAGCAGCTCGGCGTGAAGGTCACGCTGCGCATCGCCAACGACTATGCCGCGGTGATCGAGGGCCAGCGCGCCGGCAACATCCATATCGCGAGCTACGGCTCGGCCTCGTTCGCGCGCGCGCGCCTGACCGGCGTCAAGACCGACGCCTTCGCCAACGACATCAACGCCGACGGCTCGACCGGCTACTACTCGGTGTTCTTCGTCAAGGCGAGCAGCCCCTACAAGAGCGTCGACCAGCTCAAGGGCAAGAACCTCGGCCTCGTCGATCCGAACTCGACCTCGGGCAACAACGTGCCGCGCTTCGAGCTCGACAAGATGGGCATCCCGGATGCCGACACCTATTTCAGCAAGGTCGTTTTCACCGGCAGCCATGAGAACGCGCTACTGGCGCTTGCGCAGGGCACGGTTGACGTCGCCGCCAACCAGTGGACCAGCGACGATGATTCCACGCTGGCGCAGATGCTGACCAAGGGCATGCTGAAGAACGCCGACGGCTCGGCGATGAAGAAGGACGATTTCCGCATCATCCACAAGTCGGCGCCGATCATCAACGGCCCCTACGCCTACAACTCGGACCTGCCGGAAGACGCCAAGGCCGCCATCGCGAAGGCGTTCTTCGACGCGCCGGCCAAGGACAAGGCCGCGTTCGAGCGCCTCTCCGACGGCCAGAAGAAGGGTTTTCATCCCGCGACCACCAAGGACTGGGATGGCACGATCGACTTGATCAAGTTCGTCGACGCGCTGCGCAAGAAGAAGGCGTCCTGAGTTTCGGGACAATGCACTGGAGCCGGGTCGATGGACCCGGCTCTTTCTTTGACGGGACCTTCTTCGACCGATGACCATCGCGGTTTCGATCCTCCCCGAGCAACAGCTGGCCGTGCTCAATGCCGCCTATCGCCGGGCGGTCGCGCGCAAGCGGCTCCGACTCCTGTTGGGAGTCGCGATCTTCGCCGCAGCACTGGTTCTCGCGGCGATCGGCGCAGAAGTTAATTTGCGCACCCTCTTCACCTATTTCGGCAATTTCATCAGCTATTTCGACCGTATCCTCACGCTCGACAACGGCCAGCGCGTCTGGACCGATTTCGGCGAGTGGCTCTGGGGCTGGCGCAAATGGCTGAAGATGCTGGGTGAGACCCTGCTGATCAGCTATGTCGGCACGCTTGTAGGCGCGACCTTCGCCTTTGCGCTGAACTTCTTCGCAGCCGAAAACACCTCGCCTGCGCCCTGGTTGCGCTTCGTCGTGCGGCGCCTGCTCGAATTCGCCCGCACCGTGCCGGGTATCGTCTTCGCACTGGTCTTCGTGATCGCCTTCGGGCTCGGACCGATGGCGGGCGTGCTCGCGATCGCGATCCACTCCACCGGTGCGCTCGGAAAGCTGTTCTCGGAGATCGTCGAAAATGCCGACATGAAGCCGGTCGAGGGCATCCGCTCGACCGGCGCGAGCTGGCTGTCATGCATGCGTTTCGCGGTCGTGCCACAGGTGACCGCGGGCTACGCCAGCTACGCGCTGCTCCGCTTCGAGATCAATGTCCGCGAAGCCTCCGTGATGGGATTTGTCGGCGCCGGAGGCATTGGTCAGGAGCTCGTCGTCGCGATCCGCAAGTTCTATTACTCGGACGTCAGCGCGATCCTGCTCACCATCATCGTCACCGTCTTCATCATCGACATCACCACCGGCTGGCTGCGCGGCCGCTTGTTCGGCAAGGAGGCGCGGACGTGACGAGGCCGCAGGAGGTCGATCCCGCGCAGATTCGCGCGCGCTATCCCGATGTGTTCGACCGGCCGGCCTCGTCGCGGCTCGCGACGCCGGCAATGATCGTCGCCGCGTTCGCGATCCTGGTGTACGGCCTCGTCGATCTCGATTTCTCGCCCTCACGGTTCTTCGCAGGTCTCAGCCAGCTCGGCTGGATCAGCCTGATGATGATTCCGCCGGATCCCGGCTCCTCGCTATCGGTCTACCTGAAGGCGCTCGGCGAGACGCTGTCGATCGCATTGCTCGGCACCACGCTGGCGGCGCTGTTCGCGCTTCCGGTCAGCCTGCTTGCCGCGCGCAACGTGGTGCCGTCGACGATCGTGCGCTTCGCTATCAGGCGCTTCCTGGATTCGATCCGCGGTATCGACACGCTGATCTGGGCGCTGGTGTGGATCAATGTCGTCGGGCTCGGCCCGTTCGCCGGCGTGCTCGCCATCGCGGTGTCGGACTTCGGCGCCTTCGGCAAGCTGTTCTCGGAGGCGATCGAGGGCGCCGACCAGAAGCAGGTCGAAGGCATCCGCGCCTCCGGCGGCAGCGCGCTGCACGAGATCCGCTTCGGTCTCCTGCCGCAGGTCCTGCCGGTCATTGCCGGCCAGGTGCTCTATTTCATCGAGTCCAACACGCGCTCGGCCACCATCATCGGCATCGTCGGCGCCGGCGGCATCGGGCTCCAGCTCGCCGAGCAGATCCGCGTGCTGGAATGGCAGAAGGTGTCATTCCTGATCCTGATGATCCTGGTCGCGGTCGCCGCGATCGATTTCATCTCGGGCAAGCTCCGCTTCGCCATCATCGGGCGGCGGGCGGTGGCGTAATCGCCAGCACCGTAGGGTGGGCAAAGCGAAGCGTGCCCACCGCTCACGTCGACATCGCGAGAAAGATGGTGGGCACGGCGCGAAGTGCGCGCCTTTGCCCACCCTACGATTCCACCAGAAACTCCACCCGCTCCGCGGCAAAGCGCGAATGTTTCGTCACCAGCGGCTTGCCCTCGAGATCGTGGTCGGTCGCATCGACCACCAGGATCGGCCGTCCCAGCGGGAGGTCGAGCCGGGCGGCATCGGTCGCGTCCACGATGCCGGCGGTGATCCGGGTCGCGCCACGGCGGTAGTCGCGGACGCCGTAATGTTCGAGCAGCTTCGTCATTGAGCGCGTCGCGGCAAATACATTGCCCGCGCCTGGAAACAATTCCGCCGACAGCCAGGTGGTGGAGACGCAAATCGGCGTGCGGTCGGCGAGGCGTATCGCCTCGATCCGCACCAGCGGCGCGCCGGCCTTCAATCCCAGTTCCCGCGCGAGCTCACGGGTCGCAATGTCTTCGGTGGCCTCGATCAGCTGCCCGCGTGGCTCACGGCCGCCGGCGCCGACGATCTCGGAGAAGCGCGTGCGCGAGCGCAGCGGATAGGCGAGGCGCTGCGCCTCGACGTAGGTTCCGCTGCCGCGCTCGGCCCGCACCAGGCCACGCTCCGCAAGCGCAGCCAGCGCACGCCGCACGGTGTGACGATTCACGCGATAGGTTTCGGCGATCTCCATCTCGCCCGGCAGCTTGTCGCCGGCCGCAAAGCGGCCGTCGGCGATGCCGCGTTCGATTCCGTCGGCGACGAGGCGCCATAGCGCGACGCCCGAGGAGGCTGTGTCCTGCATGCTCATGTCGTCGGATAAGCTAGCCCAGAAATCACACCTTTGTCACGAAACAGTCATGGCGCTTCCGTATGAAGTTGTCTATTATTATAGACAACTTCAATTCGGCAAGTTCGGTGGATTTGGTGACCCAGCACAACAACCAGCAAGCCCAGCGCAAGGCCGCGATGGCCGTGCTGGCGCACGCGGAGGCGGGCGAGATCGCCGCTCGCCTCCGCACAATCGCCTTGCCCGGCCATCTGGATCTGCGCGAGCCGGAAAACGGCCTGGTCATGCTGCGCGGACGGGCCGGCGGCGACGGCGCGCCGTTCAACCTCGGCGAAGCGACGGTGTCGCGTGCGGCGGTCCGCCTTGCGAGCGGCGAAGTCGGCTTCGGCTACACCCTCGGGCGCGACGGTGAGAAGGCGCGACTGATCGCGCTCTGCGATGCGCTGGTGCAGTCCAGCGATTTTGGCGAAGCGGTGGAGCGGGACGTTATCGGGCCGTTGCGCGAGCAGCTTATGATGAGGCGCAACCAGGCCGCGGCTGAGACCGCCGCGACGAAGGTTGATTTCTACACCATGGTGCGCGGTGAGGGGTGAGGTCATGACCACGATTACGGAACTGCCGCCGGGTTTCGCCGACAAGGTCTTGTCGGCGCAATCGACCTTTCGATCGGTGATGGACGCGATGGCGCGGCCGGGCTCGGTCCAGCGCATCGTGCCGATGGCGGGAGCGCCTGAGACGATGATGCGGGGCACCGCCGCGATCGCGCTGACGCTGTTCGATCACGACACGCCGCTCTGGCTCGATGCGCGGATGTCCGACAGTTCCGACGTGGTGAAGTGGCTCAAGTTCCACACCGGCGCGCCGGTCGTTCAGGACTCTTCGATTGCGAGCTTTGCGCTGATCAGCGATGGCGCCTTGCTTCCAGCACTCGAGCGCTTTGCGCTCGGTACGAGCGAGTATCCGGATCGTTCGACGACGGTGATCGTCCAGGTCGAAAGCCTGGATGCGGGACACGGCTTCGAGCTGCGCGGTCCGGGCATCGATGGTGTTGCAGCTCTGCAGGCGGCCATCAGGCCTGCCGACCTGTTCGAGCGCCTGCGTGTCAACGAGCGGCTGCTTCCGCGCGGCATCGACGTGGTGCTGGTCGCCGACGACGCCGTGGTTGCGATCCCGCGGACCACGCGTGTCGTAAACAAGGGAAGCAAGTAGTATGTATGTCGCAGTCAAAGGCGGCGAACGCGCCATCGAGAATGCCCATCGCCTGCTCGCAAATGCGCGGCGCGGCGATCAAAGTGTGCCGGAAGTTACGCTCGACCAGATCTCGGAGCAGCTCGGCCTCGCTGTAGACCGCGTCATGAGCGAAGGCTCGCTCTATGATCGCGAGCTCGCGGCGCTCGCCATCAAGCAGGCGCGCGGCGACCTGATCGAGGCGATCTTCCTGGTCCGTGCCTTCCGCGCCACCCTACCGCGCTTCGGCACGAGCGAGCCTGTCGACACCGGCGCGATGCGGGTGCAGCGGCGGGTGTCTGCGACCTTCAAGGATATTCCCGGCGGCCAGATCCTTGGGCCGACCTTCGACTATACGCACCGCCTGCTCGATCCGACACTTGGCCAGGGCTTTGTGCCTGAAGTGCCGGCGACGGCCGAAGCTTCGACGGCACCCACGCCGCGTGTGACCGATATTTTGGGCCGCGACGGGCTGATCGAATCCTCGCCGCGGTCCGAGGACGGCGCCAGCGTTGGCGATCTCACCCGCGAGCCGCTGAACTTCCCGGCCGATCGCGACCTGCGCCTGCAAAATCTGGCGCGCGGAGACGAAGGGTTTTTGTTGGCGATGGGCTACTCCACCCAGCGCGGCTACGGCCGCAATCACCCCTTCGTTGGCGAGATCCGCTTCGGCGAGGTCGAGGTCGAATTTTCCGCCGAGGACGTCGGCTTTGCCGTGCCGCTTGGCTCGATCGAGCTCACCGAGTGCCAGATGGTCAACCAGTTCAAGGGCTCGGCCACGGAAGCGCCGTGCTTCACCCGCGGCTACGGTCTTGCCTTCGGCCAGAGCGAGCGCAAGACCATGTCGATGGCGCTGGTCGATCGCGCGCTGCGTGCCCGCGAGCTGGGTGAAGAAGCAGTCGCACCGGCGCAAGATGAAGAATTCGTGATGTCGCATTCGGACAACGTCCAGGCAACCGGCTTCGTCGAGCATCTGAAGCTGCCGCATTACGTCGACTTCCAGTCCGAGCTCGGCCTCCTGCGGAAGCTGCGCAAGGAGTTTGCCGAGGCCAATGCGCCTGAAGCCATGAAGGAGGCCGCGGAATGAACGCGCCCGCCTACAATTTCGCCTATCTCGACGAGCAGACCAAGCGGATGATCCGCCGCGCGATCCTGAAGGCGATCGCGATTCCCGGCTACCAGGTGCCGTTCGCCGGCCGCGAAATGCCGATGCCTTATGGCTGGGGCACCGGCGGCGTGCAGGTCACGGCCGCGATCCTTGGGCCCCAGGATGTGCTGAAGGTGATCGACCAGGGTTCCGACGACACCACGAATGCGATCTCGATCCGCAAGTTCTTCGCCAAGACCGCCGGCGTGGCGACGACGACGTCGACGGACGAGGCGACCGTGATCCAGACCCGTCACCGCATTCCGGAGACGGCGCTGCACGAGAAACAGGTGCTGGTCTATCAGGTGCCGATCCCGGAGCCGCTGCGTTTCCTCGAGCCGCGCGAGACCGAGACGCGGCGCATGCATGCGCTCGCCGAATACGGCCTGATGCATGTGAAGCTCTATGAGGACATCGCCCGCTTCGGCCACATCGCGACCGCCTATGCCTATCCTGTCAAGGTGAACGCGCGCTATGTGATGGACCCGTCGCCGACGCCGAAGTTCGACAATCCCAAGATGGACAATTGCCCGGCATTGCAGCTGTTCGGCGCCGGCCGCGAGAAGCGGATCTACGCGATCCCACCCTATACCCAGGTGGTGTCGCTCGATTTCGAGGATCATCCGTTCGAGCCCTACCGCTTCAACGCGCCCTGCGCGCTGTGCGGCGCCGAGAATTCCTATCTCGACGAGATCGTGACCGACGACAAGGGCGGGCGCATGTTCGTGTGCTCGGACACCGACTATTGCGAGGGCCGCCAGGCCGCCGGCCATCACGGCAGCCTGAGTGCCGCGCCGTACAAGGAGAGGGCGCAAAGGGGCTCACATGGCTGATCTCGATACTCTTGAAAACGACCAGCCGCTGCTGGTTGCCGAGTCCCTCAGCAAGTCCTACGGTCGCATCGCCGCGTGCCGCGATGTGTCCTTTGCGCTCTATCCCGGCGAGGTGCTGGCGATCGTCGGCGAATCCGGCTCGGGCAAGTCGACGCTGCTGCAGATGCTGTCGGGCCAGCTCGCGCCCAGCGCGGGCCAGGTGTCCTACCGGATGCGCGACGGCATCACCCGCGATCTCACGACGCTGGGCGAAGCCGAGCGGCGCTTCCTGTTCCGTACCGATTGGGGCTATGTGCACCAGGATCCCGCGCAGGGTCTGCGCATGGCGGTGTCGGCCGGCGCCAATGTCGGCGAGCGGCTGATGGCGGTCGGGTGGAATCACTACGGCCGCATTCGCGACACCGCATCCGACTGGCTCACCCGCGTCGAAATCGACATCGCGCGCATCGACGATGCGCCGCGCACCTATTCTGGCGGCATGCGCCAGCGCCTTCAGATCGCGCGCAACCTCGTCACCGAGCCGCGGCTGGTGTTCATGGACGAGCCGACCGGCGGCCTCGACGTGTCCGTGCAGGCGCGCCTGCTCGACCTCGTGCGCAGCCTCGTCGCCGAGCTGCACCTCGCCGTCGTCATCGTCACCCACGATCTCGCTGTCGCGCGATTGCTGTCGCATCGCGTGATGGTGATGAAAGGTGGCCGTGTCATCGAGACCGGTCTCACCGACCAGGTGCTCGACGATCCGCGCGAGCCCTATACCCAACTCCTCGTCTCCTCGATTCTGCCGCCATGAGCCAGCCGATGACCGCCATGATCGACGTCACTGATGCCAAGAAGACCTTTACGATGCACCTGCAAGGCGGCATCGAATTGCCGGTGGTCCGCGGCGTGACCTTCCACGTCAACCCGGGCGAATGCGTCGTGCTGTCCGGCCCGTCCGGCGCGGGCAAGTCGTCGATCCTGAAGATGATCTTCGGGAATTACCGCTGCGACTCCGGCCGCATCGGCATCCGCCATCGCGGTGCGCTGATCGATCTCGCCACGGCCGAGCCGCGGCAGGTGCTCAACATCCGCCGCTCAACCATCGGCTATGTCAGCCAGTTCCTGCGTGCGGTGCCGCGCGTTGCGACCATCGACGTCGTCGCCGAACCCCTGATCGTCACTGGCATGGCACGCACGGAAGCGCAGCAGCGCGCGGGCGCGCTCCTGCATCGTCTCAATATCCCCGAGCGGCTCTGGCAGCTTCCGCCCGCCACCTTCTCCGGCGGCGAGCAGCAGCGCGTCAACATCGCGCGCGGCTTCATCTCGGACCTGCCGATCCTGCTGCTGGACGAGCCGACCGCCTCGCTCGACGCAGCAAACCGTGCTGTCGTGGTCGAGCTGGTTGCCGAGAAGAAGCGCCAGGGCGTCGCCATGGTCGCGATTGTGCATGACGACGAGATCCGCCATCTGATTGCCGACCGCATTGTCGACGTCACCAGCTTTGCCGCCGCGGCCTGAAGGAAGACAAGGAAATGAACGCCAAGCCGAAGGAAACCGTGATCGCCAACGCCAGGATCGTCCTGGCTGACCGGGTGATCGAACAGGGTTGGCTCGCTCTCGCCGATGGACGCATTGCCGACGTCGGCGAGGGCAGGGCGCCCGCGGGCGCGGAGGATGCCGGAGGCGACCTGATCATGCCCGGCCTGATCGAGCTCCACACCGATCATCTCGAGGCGCACTACGTGCCGCGGCCAAAGGTGTTCTGGAATCCGGTCGCGGCCGTCATCTCCTATGACGGCCAGCTCGCCACATCAGGCATCACGACCGTGTTCGACTCGCTCCGGGTCTGGCGCGAGGACGGTGCCGAGGAAGTCGATGGCCGCGCCGGCGTGCTCGCCGCCGCGATCACCACCGCGCGAGACGCCGCCCTGCTGCGTGCCGACCATTTCCTGCATCTGCGCTGTGAAATCCCGATGCCGAGCGTGGTCGAGGAGGCCAAGGAGCTGATCGACCGTCCCGACGTCCGGCTGATGTCGTTGATGGACCATACCCCCGGCCAGCGCCAGTTCCGCGACGAGGTCAAGCTGCGCGACTATTACCGCGGCAAGGGCGGTGGCAAGACCGATGCTGAGCTCGACGAGCTGTTCGCGAAGCGCTCCGAGTATCAGAAGGCCTATGCCGCGACCAACATGCGCCAGATCGTGGCGCTGGCGCATGAGTACAAGATCCCGCTCGCCAGCCATGACGACACCACCGACGAGAACGTTGCGGATGCCGTGCGCGATCGCGTTTCGGTGGCGGAATTTCCGACCACGCTGGAGGCCGCGCGCGGCCTGCATCAGGCCGGCATCGACATTTTGATGGGCGCACCGAACGTGGTGCGCGGCGGCTCGCATTCCGGCAACATCGCCGCGGTCGATCTCGCCCGCGAAGGCCTGCTCGACATCCTGTCGTCGGACTACATCCCGTCGAGCCTTTTGATGGGCGCGCTGCAGCTGCCTGAGCATGTGCCGGCGATCAGCCTTCCTGCGGCGGTTCGTACTGTTACGAAGACGCCCGCCGAGGCGGTCGGCCTGTCCGATCGCGGCGAGGTCGCAGTCGGCAAGCGCGCCGACCTGATCCGCGTGCATGTCGCGGGCAGCGTTCCCGTCGTCCGCAGCGTCTGGCGCGAAGGGCGCCGTGTCGCATGAGCGAGACCATGACCACGGCGCCGGAGCAGGCGGGCGGGATCGGACCCGGGCGGCTCGTGCTCGTGGTCGGTCCGAGCGGCGCCGGCAAGGACACGCTGTTGCGGCTTGCGCGGGCGGCCTGCATCGACGATCACGAAATCGTCTTCCCGCGCCGTATCGTGACGCGCGAATCGTCCGCCGACGAAGACAATGTCGCGCTCGGTGCTGACGAATTCCGCCGCGCGCGGGAGCATGGCGATTTCGCCGTGCACTGGGAGGCGCACGGGCATTCCTATGCCCTGCCGCGCGAAATCAACGATGATATCCGCGCCGGGCGCGCGGTCGTCGCCAATGTCTCGCGCACGGTAATTGGCGCGCTGCGCCAGGCCTACGCCAATGTCGTGGTCGTCGCGATCACGGCGCCGCCGGACGTGCTGGCGCAGCGGCTCGCCGCGCGCGCGCGTCACAGCGACGGCAATATTGCGGACCGGCTCGCGCGCAGCGTCGATGATGCATCGGCCAGTGCCGATGTTACTATCCTTAACGCCGGTAGCGCGGACTATCACGGTCGCCAGCTCGTGCGCGTCATCAGGAATGAATGCTGGCGCGAGTAGTCGCCGGCAGAACAGGAGAGAGTGGAATGACGGTGATCAATACGGTCGAGGAACTAGAAGCCATCTACGGCGCCACAAGTGATGCCTCGACCGTGAAAGTCGCCGACCACGTCACGCCGCTCTACCGCATCTTCATCGAGAAGGCGCCCTTTGCCGCGCTCGCGACCATCGGGCCTGAAGGCATCGACTGCTCGCCGCGCGGCGATCTCCCCGGCTTCGTTCGCATTCATGACCCGAAGACGTTGATCCTGCCGGATCGCCGCGGCAACAACCGGGTCGATTCCTTGCGCAACATCGTGCGTGATCCGCGCGTGTCGCTGATGTTCCTGATCCCGGGTTCCGGCAACGCGGTCCGTGCCAACGGCCGCGCTCATCTCTCGATCGATCCGGAGCTGCTGGCGTCCTTCAAGGTCGACGGCAAGGCGCCGCGCAGCGTCATGGTGATGAATGTCGAGGAAATCTACTTCCAGTGCGCCCGCGCGATCGTCCGCTCCGACCTCTGGAATCCCGACAAGCGCGTCGATCCCAAGACGCTGCCAACGCCCGGCCAGATCCTCGCCGAGATGAGCCAGAACAAGATCGGCGGCGCGGAATACGATCGCATTTGGCCCGAACGCGCCGCCGCGACGATGTGGTGAGCTCTAACCTTCTCCCCGATGCCTCTTCTCCCTCTCCCCGTTCTTACGGGGAGAGGGTCGGGGTGAGGGGCCTCTCTCGACACGGGAGATAGCTGAGGGACCGGTACCCCCTCACCCGGATCGCAAGAGCGATCCGACCTCTCCCCGCAAGCGGGGGCGAGGTAAAGAGGCAGCTCGCCTCTAATTAAACGCCATCCCGCCGCTCAGCGCGATCGTCTGCCCCGTCATGTAGGCGTTGTCGACCAGCAGCATCACGGCCTTCGCCACCTCCTCCGCCGTGCCGAAGCGGCCGAGCGGGATGCGGCTGATGAGTTGCGGCTGGCCGCTCATCATGTCGGTCTCGATCAGCGATGGCGCCACCGCATTGACGGTGATGCCCTCCTTCACGAGACGCGCCGCATAACCTCGCGTGAGGCCCTCGATGCCGGCCTTGGATGCATTGTAGTGCGGGCCGATCGAGCCGGCGCCGCGTGCTGCGCCCGAGGAGATGTTGACGATGCGGCCCCATTTCCTGGCGCGCATCGAGGGTAGAATGGCCTGCGTGCACAGGAATACGGATTTCAGATTGACCAGGATCGTCCGGTCGAAATCGTCCTCAGTGAGATCGTCGACGCCGCGCGTGATGGCGATGCCGGCGTTGTTGACCAGGATGTCGACCGGTCCGAGGCCGGCCGTGACGCGCTCGACCATGTTGGCCACCGCCTCGCGCTGTGAGACGTCTGCGGCAACGACGATGGCACGGCCGCCTTGCTTGCCGATCTCGCCCGCCAATTGCTCGGCCTGCTCGATCCGCTCGCGGCAATTGATCGCTACGGCCGCGCCGGCGTCGGCCAGCAGGCGGCAGACCGCAGCACCAATTCCGCGCGAGCCGCCGGTGACGAGTGCCGTGCGCCCCTTCAGATCATTCGCCATCTCTGGACCTCCCAAATTGTCTGCCTTGTGGTTGCCCCGAGCGTATCATGCGGGTCGCACGCCGGTGTTGAACTCATCGCGAGATGAATCAGGCTGTCAGCTGTTGCTGCGGGAGAAGCGCCCCAGCGTGTGGATCGCAAATATGGATAGCCATTTCATTGACCAACTTCGCCATTGGCTCGATATTCGAGGCGTCGAAACTGCTCCTTGAGCCGAAGCCGCAAGATGAGAACCGATCACCGGCGTAATCCAGGCGACATGCGCGAATGCATGACGCGGCGCTGTTTCTCGGCGGCAACGGGCGCCTGTTGTTGTTGCTGATCGCCTCCTAGCAGCATCTCACACCGCAAATCCCAAGACAGGAACGCCGAAATTCCGGCGAACGAGCAGTCATGTCCCAATCCCAGTCGAACGCCTACATCATCGAGATCCACGACCGCGCCGCCGGCATCATCACAAGAGATGAGCGCGGCTTCCGTTTCTTCTCCTCCGAGCGCCTGTTCGACAGTCTCGAAGGCCGTCAGTTCCGCTCGGCCCGCGAAGCGGAGCGTGCCGCCCGCGCCGTGTTCTCCGAGCGGAGCCGGCGCGCGATTTCCTCACTCCTCACCAACTGAACCGGACTCGAAGGATCGCAACATGATTGTACGACGACATCTTCTGACCGCAGCGCTGCTGCTCGCGACCGCCGTCGCCGCACCCGTGCATGCCGAGGAAAAACCGGCGGAAATCCGCATCGGGACCCAGAAGGGCGGCTTCTTCCCGGCCGTGCGCCAACGTCAAACGCTCGAAAATGCTTTCAGGCCGCTCGGCATCGAGATCAAGTGGATCGACTTCCAGTTCGGACCGCCGTTGCTGGAGGCTATCAATGTCGGCAGTGTCGATTTCGGCTTCGTCGGGGATACACCGCCGATCTTCGCGCAGGCTGGCGGCGCAAAGATCCGTTACGTCGCGGCCGTGAAGTCCGAGGGCGACAATCAGGCGATCATCGTGCCGAAGGACTCGCCCATCAAGACGCTGGCCGACCTCAAGGGCAAGCGCGTCGCCTTCGGCAAGGGATCGAGCGCGCACAATCTCCTGGTCGCCGCGCTCGAGAAGGCCGGGCTCTCGTGGTCCGACATCGCGCCGGCGCCGCTCGCGCCGGCCGATGCGACCGCGGCCTTCGTCAAGGGTTCGGTCGACGCCTGGTCGATCTGGGATCCGTATCTGGCGCTCGCCGAGTTGAAGGAGAGTGCCCGCGTTCTTGTCTTCGACAAGGACGTCCACAAGCCGAATGCCTACTATATCGCCAACACCGACTTCGTGGAGAAGTATCCGGCGCTGGTCGCGAAACTCAACACGACCTCCGCCTCCGAAGGCGTGTGGGCGGAGTCGCATCACGAGGACGTAGCCAAGGCGCAGGCCGAGGCGACCGGCGTGGATATTCAGGCCGTCCGCCGCTTCGTCAACCGCTCCACCTATAGCGTGGTGCCGCTCGACGCGGAGGTGGTCAAGCGTCAGCAGGCCGTTGCCGACCGCTTTGCCAGGCTCGGCCTGATCCCGAAGCCGGTCAACGTCTCCGACATCGTCTGGAAGTGGACGCCTGGCTCCTGAGCCCGCGGCCTCGATCAACTGCGGCGGCGCGCCCTGGTGCGTGCCGCCTTCTTTGCGGCGGCGGCGCGGACCTTGGCGCCTTTGGTATGGCTTGCCTTGCGCGCGGCGGCAGAACGCGACGCGGCGCTTCGTTGGCTCGCGGCGCGCTTGCCCTGCTTCGACAACGCGCTTCGCGATGCAGTCGAGCGCGGCTCCTTCTTCAGGACGCCTTCGACCGCGCGCGATACGCGGGGCCGGCGCTTCGGGGTGCGTTTGCCTTGGCCGACCTCATAGGCATATTTGGCGCTGCGGCGCGTCGACTTCTTGGTGCGCCCTTTGCGCGGTGGCGGCAGTTCGACGCCGGCGCGGCGCGCCTCGGAAAGGCCGATGGCAATCGCCTGGCGCGTCGAGCGCGCGCCATGCTTGCCCTTTCGGATCTTGTCGATCTCGTCCTTGACGAATTCGCCGGCCTGCGTGCTTGCCGATTTGCCCGCACGCTTGTCTTGCCTGGCTTTGCGGATGACTTCCTTTCTTGGCATGGTCGGGTTCCCCTCTGAGAATCGCAGGGATGTCCGACCGCAACGCGCAACGCGGAAGATTGATCCTATCAGCCCCTCAATGCCGCGAGCAGTTCATCCGGCCGCTCGGCCATGATCATGTGGCCGGCGCCCGGCACCACGACGGTCTTCGCGTGCGGGATCGCGGCCGCGAGCGCCTTGCCCGCCTTCGCCGGCGTCATCATGTCCCGCTCGCCGAGGATGAGGGTGGCAGGCACTTTCACGCTCGCGGCAGCGGTCAGCGCATTTGCATAGGAGTTGCAGGCGGACAAATCCCTGAACAACACACCCGGCTCGCAAGCTTGAAGCACCGCCTGCGCGCCGCCATGCATCCACAGGCCCGGCGCGAGGCTGCCGCCGAGTTCGGCCCTGAAGCCGAGTCCCCAGATCGAGACCATGTCGAGGGCGTCCTGCTCGTTGGCTTCGGCTGCCTTTAGCAGATCCGGACCGACAGTCATGGTCGCGGCGGTGCCGATCAGGCTCAGCGCAGAGACCTTGTCGGGATGCCGTGCCGCCGTCTCCAGCGAGATCAGCGATCCCATGGAATGGCCGATCAGATGCGCCTTCGCGCTGCCAGCCGCATCGAGCAGCGCTGCCGTCCAGTCGGCCATTTCCGCAATGCTCGACAGCGAAGGCCCGGCCGAACGGCCATGACCGGGCAGGTCGGGTGCGAGCACGGCAAAGCCGTGATGGGCGAACCAGCGCGTATGCAGCGCCCAGGTCGAGTGGTCGAAGCCGGCGCCGTGGATGAAGACGACTGCGGGCAGGGACTTGTCGAATTCGCGGCCGCCGGTTGCGACAAACACCTCGGCGCCGTTGATGGAAAGCTTCATGGCTTCAGACCTTCTGCGAGAGGCGCAGCGCTTGGGAGAGATCGTCGATGATGTCGGACGCCGTCTCGATGCCGACCGAGAGCCGCACCAGCTCCTCGCCGACACCGGCGGCCTTGAGTTGCTCGGCATCCATCTGCTGATGCGTGGTCGAGGCGGGGTGGATCACCAGCGTCTTGGCGTCGCCGACATTGGCGAGATGGCTGATCATGCGCAGCGATTCGATGAACTTGCGTCCCGCGGGCCGGCCGCCCTTGATGCCGAAGGAGACGATCGAGCCGGCGCCGCGTGGCAGGAGCTGTTTGGCGAGCTGATAGTCAGGGTGGTTTTCCAGCGAGGGATGCAGCACCCAGTCGACGGCCTTGTTGGACTTCAGCGCTTCCAGCACCAGGTGCGTATTCTGCATGTGGCGGTCCATCCGCACGCCGAGCGTCTCCACGCCCTGCAGGAGCTGGAACGCGTTGGTCGGCGACAGGCAGGCGCCGAAATCGCGCAGGCCCTCGGTGCGTGCACGCATGATGAAGGCGGCAGTGCCGAACTGTTCGTCGAAGACGATGCCGTGATAGCCGCCATAGGGCTCGGTCAGCACGCCGAATTTGCCGGAGCCGCGCCAGTCGAACCGGCCGCCGTCGACGATGGCGCCGCCGATGGCGATGCCGTGGCCGCCGATCCATTTCGTCGCCGAATGCATGACGATGTCGGCGCCAAGCTCGATCGGCCGGCTGAGATAGGGCGTGGCAAAGGTGTTGTCGATCAGCAGCGGGATCTTTGCATCATGCGCCATGGAGGCGACCTTCGGAATGTCCAGCACCTCCAGCCCGGGATTGCCGATGGTCTCGCCGATCACCAGCCGTGTGTTCGGCCTGATCGCCGCGCGCAACGCATCGTGATCGCGCGGCTTCACGAACGTCGTGGTGATGCCGAAGCGCGGCAGCGTGTGCGCCAAGAGGTTGATGGTGCCGCCATAGAGCGAGCTCGATGCAACGATATGATCGCCGGCATTGAGCAGCGTTGCGATGGCGAGATGCATCGCGGCCATGCCGCTGGCGGTACAGATCGCACCGACGCCGCCTTCCAGCGCCGCGAGCCGTTCTTCGAGGACGCCGGTGGTGGGGTTGGAGATGCGCGTGTAGATGTGGCCGGCGCGCTCGAGATTGAACAGCGCGGCCGCGTGGTCGGAATCCTGGAACACGTAAGACGTGGTCTGGTAGATCGGCACCGCGCGGGCCCCGGTCGCGGGATCCGGATGCTGGCCCGCGTGCAGGCTCAGGGTCTCGAAGGCGGGCGGCTTGGGCGCGGGCATGCGTGGCCTCGTTGGTCGGTCGGCGGAGGCCGCCCTTGTGCCACAAAAACGCGGGGCGCGTCAGCCCATTGACAGCGTCGTATGACGGCCCGCAGCGCTAGCGGGTGACGCTGTTGCCGCCGCGGCGGTGTGCTCCCTCGCCCCGCTCGCGGGGAGAGGGTTGGGTAAGGGGGCTCTCCTCGGGGTCGGTGAGAGTTGGACTCCGGCGTCATTGCGAGTCAACGGGTCCGCGCGAAGCGCGGCCCGATGACAGGCTCCGCGAAGCAATCCAGAATCTTTCCGCGGTGGGATGCTGGATTGCTTCGCTGCGTTCGCAAAGACGAGCGTGGTCGAGAGTCTTCCCAGCATCGTAGTGTAACCGGTCGCCTCGTGCGGCTCGCGTTAATCCTTCGGTAAGACCGGAGACGCTGCACGGCAATTTCGTGGCGTAACTGAGTTCTTAACGAATTGCCTTTAATTTGCGCATTCCCACCTCGTGATGGCCTGCGCACTGATCTTCGCGTGCGGAGTCCAGCAACACCGAAGAGGCAGAATGCCCGCTCTCAAGAACCTGTTTTCCCTTCGCTCGATCGGCGCCAAGCTCGCGCTCATGACCATGGTCGGCGCGATCTGCATGGCGCTGGTCGCCTCGACCGTTCTGTGGATCGCCCGGGGCCAACTCGTCACCGAGCGCGTCGAGAAGGCGCACGCCGTGGTGGACGTGGTCTGGAACCTCGCCGACGGCTATTACAAGGCCTACAAGGCGGGCCAGATGACCGAGGAGGAAGCCAAGAAGCGCTTCATCGAGGCCAACGATAAAATCTGGTACGAGGACCATACAAACTACGTCTATATCTATGACTACGAGACCGGGCTTTGCGTCTCCAATCCCGGCTTCCCGAATTTCGTCGGCAAGGACATGCGGCCCAACAAGGACGCTGAGGGCAAGCCTTTCGCTTTGACGCTGATGGACATCGCGAAGAAGGGCCACGGCACGCTGCGCTATTCCTTCCGCCGCACCAGCAACGATCCCACGGCGTTCGACAAGGTCTCCTTCACCCGCGGCTTCGCGCCGTGGAACATGATGATCGCATCCGCCGAATACATGTGGGAGGTCGACAACTCATTCTGGTCGATGGCCCAGACCGCCTCGATGGTTATCGCCGTCCTGATGCTGATCTCGATCGCGATCGCCTGGGCCGTCGGCCGCAGCGTGGTGAAGCCGCTGGCGGGGCTGAAGGAGCGCATGGCCTCGCTGAGCGCGGGCCAGCTCGATGCGCCGGTGGCTTATGCCGATCGCCGCGACGAAATCGGCGAGATGGCGCGCACCGTCGAGGTATTCCGCGACGCCATGATCGAAACCAACCGGCTGCGCGAGGAGCAGGCGATCACCGAGCAGCGCCAGGTCGAGGCCCGCAAGGTCGACATGAGCCGGCTTGCGGATCAATTCGAACGCGAAGTCGGCGAGATCATCGAGCTCGTCTCGGTTGCCGCCGGCCAGCTCGAGACGTCGTCGACGACGTTGTCGAAGACCGCCGACACCGTCGCGCAGGTCTCGGGCCGTGCGTCCACGGCTTCGGGCGAGGCGTCCGCGAACGTTCATTCCGTCGCGGCGGCGAGCGAAGAGCTTGCCTCCTCCATCGGCGAGATCAGCCGTCAGGTCGAGACCTCGGCGCGGATCGCCGGCGAAGCCGTCAGCCAGGCGCAGAAGACCGATACGCGGATCAGCGAGCTGTCGCAGGCCGCGAGCCGGATCGGCGACGTCGTCGATCTGATCCAGACCATCGCCGGCCAGACCAATCTCCTGGCGCTGAACGCAACCATCGAGGCTGCGCGCGCCGGCGATGCCGGCCGTGGCTTCGCCGTGGTGGCGTCCGAGGTGAAGACGCTTGCCGAGCAAACCGCGAAGGCGACCGACGAGATCAGCCAGCAGATCTCCGACATCCAGTCGGCGACGCGGGATTCGGTCGCGGCGATCAAGGAGATCGGCGCGACGATCGGGCGGATCTCGGAAATCTCGGCTGCGATCTCGGCCTCGGTCGAGCAGCAGGGCTCCGCCACGCAGGAGATCTCCCGCAACGTGCAACGTGCGGCGTCGGGCACCTCGCAGGTCGAGACCAGCATCGCCGACGTCCAGCGCGGTGCGTCGGAAGCCGGGAGCGCCTCCGCCCAGGTGCAGTCGGCCGCGCAATCGCTCGCCAATGAGAGCTCGCGCCTCAAGCGTGGCGTCGCCGGCTTCATGAGCTCGATCAGGGCGGCGTAAGCGGCTTTCCGTTGCGGCCATCCTTCGAGACGCCCGCTATGCGGGCTCCTCAGGATGAGGTCTCGTGTTGCGGCAAAGCCTTAAACCCTCATGGTGAGGAGCCCGCCGAAGGCGGGCGTCTCGAACCATGAAGGCCGAGCGCTCAATCCCGGCGATCACGCCGCCGGTTGTGCGGCCAGCCTGTCGCGCACCTCGGCAGCGATCTCGAACGAGCGCAGCCGCGCGGCGTGATCGTAGATCTGCCCCGTCGTCATCAGTTCGTCCGCGCCGGTCTCCGCGATCAGCATCTTCAGCTTTTGCTCGATGACAGCGGGCGAGCCGACTGCGGAGCAGGAAAGCGACTGGCCGACGCCGGCCTCCTCCGCAGGAGACCACAGCGTGTCCATGTCGTCGACCGGCGGCGGCAGCGGTCCGGGCGTGCCGCGGCGCAGATTGATGAACTGCTGCTGCAGCGAGGTGAACATGCGCTGCGCCTCAAGGTCGCTGTCGGCGGCGAAGACGTTGACGCCGACCATTGCGTAAGGTTTTTCGAGCTGCGCCGACGGCTCGAACCGCGTGCGGTATTCATACAGCGCCTGCATCATCATTTGAGGCGCGAAATGCGAGGCGAACGCGAACGGTAGCCCAAGCATGGCGGCAAGCTGCGCGCCAAAGGTGCTCGAGCCGAGGATCCAGAGCGGCACCTTCAGGCCCATGCCGGGCACGGCGCGGATCGCCTGGTTCGGCTGGACGTCGCCGAGCAGCGCCTGCAATTCCAGCACGTCATGCGGAAAATTCTCGGAGCTCGTCGCGAGATCGCGCCGCAGCGCCCGCGCGGTGAACTGGTCGGTGCCCGGCGCACGCCCGAGCCCGAGATCGATGCGTCCCGGATAGAGTGATTCCAGCGTGCCGAACTGTTCGGCAATGATCAGCGGCGAATGGTTCGGCAGCATGATCCCGCCGGACCCGACCCGGATCGTCTTGGTCCCGCCCGCGACATGCCCGATCACCACCGACGTCGCCGCGCTCGCGATGCCCGTCATGTTGTGATGCTCGGCAAGCCAGAACCGCTTGAAGCCCCAGGCCTCCGCATGTTGGGCGAGATCGAGCGAATTGCGGAACGCCTGCGCCGCATCGCCACCCCTTCGGATGGGAGCGAGGTCGAGTACGGAGAAGGGGATCATGTGTGGGCACCGGGTGGGGCGCGCGGAACGCGCGAGCCTCATATGTAGTGCTTGGCCATGGTAATGCTAGCGCGGCCGGGAGCGCCAGCATTCTCCGCATCGGTGGCAGCTACAGCAAGCCACGCTTGTGCTGGGTGATGATGATGACGCGAATGATGCAGTCCGATATCGACTCGCCGGGCCGCCTTATCTTGTGCAGCCGTTGCCACGTCTGCTCATCGATCGGTATCTGCCATTTGCCGCTTGCCAGGCGCTGTCCGGTATCGTCGGACGGGAACTCGGCCGCAATCAGAGCGCGGCACTCGTCGGTGATTTCAATATCCGGCATTGTTGGCAGGTCTCGCGGACGGTGTGGTCGCGCGCAGCCCTCGCCCGATCTGGAGAGATCAGCCAGTTAAATCGCGGTAACAACCGATCCATCCGAAGCCAATGCCAGTCATCCTGATCAAGGACGAGGAGCGCGACATCTGGACGCGGTCGCCGCAGCGCGCTACGGCGCCACCAATGGATGACTTGCCGAAAATTGAGAGGCGCGGCGCAGAGAAGGAAGATCATTCAGTGGCTTGGGGTCTCAATCCCGCAGCTATGACGCTGAGTGCGTCGGCCTCGTCGTCGCCAGACATTACCGTTCCTTCACAACCTTGACGCGATTTAACAAGGCTTCCGTGGGCGGCTCGGCTAAACCACGAGTGGCGGGGTGTCCTCCAGAAGCGAGATAACGCCGTGAAGTTTGACGAGCAGGAACGCACAGCGCTGACGGATGCAGGCTTTGCTGTCGCCGACAACAACAAGGCGGCCTATGTCGAAGCCGTCGTCGTGATTGCCGCGCACGACGACGAAACCTATTGGCTGACGTTCTCCCTGCCGGTGTGCGTCGTGCCACGCGAGCAGATCGCCGCTGCGATCACGGATAGCTACGCAGCTCGGCGGAGCGAACTTCAGTGAAGCTGACTTTTCCTCATGCACGGCTGAAGACGCTGTGGGATGAGGCCGTCCGGCAATGGCCAGTTTCGGTGCGTGCCATGAACGACCGAAATTTACCCGGTTTCTGGCTTGTCGGTAGCCAAGGCATCTATCTCGTGCACAGCGGCGCCAGGCCACGGGGCAGCGTGACTGTGGCCTACGCAAACGAATGCGACCCGCTCAAGGTGCCGGTCCAAAGTTGGTTGGGTATCAAGCGCGCCATCTTCGGCGACAGCGACGGGAGGGAATTTGTCGATCTGGTCATGATCGGCACTGCCGTCGATGCCGGCGCTGACGTCGAGGTGACGTTTGAGCCTGACACGATGACGGTAACTGTCGTAGAAAAAGGAACGGCGAGCATACGATTGCAGTCGCTGCGCAACCGAGGCAAGGATGACACTACGTCAGGGCGTCGGGCTGAGACCTGACTGGGGGCTGGCAGACAGGATTGAACCATCGCCCTCGCGCCGGTGCTGGTTTTGACCCGGCGGGCAAAACACCCACCTCACACGAAAATTCGTCAATCCTCCTCCGCAAAAATATTCCACTTTACAGAAATTCGGAATTGCGGCATTCTTCCTGCCATCCCGGTCCAAGAAGAGGGGCGATCGTACGTCGTCACGAACGTGGGCCGGGGTGCGGTGGACGCGGCAGCGCCGGCGCGGATGTGTTGGGCAGGGCGGGCAGAGGATTGAGCCGAACTCCGTGAGCTCCACGCAAGCCGTGTTGAACGGACGGCGCCCGTATCCGGCGAAGCCTCTGGGCGGAGCCGGATCGCTGCGTACGGCTAAACCGTGTGGTCCTGGCTGTCGTTGCTACAGCCAAGCTTCCGCGAAGATGCCTTGGCCCAACCGGGCGCGGGCATCACCTGTTCGCGAAGCGACGGTGACAACAGGAATTCGTCGCCGGGGAGAGCGCGGCATAAGCCGTCAGCCCATCGCGCAGGGAAGGCCGGGTGTATTCCGGCCCACCTGTTTTCCGTTGTGCATTTGCGTGTGCGCATCTTCAGCACAGCGGACCATGGGTGCCAGCCGGCACCCGGTCTTCCCTGCGCCCTCTTCACGGAAGAGGGGGAAGGACCAAAGCAAAACTCGGGCGTCTGATGCCGCGAGAATGCTGATGCGT
Organism: Bradyrhizobium sp. AS23.2; assembly: GCF_001908185.1. GTDB lineage: Bacteria > Pseudomonadota > Alphaproteobacteria > Rhizobiales > Xanthobacteraceae > Bradyrhizobium. Next base: position 46,495 of record NZ_LGHM01000047.1, read on the forward strand.
GCGTGATTTGACTGAAGGAATGGTGCTGCCAGACAGGATTGAACTGTCGACCTCTCCATTACCAATGGAGTGCTCTACCACTGAGCTACGGCAGCATGTGCTGGGATAAGAATCGGCCGCCAAGGGGGCCTACCAAGCGGGCCGATATCTGCCACAAGCCCCCCTCCTGTGCAAGCTTGCAGGACCTGTCAAAATGAGAAAATCGGGTCGATATCGAGGCCAAAATGCCTGTTTTGGCTTGAAACGACCGAGTTTCCACCGATTTGAGTTCCGATATCCCCGGCCAACCGGCCAGTTGGCTTAAGTCTCGGATTCGATCCATTTTGGAGTTTCGCACGATCGGATCGCGCGGGGCACTTGAGCTGCCATTTTCCTGGGGCATGTTATCGCCGATCGGTGGGATGGATCCGTGATGGCTGACGAGAACGACAAGAGCACGAGGCAGGCGAGGGCGTCCCGGGACGACCGCCTGAAATCGGCGCTGCGCGAAAACCTGAAGCGGCGGAAGGTGCAGGCGCGCGAACGCGCCGCGATCGCCGAGCCCTCGCAGAACGACGATGGTCCCCTGGATGAGGGGATCGGCGGGAAGGCCGGTGGCTAGAATTTTTTGGAGCGTGTAACGTGGCAATGGGGCAGTACGAGGTGCAACGAACCGATGGTGGTGCGCCGATGTCGCGGTTCACACGCCCTGAACAGACCTTTCCGACGCTGACATCAGCCGAGATCGAGCGGATGCGGCATTTCGGCGAGGTCCGCACCTATACCGATGGCGAATTCCTGTTCGAGACCGGCAAGCCCGGGCCGGGCTTGTTCGTCGTGCTGAAGGGCCATGTCGCCATCACCCAGCGCGACGGGCTTGGTCATGTCGCTCCACTGATCGACCAGGGGCCGGGGCAATTCCTGGCTGAGCTCGGCCAGCTCTCCGGCCGGCCGGCGCTGGTTGACGGCCGCGCCGAAGGCGATGTCGAAACGCTGCTCTTGCCGCCGCACCGCCTGCGCGCACTGCTGGTCGCCGAGGCCGAGCTCGGCGAGCGCATCATGCGCGCGCTGATCCTGCGCCGGGTCAACCTGCTTCAGGGCGGCATCGGCGGTCTGGTGCTGATCGGACCGTCGCATTCGGCCGGCGTGGTGCGATTGCAGGGGTTCCTCACCCGCAACGGCCAGCCGCATCATCTGCTCGATCCCGACCGGGATAGCGACGCCGCCGAGGTGATCGCGCGCTATTCGCCGAAGCCTGAAGACTGGCCGCTGGTCGTCACCGCCGGCGGCGCGGTGCTGCGCAACCCCAGCGAAACCGAGGTCGCGCGCGCGATCGGCATGATCGGCGGCCCGCGCAACGACCGCATCTATGATGTCGCGATCGTCGGCTGCGGACCGGCGGGGCTCGCCACCGCGGTGTATGCGGCGTCCGAAGGGCTTTCGGTCGCCGTCCTCGACACCCGCGCCTTTGGCGGCCAGGCCGGCGCCAGCGCGCGCATCGAAAACTATCTGGGCTTCCCGACCGGCATTTCCGGTCTGGCACTGACCGCGCGCGCCTTCAACCAGGCCCAGAAGTTCGGCGCCGATATCATGATTCCGGTGACGGTGAAGTCACTCGACTGCACGCGCACTGATGGTGCGTTTTCGATGGCGCTCGACGGCAGCGATCCGCTGCGTTCGCGTGCGGTGGTGGTCGCAAGCGGCGCGCGTTATCGCCGGCCGGAGATCGCGAATCTCGACAAGTTCGAAGGCCGTGGCGTCTGGTACTGGGCTTCCCCGGTCGAGGCGCGCCTCTGTGCCGGCGAGGAGGTGGCGCTCGTCGGCGCCGGCAATTCGGCCGGGCAGGCCGCCGTGTTCCTGTCGGGGCACTCCAAGAAGGTGCTGATGATCATCCGCGGCGGCGGCCTGGGGGCCAGCATGTCGCGCTACCTCATCGAGCGCATCGAGGCGACGCCGAACATCGAATTGCTCTTCAACACCGAGATCACGGCGCTGGAAGGCGACGAGGCATCGGTGCTGCGGCGCATCCGCTGGAAGAGCCGGCTGTCGAGCGACGAGGATTCCGCCGATATCCGCAATCTCTTCTTGTTCGTCGGCGCCGACCCGGCCACCGGTTGGCTCGATGGCTGCGGCGTGACGCTCGATCGCGGCGGCTTCGTCGTCACCGGCGCACAGTCCGAGCAGAATCAGGGTCGGCTCGTGGCTCCGCTCGAAACCTCGGTGCCCGGCGTCTACGCGGTCGGCGATGTCCGCGCCGGCTCGGTCAAGCGTGTCGGCGGCGCCATCGGCGAAGGCGCACAGGTCGTGGCCTCCCTGCACGGCTATCTCGGCGACGCCGCAAAACCGGCGCTTTAGTCAAGGACAAGACAAGCAAACGGCAAGTGGATTGTGACTTGCCATCTTGCCGTGTCCCACAGACTATCCCCTCATCCTGAGGAGCCGCGACAAGCGGCGTCTCGAAGGATGAAGGCCCGGAACAACGACCTGGGCCTCGATGGTTCGAGACGCGTGCTTCGCACGCTCCTCACCATGAGGATCTACAAACAAAACGCTTAATGGGAGGAACCAAATGGCTGAACTCGTCGTGCTCTACAAGACGCCCAAGGATGCTGCAGCCTTCGACAAGCATTATGCCGAGAACCACATTCCGCTCGCCAAGAAACTTCCCGGCCTGAAAAAATACGCCGTCAGCAAGGGGCCGGTCGGCTCCCCCGCCGGACCTTCCGGAATCCACCTCGTCGCCATTCTCACCTTCAACAGCGTGGCCGACATCCAGGCGGCATTCGGCAGCGCAGAAGGCAAGGCGGCGGCGGGCGACGTGCCGAAATTCGCCAGTGGCGGCGCCGACCTGCTGATCTTCGACACCAAGGAAGTCTGAGCGGGCGCCGCGCCGGTTCGCTGATCGCGGGCCGGCGTTGCGGCGATCGCTTCAATTTTCGTCGAAACCTGCTGTCGTTTGTGACAGCGATGCAAAAAATTGGAGCACGCGTTTGTCGATTCGCACGACGACGAATGGCTACGCGCATATATGATGCCGGCGCAGGTGGTAATCCGATGAGGACCGTAATACCAATCTCCTGATCTCAATGCTGGAAGCGTAGGAGAGATGCCATGGTACTTGGGTTGAGCCTGCCCGCCTTCACGATGGTCCATGTCATCATCAGCCTGATTGCCATCGTCGCCGGCTTCATCGTGATGTTCGGCCTGCTCGGCTCGAAGTCGATGCCAGGCCTCACCGCGATCTTTCTGCTGTTCACGATCCTCACCAGCGTGACCGGCTTCCTGTTTCCGTTCAAGGAGCTGTTGCCGTCGCACATGATCGGCATTCTCTCGCTGGTGCTGCTCGCGATCGCCTGCATCGCGCTGTACGGCATGAAGCTCGCCGGCGTGTGGCGACCGGTCTACATCGTGACCGCGATGATCTCGTTGTATTTCAACGTCTTCGTGCTCGTGATCCAGTCGTTCCTGAAGATTCCGGCGCTCGCCGCGCTCGCACCCGCCGTGCCGCCGGCGCCGCCGTCTGGCCCCGTGTTTGCCGTGGTGCAGGGCATCGTGCTGGTGTTCTTCGTGGTGGTCACGATCGGTGCATGGCGCCGCTTCAGGCCGATGGCGTTTGCCTGATCGCCAGCGCCCGTCATTCCGGGGCGTCGCGCAGCGACGAACTATGGTGCGCAATTGCGCACCTGAGAATCTCGCTCGAAAATATCTGGATTCCGGGTTCGCGCTGACGCGCGCCCCGGAATGACCGTTTCTAACTGAAGGAGCTCTGCAATGCCCACCATCACCACCAAAGACGGCGTCGAGATCTTCTACAAGGATTGGGGCTCGGGCCAGCCGATCGTGTTCAGCCATGGCTGGCCGTTGTCGTCCGACGACTGGGACGCGCAGATGATGTTCTTCGTGACCCATGGCTACCGCGTCATCGCCCATGACCGCCGCGGTCACGGCCGCTCGTCTCAGGTCGCCGACGGTCACGACATGGATCACTACGCCGACGATCTCGCGGCTGTGACGGCGCATCTCGACCTGAAGAATGCCATTCATGTCGGCCATTCCACCGGCGGCGGCGAAGTCGTGCACTACATCGCGCGCCACGGCGAGAGCCGTGTGGCCAAGGCCGCGATTCTCTCCGCGGTGCCGCCGCTGATGGTGCAGACTGCGGCCAATCCCGGCGGCCTGCCGAAGAGCGTGTTCGACGATCTCCAGGCGCAGCTCGCCGCAAGCCGCACGCAGTTCTATCGCGACCTCCCCGCCGGCCCGTTCTATGGCTACAACCGGCCCGGCGCAAAACCGTCGGAAGCGGTGATCCAGAACTGGTGGCGCCAGGGCATGATGGGCGGCGCGAAGGCGCATTACGACGGCATCGTCGCGTTCTCGCAGACCGACTTCACCGAGGACCTGAAGAAGATCAACGTGCCGGTGCTGGTGATGCACGGCGACGACGACCAGATCGTGCCCTACGCCGATTCCGCGCCGCTGTCGGCCAAGCTTCTGAAGAACGGCACGCTCAAGACCTACAAGGGCTTTCCGCACGGCATGCCGACAACGGAAGCGGCGACGATCAACGCGGACCTGCTGGCGTTCTTCAAGGCGTGAGGGCGGCAACGGCTCGTTAGTTCGAGCGCTCGATGTGTGACGTTCTCTTCCCCTCTTCTTGTGGGAGAGGGTGTCTCGCCGCGTAGCGGCGAGACGGGTGAGGGGGTGCCTCCGCGAGCGCCCCTTTCGCAGTTGTGTTCGCGGATAGAACCCCTCATCGGCGGCTATTACGGTCCGAACTGGTTCTACGAATTGGAGGGGCCGCCGGGGCCGGCGAGGATCATGCCGCAGGCGAAGGATTTGGCGGTCGCCGCCATGCTGTGGGATGTCTCGGCGACGCTGACCGGTGTATCCTTCGACGAGATCGCGGCCGCCGCATGAGCCGCGACTTCGGTGGGGAAGTCCCCGATGCGAGTCATCGTCTTCGGCGCGACCGGCATGGTCGGGCAGGGAGTGCTGCGCGAGTGCCTGATCGATCCCGGCATCGAGCGCGTGCTCGTGGTCGGCCGCAGCCCGACCGGCGTGCGCAACGCCAAGCTCACCGAGATCATCCATGGCGATTTCACGGACTATTCGGCGATCGAGGCGAAGCTCACCGGCTTCGATGCCTGCTTCTTCTGCCTCGGTGTCTCCTCGATCGGCATGAACGAGGAGCGCTACCGCCATCTCACCTACGACATCACGCTCGCTGCTGCGACGACGCTGGCGCGGCTTAATCCACAGATGACGTTTGTCTACGTCACCGGCGCAGGAACCGATTCCACCGAGCAGGGGTCGCTGATGTGGGCGCGGGTCAAGGGCAAGACCGAGAACGATCTGTTCACGCTGCCGTTCAAGGGTGCCTACATGTTCCGGCCGGGCGCGATCCAGCCCCTGCACGGCGCCCGCTCCAAGACCGCCTGGGTGCAGGCCGTCTACGATGTGAGCTGGCCGCTGTGGTCGGTGCTGCGTCGGATCGCACCGCGGCATGTGACATCGACCGAGCAGATCGGCCGCGCCATGATCCGCGTCGCCCGGGATGGGTATCCGCGGAGGGTGCTGGAGATGGAGGATATCAATAGCCTCTAGTCCGCCGGCCCGTTAGTTCTAAGGAAATTTCCGCGCCCGCGCGCGTTGAGCGGTATCGGTCCCCCCCAAGGAGTAATGTCGGCGATGTCTCCCCAGCTCAAGATGATTGCGCTCGACGCCGACGATCTCGCGGTGATCTCCACCCATGTCCAGGACGCCCGCGTTCAGGCTTCCGACATCATCTGGCGGCAAGGCGAGAAGCGGCTCGTGATCGGCATGAGCCGGCTGGACTGGGAGCAGACGCTTGAGGGCGAGGCCGAGCCGCGCCGGCTGGTCGCCGCGCTCCGCTTCGACCGCGTGCTCGCCTGCAAATCGCGCAACATCGATCTCGCCGCGGCGGACAAGGTTTTGGACCTCATCGGCATCGAATTTCATCCCCGGGACGGCCGTGCCGAGGAGCCCAGCGGCAGCGCCCTGCTTTTGTTCGCCCAAGGCGGCGCCATCCGCCTCGACGTCGAATGCCTGGAATGCGAGCTGACAGACCTCGGGGCGGACGAGCTGGGGATCGGGCTGGAGATCGAGGGGGAGGGGTGAGGTGGCCGGTATACCAGCCAAACCAGCTCAGGCCGTCGCCGGAACGGCACCTCCCAAGGGGTGTGCCAAGGGTTTATTGCCAAGGGTTGACGCAGCTTCCCCGCCGCGCCATTGAGCAGGGGCCTGGTAAGCCAAACCACGCCCCCAAAACCTGCCAGAAGCCAAGCCAGATATGCCCGTTCGTCTCGACCGCAGCAGCGCCGATTTTGACCAGCGATTCGCCGCCTTCCTCGCCGCCAAGCGCGAGGTCTCGGCCGACGTCGAGGCCGCCGCGCGCGCCATCGTCGACGATGTGGCGAAGCGGGGCGACGCGGCCCTGCTCGAGGCCACGGCAAAGTTCGACCGGCTGACGCTGGATGCCGCCTCCTTGCGCGTCACCGCCGCCGAGATCGAGACCGCCGTGAAGGCCTGCGACGACGCGACGCTGGATGCGCTCAAGCTCGCGCGTGACCGCATCGAGACCTACCATCGCCGCCAGCTCCCGAAGGACGAGCGCTTCACCGACCCGCTCGGCGTCGAGCTCGGCTGGCGCTACACCGCAATCGAATCCGCCGGCCTCTACGTGCCCGGAGGCACCGCAGCCTATCCGTCCTCGGTGCTGATGAACGCTGTGCCCGCAAAGGTCGCCGGCGTTTCGCGCCTCGTGATGGTGGTGCCGTCGCCTGACGGCAAGCTCAATCCGCTGGTGCTGGCGGCAGCTTCGCTCGGTGGTGTCACCGAGATCTACCGTGTCGGCGGCGCGCAGGCCGTGGCCGCGCTCGCGCACGGCACCGCAACGATCGCACCCGTCGCCAAGATCGTCGGTCCGGGCAACGCCTATGTCGCCGCCGCAAAGCGGCTGGTGTTCGGCAAGGTCGGCATCGACATGATCGCCGGCCCCTCGGAGGTGCTCGTCATCGCCGACGACACCGGCAATGCCGACTGGATCGCCGCCGATCTGCTGGCGCAGGCCGAGCACGATGCCAGCGCGCAGTCGATCCTGATCACCGATTCCGCGCGCCTTGCCGCCGATGTCGAGAAGGCCGTCGAAGCGCAGCTGAAGACGCTGCCGCGCGCGGCGATCGCGGGCAGCTCCTGGGCCGATTTCGGCGCCATCATCATGGTGAAGACTCTCGCTGACGCCATTCCGCTTGCGGATGCGATCGCTGCCGAGCATCTCGAGATCATGACGACCGATCCCGACGCGCTCGCCGCGAAGATCCGCAACGCCGGCGCGGTGTTCCTCGGCGCGCATACGCCGGAGGCGATCGGCGATTATGTCGGCGGCTCCAACCACGTGCTGCCGACGGCGCGCTCGGCGCGGTTCTCCTCGGGGCTGTCGGTGCACGACTTCATGAAGCGCACCTCGATCCTGAAATGCGGCCCGGATCAGTTGCGTGCGCTGGGGCCGGCCGCGATGACGCTCGGAAAGGCGGAGGGGCTGGACGCCCATTCGCGCTCGATTGGATTGCGCCTCAATCTGTCATGACAAAGCCGCCCGAACAGGACGACTCGACCAATCGCATTGTCGCGGTCAGCCTCGACGAGGATTCGATTGGCCGTTCGGGGCCGGACATCGAGCATGAGCGCGCGATCGCGATCTACGATCTGATCGAGCAGAACCTGTTCGCGCCTGACGGGGCGGATGGGAAGGGCCCGTTCACGCTGCATATCGGCATCACCGGCAACCGGCTGATGTTCGACATCCGCCGCGAGGACGGCACGCCCGTGGTCGCGCATCTGTTGTCGCTGACGCCGTTCCGGCGGATCGTGAAGGACTATTTCATGATCTGCGACAGCTACTATCAGGCGATCCGCACCGCGACCCCGGACAAGATCGAGGCCATCGACATGGGCCGTCGCGGCATCCATGACGAGGGATCGCGCACGTTGCAGGAGCGGCTGAAGGGCAAGGTACGGGTCGACTTCGAGACCTCGCGCCGGCTGTTCACGCTCATCACTGTCCTGCACTGGAAGGGCTAAGCGCGATGGCGGCGCCGCCACGCGCACGCGATCCGCAATCGGTGCTGTTCGCCTGCGCGATGAACAGCGTGCGCTCGCCGATGGCCGAGAGCCTGCTGCAGCACATGTTCCCGCAAGGCCTGTACGTGAGGTCGGCCGGCGCCAGGAAAGGCGAGCTCGATCCGTTCGCGGTCACCGTGATGGCCGAACTCGGTCAGGACATCTCCGCCCACAAGCCGCAGACCTTCGAGGAGCTCGAGGACTGGGAGGGGCTGAATTTCGACCTCATCATCACGCTCTCGCCGGAAGCTCACCACAAGGCGCTGGACCTGACCCGCACGCTCGCTGCCGACGTCGAATACTGGCCGACGCAGGATCCCACCACCATCGAAGGCAGCCGCGACCAGAAGCTCGCCGCCTACCGCGAAGTCTGCGACCAGCTGTTGATGCGCATCCGCAGGCGCTTTGCGAAGGTGGGCGCGCCGAGCGGGTAGCTCTCGTGCCCCGGACGCAGCGCAGCGTGCAACGATGCGCTGCAGAGCGGGGCCCATCTCACCGTAAGCGCAAGCTCCTGGGTTCCGGCTCAGCGTCGCAGCATACGGGACGATGCTTCGCATCGCCCGGACATGCCGCGCCGCGTCCGGGACACAAGACCGGCGTAACACCCGCGTCACAGACTGCAGGCACACGCATGCCGGAAACCTCGAATCACCAAACCTCGGGTTCCCGGGTTGTGAAATCAGCCCCCTTCCGATAGGTTCCGCGCGCAATTCACCCCCTGCCCCGTCTCCCAAAATCACCTGATGCTCGGCCGCCCCAAATTCGTTCTTGCCTCCGGTTCGCCGCGGCGCCTGTCGCTGCTCAACCAGGCCGGCATCGAGCCGGACGCGCTCCGGCCGGCCGACGTCGACGAGACCCCGAGGCGGGGCGAGCTGCCGCGCGCCTGCGCCAATCGCCTGGCCCGCGCCAAGGCCGATGCGGCGCTCAAATCGGTGCAACTCGACGACGAGCTGCGCGGCGCCTTCATCCTCTCCGCCGACACGGTTGTCGCGGTCGGCCGCCGCATCCTGCCCAAGGCCAACCTCGTGGACGAGGCCGCGCAGTGCCTGCGGCTGCTGTCGGGCCGCAATCACCGCGTCTACACCGCGATCACCCTGGTGACGCCGCGCGAGGCCTTCCGCCAGCGCCTGGTCGAGACCCGCGTCCGCTTCAAGCGCCTCTCGGAGGACGATATCCAGGCCTATATCGGCTCCGGCGAATGGCGCGGCAAAGCCGGCGGCTACGCCGTGCAGGGCATCGCCGGCTCCTTCGTGGTGAAGATGGTCGGCTCCTACACCAACGTGGTCGGTTTGCCGCTCTACGAGACCACGACCCTGCTCGGCGGCGAGGGCTTTCCGGTCCGCTTCGGCTGGCTCAACTCCACCGCCGTGTGAGCGCCGCAGGCGGCGGGTCGGCTCGGCCTTACAAAAAAATTCGAAACAACCCCATGCAAAGTAGAATGGTCCCGCGGAACCTTGGCGGGCGCGCATGCGCTGCCGTCGGAGGAACCCCTTTGCCGTTAGGCACTTGAACCCCTTCACCTCGTGTAAGCTGCGCGATCATGGACGATCAGGTCAAAAAAACCGCTGGCCCGCTCAAAACCTGCCCGATCTGCGGCAAGCCGGCCGTGCATGCCACCCGCCCGTTCTGCTCCTCGCGCTGTCGCGACGTCGACCTGAACCGCTGGCTGAAAGGCTCCTACGTCATCCCCGGCCGCGACGACGACGTCGATGACGTTGAATAGCTGTGTTATATCAAATACTTGGATTTTTTTCGTCGCGCCTCTCGCCGCGCCAGGCCAGGCCCGCCTAACCTTGTGCACAGCCCAGCCGCGCCCCGCGAAGTCTTAGCGAAGCGTGGGTGGACATGCAGCCTTCAGCCCACTATAACCCGCCCGCTCGATGGGCCTTGGCCCCTCTCTTGGAGCACGCCCAGGTAGCTCAGTTGGTAGAGCATGCGACTGAAAATCGCAGTGTCGGTGGTTCGATTCCGCCCCTGGGCACCATTCCTGAACAGATCTGTGAACCCGAGGTTTGGGTTGGCACTGGGGTCCGAACGTGGACCGGATGTTGTCGAAATATCCGCCAGGTCACTTCCACAAACTCTTTGACCATGACGGGTGGGTCGGTGCAGCCGTGCAAACGCCACCGCAATCGGAAAACCGACCCACCATCAATCGCTTAAATGCTTATTCACGCGACTGCTTAATGTCGTTCTGACGAGATCGACGAACCGAAGCAGCAGTGGGTCGCTCGAGGTCCGTTTCCAGGCAAAATGGGCGAGCGAATGTGTTCGCGCTGCTTTCAGCTCCACGAAGGACACCCCGCGCAATCCCGTGTTCGCGAAACATCGGGGCACCAAGGCAACCCCCAGCCCCTTGGCGACAAGCAGAATGGCCGTAAGCCAATGACCGACCTCGAACGAGATGGTCGGCGAAAATCCCTCTCTCGCACAGATGCTGATAACCGTATCAAAATAGCCGGGCGAAATTTCCCGCGAGAACATCACGAATCGCTCATCCCTGAGAACTTTGACTTTGACGATCTCCGCGCCTGCAAGAGGATGGGACGACGGCAGGCACGCGACGAAATCCTCGTCGGCCATCAGCAGATGGTCGAGCTCCTCCACGGGGCCGCCCATGTGCAGGAAACCCGCAGCCAGTTCGCCGGACCGGATCGAACGGATCTGCTCGCCTGAGCTAAGTTCGCGAAGGATGACGGAAGCCTCGGGATGAGCTCTCCGATGGAGCGCAAGGAACTCCGGCATCCTCCTCAGCAACATTCCGCCCACGAAGCCGAGGCGGAGCACCCCACGTTCACCAGAAGCAACTCGCTGCGCGATTGAGCGCGCACGGTCCAACTGCGCGACAATCCGAAGTGCCTCCGGATAAAAGGCCGCTCCGACCGGCGTCAGAGAAACCAGCTTCGTACTCCTTTCGAAAAGAGGCGCGCCAATCTCTTCTTCGAGTTGCTTGATGGCGATGCTGAGAGGGGGCTGCGAGATCGCCAAGCGCGCCGCCGCGCGCCGGAAGTGAAGCTCCTCGGCGAGCACGATGAAATACTGCAACCGTCGCAATTCCATGTTGATACTCTTTATATATCAAATGAGTGTTTTTTTAAATTAGACAATATCAATGCGCTAGTGTCAATTTGCCGGCGGCTCGCATGGACTGGTTCAGCTTGGCCCACCAAGGAGACCGATGCTTCATCAAACTGTCAGGGATGGGTGCGCCGCGAGCAATATTCCGGACTTGCCCGGACAAAACTTGTCCAGGGCCGATCTTGATGGCCTGCTCAGACCGCACCTTATCGAGAGCGAGATCGGGTCGGCGTTATGCCATCTGCGCTGCGCCGCGATGAGGGTCTGGGTGTCGGCTCAACCTGGTCTTCGGCGTCGTCAATACGCGATTGATGTTTTGGAGCATCACCTCGCCCCAGTGCTTCATCGACTAAGCGGCATTTCTGCCGTCAAGAATTCAGGAAACGCCTCACAAGAAGGCCTCCACTCTGCCTAAGCAAACACCAACAAAACAAAAATGGGAGGAATCACCATGCGGCTTTTCGCGCCAACGCTTCTTGGACTTACAGCGTCCATTGCAGCGACTCTTACCGCTCTTCCGGCGAACGCGAGCAACTTTCCAAGCCGCGCGATCACCATGGTCGTGCCGTTTACCGCGGGCGGGCCGACCGACACCTTGGCTCGCATAGTTGCGAAAAGCATGCAAACTTCTCTTGGCCAGCCAGTTGTCGTCGAGAACAAACCCGGAGCTGGGGGAAACATCGGAGCTGTGGATGTCGTGAGGAAACCCGCGGACGGGTACACTATCCTGTTCGGTAGCTCGGGGCCTCTTTTCATCAATACAACACTGTACAAGAACGCCGGATTTGATCCGTTGAAAGATTTCACTCCCATCGCGTTAATCGGCGAAATGCCGAACGTGATGGTAGTCAACGCATCGTTTGGCCCCAGCAACCTTCCGGACTTCATGACCTATGCGAAGTCCCAGCCTCTTACCTACGCTTCATCTGGCTCTGGAAGTACCAACCACATAATTGGCTTCATGCTCGATAAGCAGGTCGGCGGGAAGATGGTACACGTACCTTATCGCGGCACGGCCCCGGCCGTGAATGACCTCATTGGCGATCATGTATCGTTCATGATTCTCGATGTCTTGACGGCTGTACCGTTCATCCAAAGCGGAGCTCTCAAAGCGCTCGGCATGCCCGGACTGTCGCGATCCGCCCTTCTGCCTGACGTGCCGACGTTTCAGGAACAGGGTATGCCGCCGATCAATCTCGGTTTGGGGTTCGGCATCGTCGGACCGCGTGGCATGGATGACGCAGTTGTCAACAAGCTCGATTCGGCGATCCAAGCCGCGCTGACCTCGACCGAGGTGAGCTCGCTGATGGCGAACCAAGGCGTTGAAGCGGCGAAGAACTCCAACCCCAAATCGTTTTCGAATTACATCGCACGCGAAGTCGGACGTTGGCGAGACGTCGTGCTGCAAACCGGTGCTGTGGCCGATTAAGTGCACTGTGGGATGACGACTTGACCATCTCCTGCATGGCGCGCCACGGGACAATGGTGCGATCAGTTCATGTCACATCGCTGCTAGCCAGCGGTAAATTGAAGACCTCCAGCGAAGCAAGAAGAGTCACAACATGCATCAATTCACCAAGCCTGAAATGAAAACGACAGCTGATCAGTCCGGCCTACTGGCGCCAGATACCTCGGGTACCAATTTTTACCGCGCCGACCCGTCACTGGCGGATCTGCTGCGAATCTATCTTTCCGAGAAACTGTTCAACCACATCGAACCGCAACTCGATAGGCTCGGTGAGTTGGTCGGTGGTCGGCTCGACGAATGCGGTCGCATGGCGGATCGCCACGTCCCAGTACTGCATCACCGCGACAAATTCGGTCGCGATGTGCAAACCATCGAGTATCATCCGGCCTATCGCGAACTCGAAAATGCAGCGTTCGGCGAATTCGGCATCCACGCGATGTCGCACCGTAAAGGCGTTCTCGGCTGGCCCGACGTTTATCCGGTGACGGCGAAGCATGCTTTCACGTTTCTGTTCAATCAGGCCGAATTTGGCATGGGTTGCCCGATCAATATTACGGACGGCGCAGCGAAACTGTTGTCGCGTTTCGGTGATGAAGCGCTGAAGGCGAAGTATCTCGACGGTCTGACGCAGACAGACATGAGCAAGTTGACGCAGGGCGCCCAGTTCATGACCGAAAAGGAAGGCGGATCTGATGTCGGCAAATTGACGACGATGGCGGTGCAGGAAGGTGATCACTGGCGGCTAACCGGCGACAAATGGTTCTGTTCCAATGCCGACGCCAAGGCCATCATGCTGCTGGCGCGGCCACAAGGCGCTGGCCCGGGCACGCGCGGCATCGGCCTGTTTTTGATGCCGCGTTTCCTCGACGATGGTTCGCCGAACCATTATCGCATTGTGCGTCTCAAGGATAAGTTGGGCACCCGCTCAATGGCCTCCGGCGAAATCAAGCTTGAGGGCGCCATCGCATATTCGGTGGGACGGCTCGATCGCGGCTTCGTGCAGATGGCTGAGATGGTCAACTCCTCGCGCCTTTCCAACGGCGTCAAATCCACCTCGCTGATGCGCCGTGCCTGGCATGATGCCATGGCGGTGGCGCGTGGCCGCGTGGTGTTCGGTAGCCGGATTTCCGATCTGCCGTTGGCGCGGCGGCAGTTGATGAAGATCATGCTGGCAACCGAGCAGGGGCTGTCGATGAGTTTCCTCACCGCCGATGCGCTGGATCGCGCCGAAGGCGGCAGCCAGGATGCTGCTGCGCTGCTGCGCATCCTGACGCCGACGTTGAAGTTCCGCGCCACCCGCGATGCCCGCAAGGTGTGCGGTGATGCGCTGGAGATGCGTGGTGGCATCGGCTACATTGAGGAGTTCGTGACGGCGCGGCTGTTGCGCGATGCGCATCTCGGCTCGATCTGGGAAGGCACCGGCAACATCGTTGCGCTCGATGCTCTGACCCGTGCGGTCGGCCGTCATGGCGCGGAATCCGTATTGGGTGCTGACCTGCATGCGCGGCTCGATGACAGCGCCGATGTGCCGCAGGCGTGGCGCGACAGGCTGCATGGCCTGACTGATCGCGCCATCGCGTTTGCGCGCGAGGTCGCACGGCATTCCGAGAACGAAGCGGATGCGCGCCGGGCAACTTCAGCATTGTATCACGTTGCTAGTGCCGTGATGCTGACATGGGAAGGTGCGCGAATTCATGCCATGCGCGGCGATGCGCGGCGCGTGTTGCTGTCGCGCGCGGTGATCGATCACCGTCTTGCGGCCAACGATCCCTTCAAGCTGATGACCGGCAGAGCCGAGCGCGCCATCGTCACCCATCTGCTCGATGATCATGCGCTCGGCATGGCCGATGTCGGCGAATTGCTAACAGCCGCCTAGGCTCTTTTCTCGATCGATGCGGTCATCTCGCTAGCGGCGAACACAAGGCGGTGCACCGGGGGTGGGCGTAGCAACGTACGTTTGCTTACGCCTCCCCCGCGACAGATGGCGGCTGTGTCGGTGTTTCAGCCGAACACCCCCGAACGGCGTGTGTCCGTGAACGATAAGCCTGCCAAGCTCTCTTTGACGAGGCCAAGCCGCTGACGGCGGCCTCTCCAGTTCACCAGTGGTGGAAACATTTCCCTGTCAATCTCATGCCCCGCTACACAAGGCGGAAATTTCTCTCTCAGTTGAGACGTTGATGGTGGAATGAAAAAGAATGGTGGTGAATCAAAGCTCGCATCTACCCTCAAGGGGATGATGGGAAACAGCGTTAGTTCGCTACGAGTTGGTAAATCTCCGATGAGGCCAGCACTGTCGCGAGCTCTGCCTTGGTTCCTCGACTTATTCGCTCTGCATAACTTCCAGGGAACTGCTCAAAGAGAAGCTCCTCAATCAACGACAAACGATTGAAGTTGGCTCCAGATGTCGTCAAGCGAAAGGTATCGCAGATAGATCAGACCGCTCTGCCGCACGTGGAGCGCGGCACGGATTAGCTTGCCGGTATCATAGAAAATAGTCGTACCAATTCTCCCCGGTTGCCACGGGTTATCCGGCCTAGGGAAGAAAAAGGAGGGCATAGGCTGGGCCCTATGCCTCTTCCTTGCCATCGATCTCATCCTTCAGGCGCCCGTTGACACGTCCCGCGAAGATGATGCACTACCCAGCGACACCTGCCGAATGCATCTCCCGGAACAGAGTTCAATACGGATCTCCCAAACGTGAGCGAAGGATAATTCGATGTCAGTCCCTGAGGTTGGAGACCGCACGGAGCAGGAGCTCTTACTGGATGTCGCGACGATCCGTGCCGGGGCACATTTGGTTGGTGACTTCAATCCCCTGCACCACGACGAGACTGTCGCCGCAAGCAGTCGTTTTGGCGGCATTATCGCCAGCGGTGCACATACTTCTGCGTTGCTTGCAGGTTTGGCGACAAGGGGCTTTGGTAAAAAGTCTGCGGACGACCGTGGGGGCGTTGGCGTGGATTACAGCGTCCAATTCCTCGCTCCCGCCCTTGCCGGCAGAACCTTCCGCATGGAGTGGAGTGTCGCAACACTCGAACGGAGGAAGTCCGGGACCATCGGGCGCCTCGAGGGAAAGATTGTGGACACTACCGACGATGTTACAGTCCTCACAGGCAAAATGACCGTCCTTTACTTCAGCTAGTTGGGATCACGCGGTGCCAACATAACTGCGGCATTTTCTTATTCCTTTCGGAGCATATTTTCTGGCTCCTGCGACACGCCGGTATTGAGGTTGTGAGGTAGCTAAACTCGCGAGACAGTTTTCCGGATCTTTTATCTGCGCAGGACACTCGCCTCGATCAACTGAGCATGTGATGTTGAGGCCACCTTCAGGTGGCCCAAACCACCGAGGTCGCGTTAGTGACCCCGGTGGCCGCCTTGATCGGCCCAATGCCTAAAGTCCCCGGCTTTGCCGGCAAAAGCGATCGGCCAGCGATTCACCGTAATTCAAATCCATGCACGCATCTAATACGGTGGCGAAGTGGATTGGCGCGCTCGAGGTGGATGGCAAGGGGATGAACCACACCGCGCATGAACTACGCCACGCGATGGCGGACAGACTGAGGGACGTGCAGTGTCCCGAGGACATTCGGCAGGCCATCGGCGAATGGGCTACCAAGGACATCCCATCGAAGTGTGGCAAGGGTTACAGCCTCAAGGTTTTGTCCGAGTGGCTCGCAAAGGTGACTATGTAAGGAGGTAGGCTATGGCGGTTATTTTTCCATGCTTTCGATGCGATGGTCGTGGCCTCTCCGTGGGCACATCAGATCAGCTCAAAAACTGCCCCAAGTGCAACGGGCGCGGGTGGCTGGAGAGCACGGAGTTTAATGATGAAGAGGTGCAGCAGTGGTTGCGCGAAACATCCGTGAATGTTTCGGAGGACCAGTAGCCGAGGTTGCACTGAGTACCGACACCCCGAACATCGTGATCGAACGGGGCAAGCGTGCGTACCAAAAGATCAAGGCGGATGCGGCGACTATGCGGGAAAACTGGAGGGCAGTTGGAGAGGCCCTCTTGGTGGGACGGAAGACGCACAAGGCTGACCGTGCGTTTGGTCGGTGGTGTGAGGAGAACTTTCCTGGCCTCAAGCCGCCATGATCGCGTTGACTTAATGTGGATGGCAGAGAACGTAGGTGTGTGGTCACTGCACACCACGGCCATCACTCCTGGGGAAATCCGCCGAGACCACAATGAGTCCCGCCGAACTGGTCCCTTTGCATCAGGCATCGAGCAAAGAGTTCGTCGCGAGGCCCCAGCTACGCGGAGCCCGCGGCAGAGCGCGCCTTTCCTTGCTGCGATTGCGCGCGAAACTGCCGCGGCGTGAACTCACTGTTGCGGGAAGTTTCGTCCTGGTCCTCGTCCGGGACCTGCGAAGAACATCAATTCTGAGCGCCGCCGGTGGTCCTCCCGCGCCCCAGCGCAAACTGCCCGACCGGGCCTTCGACGTGGAATTCGAGCCCCGTCATTCTCGCAAACAGATCGATGTTGTTGGTGCCGATGGCGCAGCCGCCGAGGCCCATGTCGGTCGCGGCCAGATAGAATGTCTGGATCAGGCTGCCGACGTCCTTCAGGATCAGCGAATAGGCGATCGAGCTGTATTTCCAGGCGATCCGCCCGAAGCGCGCGGCGATCGTGATCAGGATCTGCGGCGGGCCGGATGCGCCCATGGCAAACTCGGCCGCCATCGAAAGCGCGCGGAGTTGCTGGGCGGAGGCGTCGATCGCGACCAGCGCGTGGCCGCCGGCGTCGTAGTGATAAAGCCCGCGCGCCAGTCCCTCGCAGTTCGAGACCGCCAGGTACAACTCGAGCTCATACGCGCTGCCCGCCGCCGGATACGGCCGCGAGCTGTAGGCAACCTCGGGACCACCGTCGACATCTGCGCCACTCTTCCATTCCAACAACACGCGTGCGGTCGTGCCTAGAAACTGCGCGAGCTCGGCGAGCGTGACCGGGTGCTGGTCGTCGAAATCCCGCGTCGAATGGCGCTCGCGGAGCAGCTTCGCGAAGGGCGACATCGGCTCCGGCGGGGCGACGTTGTCGAGAGTGATCTTCCTGCCGGGCCAGGGCGGGCGCACCGCGGGCAGCGGCGGGGTGACGCCCGCATAGGCGTACGCGCCGCCGACCGGATCGGCATGCCGGCCCTCCGTGCTGCGCGTGTGAAACACGAGATCATGGAAATCCCAGAGAACGAGATTGCTATCGCCTTCGTTCACCCGAAGGCCGTCTCCGTCTTTCGCGCCGAGCTTGATCAGCATCTCGCTGTCGAGCAGCAATCCGAGCAGGTCGAGGTTCAGCGAGGCCATTTGCTTGCGAAGCTTGCTGATCTTTTGAGGCCGCGACAGCGCAGCAAGCGTGGCGGCGATGGCCGGATCGCAAATCCTAAACAGCGCGCCGGCGCGCGGCGATTCCAGCACCATCTCGTTGCCGCGCCGGCGCAGATAGGCAAAGCGCGACAATACGACGGTGTCGCCGCTCGCCAGCTTTGCGGGCTGCGGCCAGTATCCGGCGATCTGTGGCTCGATGACCACGAGGTCTTGCGCATCACGGGGAGAGAACAGGCGATAGTCGAGAAGCCCATGCTGCGCCAGTCGCTGCACCAGGACATGGAGCTGCTTCGCGAGGACGCTCTTGCCGGCAAGGGCGGCGAGCGGCAGGCCGGTGGCAATGTGCCCCGCGCGGTCGATCGCCGCCGCGGTGAATTGTCCGAGACTGACCGAATAATCGCCCGAGACCGCGGCGATGCTTCCGTCGGCCTGCATTTGCAGGGAGAAGCGGCCGTTCAGTCGGGCGGCAAGGATCGGTGCGGTCTTCCTGGTCGGCTTTTTCCGGGGAACGCGCAACGAGGCCAGCCTTCAGGTGTGTGGCAGGAACGGAGTCAGCTCGCTTTCCTGTCGCGGGCGATCCAGCAGCCCAAGCTTCACGGGCACATCGTAAAGCCGGCCGGGCCCGAAGCGGCGATAGAAATGCCGCAAGCCCGGAACGAGCACCCTGACGACGGGGACCTCGACATCGGGCCGCGTCTGGTCGAGCACGAGGAAATCGTATCCGGCTCGGATCGCGATCTCGACGCAGGCATTGACCTGGTCGCGCGTGTTGTCGTGAACCCTAAGGTCAGGCGCCGGCGGAAGAAGCGGATTGTCGCTGGGGATCAGGAACGGATAATCGTCCAGCCGCAGCGGCGTGACACCGTCAAGCGACGGCTTCTCGCCGCTGCCGCCGCCCATCATGCCGATCGACATGAACTGGGTCAGCTCGGTGAGGGAGCGCAGCAGGGCGATGCGACGATCGAAATGCGCGCCGGACCCGAATTCGATGTTTTCGTGTCCGTTCTGCATCCAGTGCGTGATCGCAACGTAGGAGGGAATGCCGAGATCGCTGGTGATGTCGAGCACCCAGAGCCGGCGCCCCGCATCGGCAAACTGGCTTTGAAGATCCCGCACGTAGGAATCCGCGAATTGCGTGAGGTCAACTTCGGCACGCCGCACGCGGTTGTACCACCAGATCGCGTAGGCATCGCGTTCGACCAGTTCGAGGAAGCCTTGAACGATGGCTTCCTCGCGGGTGTTGCCGGCCGCGCATCCATTGGAATCCGTGTGAAAGCCACCATAGAAGAAATACAAAAGGCCGGTCGGAAGATATTTGAACCGCTTGTCGCGCAACGACCAGACCGGCGACCACTCGGTCCTGGTCGAGGGATCGAACGGCTCGGGAACCGGATGTGAATCGTCGGCTTGCGGGACATGCCTGTTTTGAAACTGCATGTCGCTGAAGAACTGGACGTCGTTGGGAAGAAGGGCGTCACCGGGAGCGAAATCGGCAAAGCGGCGCGTCGTCCTGATCTCGTCCCCCTGGAAAATACCCGAGTAGCGCTCGATCGCCTCCATCAGCGCGCTGGCCTCGCCCTGCTCGGCCGTGGAGCCCTTGCCAAAACTGCCGCCGCTGAGGCCGGACCTGAGCTGGTCGACGTTCCAGGCCGGCGCCGAGAAATTGTGGTAGGCGAAAAAATTGGTGTTCATCGGCAGATCGGCCTCGATCCGCTCGAGCCGCGACACCACGCCGGTCAGCGGACTGACATGCTTGCGGAAGCGCGCCACGGTGGCCCGCGATGTCACGGTGCGGTATCCGCCGCTGGTCATGACGAGCTTTCTGCCCTCGGCAATCCCGATCGGCGCGGCGGCCCGTCGCGGATTCCGAAGCTTCTTGCTGCCACAGGTCCGACATTGCGGGCGTTTCGCGACGTAGTGCTTGGCGACGGCGGACCCGGTCAGGTCGAAGCTTGCAATGTGATCGCTGAGGTCGGTGCGAAATCCCGAGGCGATCGCTTTTGCGATTTCAACGGCAGCGAAGTGGATCGCGGTCTGTCCGACGGTGTCGCTGACCAAAGGCGATATCGCGACCGCTTGCGCTGCTCCGCGGTCGAGAAATCCCTTGATCTCGCGATTGCGGATCATGCGATCGAACAGGCAGGTCCAGCAGGCGCTCTCGCCCGGCTTGAACACAGGCCCCACCAGTGGAAACACGCCGGACGGCTGGACCAGCAGCCAGGGCGTCCCGTCGGCTACACGTTCCTCGTTCAATTCGCCGAGGTGTCCCTCGAGGTAGTCGTTCACAAGCGTGATGACGAGCCTGGGCGATCGCTTGGTGATATGAACCCCGAGCCTGCTCAACGCCGCGCTCAGTTCGCTCGCGCCTTTGACGTCGATCGATTCCACCCGCACAGGCCAGTTGCGGAGGTTCTCTTCGGCGATATCGGGAGGCAGGCCGAGGCTTGCCCAATATCCGTCAACGGCGCCTGCGTGCGATGCTCCGCTGACGACGTAGCGGCGGTCCAACAGCCGCCTGATCGCTTCCTCGATCTCGGCGACGGGAAAACTCTTCGAAAGCTGACGGATAATCTCCGGCGCAGCCTTGCCATTCTTTCCGATCGCGCTCGCCACGGCGCAATAGAGATCGCCGTGCAGGAAGAACTTGCGGTTCTCGGAATAGAGACAGACCACATTGGGAGGAAGCAGATAGGCGGTGAAGTTCGGTGCGAATCGCAAAATGCCCTTGCGGGTCTGCTTCGCTGCGCGGCTCTTCTTGACTGTCATCGGGTCAGCACGCTGATCCTGTTTCCGTCATGTCCGATTGCCGGCGCATGACGCACGCTTGGCCGGACCGGCTTGTGCGACAAGCTCGACCACCGGCTTCTTCCAACGAGTTGGAACACACTGGCGCGCCATCGGCAAGCTGAGGAGCCAGGCGAAGCGCAAACAGAAAAATGGCCGGGTCGTTCGCGAGCCCGGCCAATGAAATTGCGACCTGTCGACATCCAGTCAGGGAGCGCTAACTCCTAGCACCAGCGGCAGCGGCCCCACGATGCGCAGCACCCTGCGCATGACACCCACGGCACGCCTATCCCAATCCAGCCAACGCCGCAGCCGCCACAGCCACCACAACCGACGCCGCAGCGGCAGGCTCTGCAGCCTGCGCAGGCTCTGCAGCCACCGCAACCTCTGGCCGCGCAGCCACGGCAACCGCCGCAGCCATGACAACCACCGCATCCCCGCGCGAGCAGCACGCCGCTCAAGCTTCTTTCATCGCTGGCGAGATGGAAGGTGGCGAGGCTGACGTCGGCGAGTTCTTCCTCGCTGAGCGCTGTGAACTGGCCGGGCGTGAAGTTCGGTCTTTGTTGAGGCTCGCCTGTCGGCACTGCGGACGCCATCGCGCTTCCCGCCAGCGAAAAAGTCAGTCCAGCGACTCCGAGCGCCGGTACTGCGGCTTTGGTCATTCGCTTCTGTTTCGAAGCTTGCTTCGTCCGCTGCATGGCCGCATCCTCCATTGTTGGAAGAACGATCTCGTTGAATGATCCTACGCCGAGCAATCAAAGCGGGCAAGATTCACGTGAACACGAAATGTAATGGGACTCGTTCAGATTGTATTCATCTTCATGAATGACATCGCGTTCATGAATGACATCGCGGCAAATTTGTCGATGATACCGAGCGGCGAGGCATGATGCAGTGCGCAATCGTCTGCCCGCCCGAACGGGGAAGCTAGCTTGGCCGATCAACCCGGACCCTTCGTTTGGTATGAGCTTCTGACGACGGACATGCCGTCGGCGGCCGCTTTTTACGCCGAGGTTGTCGGCTGGGCTGTGAAAGATGCGTCGGGCCCGGAATTGGCCTACACGCTGCTGACTGCAGGCGACGCTCCGGTCGTCGGGCTCATGGCTCTCCCTGAAGAGGGGGTGCGAATGGGAGCAACGCCGAGATGGCTCGGCTACGTTGCCGTGGACGACATGGATGCAAGGGCCGCACAAATCCGCCGGCTTGGCGGCGCCATCCTGGTCTCGCCGACCGACAGCAACATCGGCCGCATTGCGGTGGTCGCCGATCCGCAAGGAGCGACGTTTGCGCTTGTCACCGGGCTGACATATGGCGGGTCGCAGCCGGGCGGATTGGACGAGCCCGGGCGCGTGGGCTGGCACGAGCTGCTGGCCGAAGACCGAGGCAGGATCTTTCCGTTTTACGGTGAGCTTCTTGGCTGGCAAAAGGCCCCCGATGGAAGCGATCAGGCGAGCGTGTATGAATTGTTTTCGGCGGCCGGGCAGACGATCGGCGGCATGCTCACCAAGCTTCCGAGCGTATCGCATGCGTCTTGGCTCTATTACTTCAATGTAGATGACGTCGGCGCGGCGGCCATGCGGGTCAAGGCTGGCGGAGGCCGGATTCTCCTGGGGCCGATCGAGTTGCCCGATGGTTGCTGGATCGTGCGATGTGTCGATCCCCAAGGCGCCCTGTTTGCGCTGCAGGGGGCGTGGGATCAGAAAGGCATCGAGCGATCCTCCGCCTCGGAAGTCAGTTGGTCCGCCAAGTGGGGCGGGATTGCTTCACGGGGCAGGGTGGTGCTTCCCAAGACGAAGCGCTAGCGCGCCGGCGGCTCGTATCAAGTTGCAGAATTCAACGATGCAACTTCGCTGCCGCGTGGTATCCTTCCACCGGGGATGGAATTGACTGTCCCCATATTTGGAAGGACAGATCCATGAGAATCTCGTCTCTCTTCCTTGCGCGTCCAGCCGTCGCAATCTCGTCGGCCGCACTGCTGCTGTGCGGCCCGGCAATGTCTCAACCGACACCCCTGGCCGGTGCCGACACCCAGCTTCCCGGAGTCACTGTCGAAGCGCAGAAGCAAGCGGCGAGGCCTCACAGGCCGGCGCATCACACCGCAAGCCGCAGCACCGGATATCGCACAGCGCCGATCGTGTCGCCGGCCGCGGCGGCGCCGATGTCGGATGCCGCGAAGCTTGCCAAGCTCGAACGCGAAACGGGCAGTTGCGTCGGCGGTTGCCAATCGAGCTTCAGGCACGGCAATCAGCCCTGGGTCGGCTGCAACGCTTCGGGCGGCGTGTATTCGTTCACGTGCCGAAACGTCGGCAACTACAAGACCTACGACGAATGCAAGGAGGCCGGACGGATCACCGGCTGGCGATCCGGTGAAACCTCGGCGTATTGCAGCAGCCTGGCGTTGAAGTAGGAGACGGCGAGGCCGGGGCGGGCCCGGATTTCGAGGGCTCGGATTCAAGGGCCGACAACTCGTGATGCGGGCTTTGGTTCCAATTCGGTAGTTTCGCGCCGCCCTTGTGCTATTGCTTCTCTCCGCAACGATGCGAGGGTCCCATGCTCCCCATTCCCGCCGACATCTTCACCGAACCCGAGGACGTCTCGCCCGACGGGCTTGCCAATCTCGGCCCGCTCCGCCGTCTTGCCGGCGTCTGGCAGGCGGACAAGGGCATCGACATCAATCCGAAGGCGGAGGGGCCGGAGCGGCGGGTGTTCATCGAGCACATCCGCATGGACCCGATCGATCCGCAGGCCAACGGGCCGCAGCTGTTCTACGGGCTGCGCTATCACATCCATATCAACACGCCTGAAGAGGACATCACCTTCCACGACCAGGTCGGCTACTGGCTGTGGGAGCCGGCGACCGGGCTGATCATGCAGACGCTGGCGATTCCGCGCGGCCAGGTGCTGCTGGCCTCAGGCAAGGCCAAGCCGGATGACAGGACAATCTCCGTCACGGCGAAGCGCGGCGACACTGATTACGGCATCTGCTCGACCGATTTTCTGGAACAGGCCTTCCGCACCGACAGTTACCGCTGTGACATCACCTTCAACGAGGACGGAAGCTGGACCTATCTGATCCAGACCGAGCTTTTCGTGCGCGGCGCGCCGTTCAATCATCACGACAGCAACACGCTCAAGCTTGTGGCGCCGCCAAAGCTCAATCCGCTGGCGGTGATCGTGAACGATCGCGACAAGAACGATCGCGACAAGGGTGGCGCAAAGCCCGCTTGAGAAGCAGCCCGGAGAACTTGCATGAAGCCTTACGTCATCTGTCTGATGCACTCCAGCCTGGATGGCCGCACGCATCCCAGTCGCTGGCGTCCGAAGGGCGCAGGCACGGACTGGTTCGAGAAAATTCATGACGAGCTTGGCGGCAATGCCTGGGTCATCGGCCGCGTTACCGGTTCGGAGTTCGCCAGGGGCAAGCCTTATGCCGAGACGTCGAGCGAGAAACTTCCCCGCGAGAACTGGTTCGCGCGGCGCGATGCCAAAACCTACGGCGTCGTGCTCGACGCGCATGGCAAGATCGGCTGGGGGCGTTCGGACATTGGTGGCGATCCGATCGTCGTGGTGCTGACGGAGAGCGTGCCGGATTCTCATCTGGCCGGTCTCCGCGGCGAGGGCGTGTCCTATATCTTCGCCGGCAAGTCCGAGATCGACCTGGCGCTGACGCTTCATATTCTCAATCGCGAGCTCGGCGTGAAGCGCTTGCTGGTGGAGGGCGGTGGCGTCGCCAATGGCGCATTCCTTCGCGCCGGTCTGATCGACGAATTCAATTTGATCCTCAGTCCTGCGATCGATGGCGCCAGGGGGGCACCCTTCGTGTTCGACTCGACGGACGCCGAGAGCGACCAGCGTGCGCCGCTGACCGCGATGACGCTGGAGAGCACGCGGCAGCTCGGCGGCGGTGTCTTGTTGCTGCGCTATCTGATCCAGAACGAACCGCAAGCCGCGCGCCAATAAAGCATCCTCATGTCGGGAAGATCGGAGCACATCGTCATCGTCGGTGCCGGCGTGGCCGGGCTGATGGCGGCGCGCGAGCTGGCACGCGCCGGCAGGAAGGTGACGATCCTGGAGGCGCGCGAGCGCTGCGGCGGGCGCATCCATCCGCTGCCGGCGTCAGAGTTCGGCTACTCCGCTGATCTCGGCGCCGAATTCGTCCATGGCGAGGCGCCGGTGACGCGCGGCCTCGCGCGCGAGGCCGCGCTGCCGGTGCGGGTAATCGCGGGCGCGCAATGGAGTTATGACGGAGTGGGGTTCTTACGTGGGAGCCCGCGTGATCCGTATGACGAAGGGCTCCATGCCGCGCTGAAGAATCTCACGGACGATCTCAGCGTCGCCGATTTCCTGCGCCGTCATTTTGCCGGACCGGAGCACGACCGCTTGCGGCATGCGGTCGAACGCATGGTCGAGGGCTATGATGCGGCCGACCCCGCGCGCGCCTCGACGCTGGCGCTGCGCGAGGAGTGGATGAATGGCGGGCACGCGACGCAGGCGCGCATCGTCGGCGGCTATGGTGGCCTGATCGAATTCCTGGCGGCCGAGTGCCTCAGGCTTGGCGTTGCGATCCACTTTGGCTGCGTGGTGTCGGCCATCGTGGAGGCCGGCGGCGCGGTGGCGGTCCGCTGCGCGAGCGGCGATGTGCAGAGCTGCGATCGCGTGATCCTCACGGTGCCGCTGCCGCTGCTGCGCGAGATCGCACTGCCTGCAGCCGCTCGCGCGAAGGCCGCCGCCGCCGACGACATCGGCTTCGGCAGCGTGATCAAGATCCTGCTGCGTTTCGCGCGGCCATGGTGGCGCGAGCGGAGGGAAGAGCTCGCCGACATGATCTTCCTGCTGTCGGACGAGACGATCCCGGTGTGGTGGACGCGGTATCCGGACCAGCATCACGTGCTCACCGGCTGGTTCGGCGGTCCGCGGACGGCGGAGCTGTCGCACCTCGATCCGCAGGGGCTGGTCGATGCCGGGCTTGACTCGCTCGCCGCCATCTTCAAACGGCCGCGCGAGGACCTCGCGCGCGATCTCGTCGCATCCGCGGCGGCGAACTGGGCCCACGATCGCTTTGCCCGCGACGCCTATTCCTGGGCGACGCCGCGGTCGCGTGCGGCGCAGACGATCCTCGCGCATGCCGACGGCCCGGTGCTGTTCTCAGGCGAAGCGCTCTATCGCGGCCGCGACATGGGCACGGTCGAGGCGGCGCTGGCGAGCGGGCTGGAGACGGCGGGGATTATTTTGCAGGGTTAATAGCCCCGTCGTGCCCGGGCTTGTCCCGGGCATCCACGTCTTGGCCGCCGAAAGGAACGTGGATGGCCGGGACAAGCCAGGACAAGCCCGGCCATGACGATCAGAGAACGATAAAAAAAAAGGCCCGCAGATTTGCGGGCCTTTCGTCTCACCAGCGGCCTGAGCCAAAGCTGAACGTCACGCCGGGGCCGCCGCCGTAATAGCCGTGGGGCCGGCCACCGTAATAACCGTGGGGCCGCGGGTAATAGCCGTAGCTCTGGTAATGCGGGCGATAATAGCCGTGGTGGTGATGGTGCCCGTGGTGGTGGCGGTAGCCGTGATGGTGATGCCTGTGCTGCGCGCTGATGTCGGTCGATTGGCCAACTCGCGCGTTATGCTTCGCACTGGCCTTGCCGGCCGCGTTGGCTGTGGATGCACCTGCGAGCGCAGCAGCACCGACAGCCATCGCGACAAAGAGATACTTCATGTCATCACTCCAGTTGAATGTCGTGAGACAACAGATGGGTGTCGGGTGCGTTCCGGCCAGTACGGGCGTCGAAACGACGCAGATGTCGGTTCGGTTAACGCGTGTGAATGAACGACCGTCGTGCGGTTTATTGTCGCGCCGCTTCAAGCGAGGCGATCACGTCGTCGGTGGTGACGATCCGCGCGAATTCGCTGTTGAGATTCGACAGCGTCATCGCATGGATGTCCTCGGCCGAATGGGCATCGCCATCGGGCCCGATCCGGTCGAACGTCCAGGTCGCATCGCGCACGAGCTGCGCGTCGAAGCCGAGATTGCCGGCCATCCGCGTTGTCGTCTCCACGCAATGATTGGTGGTGGCGCCGCAGATGACGAGCGTGGCGATGCTGCCTGCGCGCAGTCGCTTCTCGAGGTCGGTACCGATGAAGGCGCTGTTGACGCGCTTGACGATCACCGCCTCTCCCGGCGCTTCGCGGGCCTCGTCCTTGACAGCGTAGCCGGTGCCTGATGGCAGGAACGAGGAGTTGGGCTTGGTGCCTTCGTGGCGGATGTGGAAGATCGGCGCGTCGCTCGCCCTGAACGCTTTCAGGAGATCGGCGATGCGCGCCACCGCATCCGGATTGTTGCGCCGCTTGCCCGCCGCCTCCCATTCGTCGAACGCACGCTGGACGTCGACGACGATGAGGGCAGGGAGGGGGCTGGTCATGGAGAGCGACTTTCAGACTTGCTTACTGTGCTAAGTATGCGAGGCGACGGAGGTGGTAAGCAATGTCGATTTTCCCTCATTTCGGGACGGCTCGTGCCCCGGACGCAGCGCAGCGTCTCTTCGACGGTGCGCTGCAGAGCCGGGGCCCACGCTTCCAGCCGTGTCTGCGCCCCATGGGTCCCGGCTCTGCGGAGCAGCGCCGTAGCGTGTCGAAGACGCGCGTGAACGCGCTTTTGGATGCGCTGCACCGCGTCCGGGACACGAGAGTGGGTTACACGAATTACGAACTCGCCCCGGGCGTGGTCGCGGGTCATGGGTCGCTCCGAAGCATGGCCGCCTTGCTGAGGATCAAGGCGGCAAGGACTGGCCGGCCTAGTATCGAGGCCCCAGATTGATGAGGGATCGAGAAGATTGCGAAAGGACGCCATGCCGGGGCCGATCAGTCAACCACAGGCGCTAGCCGAAGTCAGGACGCTGCCGGAGCTCTTGCGCTGGCGCATCAAGGCGACGCCGGCGGCGGAGGCCTATCGCCATTTCGACGCGGCTGTGCGGCGCTGGGTCAGCCAGTCCTGGCAGGAGATCGACGCGGAATTCGAACGCTGGCGGCGGGCGCTGGCCGCGGAGGATATCACGCCTGGCGAACGCGTCGCGATCCTGATGCCGAACGGCATTCCGCATATCGCGATGGACCAGGCGGCGCTGTCGCGCGGCCTGGTGCCGGTGCCGATGCATGCGATCGACAATCCCGACAGCATCGCCTACATCCTCGCAGACTCCGGCGCGCTGCTGCTGTTCGTGGATTCGCTGGAGCGCTGGCAGGCGATCCTGGCCACCGGCCAGCCGCTCGACCACCTCAAGCGCATCGTATGCGCTGATGCGACCGGGCTCACGACGGCGGATGCACGCATCGTCGGGCTCGATCGCTGGCTTGCAGCGGCACCGGGCGCGACCGCGCCGCTGCCTGACGTCGCGGTGAAACCGGACGATCTTGCGACCATCGTCTACACCTCGGGTACGACGGGCCGGCCGAAGGGCGTGATGTTGTCGCATGACAACATCGTCGCCAATGTGAAGGCGGTGGCGCGGCGCATCGCCGCCGAGCCGCACGATTTGTTCCTGTCCTTCCTGCCGCTCTCGCACACCTTCGAGCGGACCGGCGGCTATTACTATCCGATCGCGGCCGGGGCCTGCGTCGCCTATGCGCGCTCGGTGCCGCTCTTGTCGGAAGACCTGAAGCATGTTCGGCCGACCGTGCTGGTCTCGGTGCCGAGGATCTATGAGCGCGTCTACGCGCTGATCATGCAGCACCGCGCTGCGGCCGGCGGCGTCGAGCGTGCGATGCTCGATCTGACGCTCGCCGTCGGCGGCCGGCGTTTCGATGCCCGGCAGGGACGAGGCACGCTGTCGCTGCTCGACCGGCTGGCCTGGCCACTGCTCAAGCGGCTCGTCGCCGACAAGGTGCTGGCGCAGCTCGGCGGCCGCCTGCGCGTGGCGGTCTCCGGCGGCGCGCCGATCGCCGAGCCCGTCATTCGCCTGTTTCTCGCGCTCGGGCTCGACATCCTCCAGGGCTACGGCATGACCGAGACCTCGCCGGTGGTCTCCGTCAACACCGCGGAGGACAACGACCCGCATTCGGTCGGCCACGTCCTCGATGGCATCGAGGTCAAGCTCGGCGAGAACGACGAGCTGCTGGTGCGCGGACCCAGCGTGATGCTCGGCTACTGGCACAAGCCTGACGAGACCCGCCGCGTGAAGGATGCCGACGGCTGGCTGCACACCGGCGACCAGGCCCGCATCGAGAACGGGCGCATCACCATCACCGGCCGCATCAAGGATATCCTCGTCACCTCCACCGGTGAGAAGATCGCGCCGGTCGATCTGGAGACCGCGATCCTCGCCGATCCCCTGTTCGACCAGGCGCTGGTGGTCGGCGAGCAGCGCCCGTTTCTCACGGCTCTGGTCGTGCTCAACGCAAAGGCATGGGCGGAGGAGAAGCAGAAGCTCGCGGCGAGCGGCAAGCAAGGCGAGGCGGCGGAGCGCGCCGCTCTGCTGGCGAGAATCGCGGCGGCCGTGAAAGCCTATCCGTCCTACGCAACACCGCGCGCGGTGTGGTGGACGCTGGAGCCATGGACCATCGCCGCGGGACTGCTCACGCCGACCTTGAAGAACAAACGTCCGGCGCTCGAGCACCGCTTTGCCGATGAGATCGCGCAGATCTACACGAAGAAGCCGGCGGCGATAATTTCGACGTGACTTTCGCCTTTTCGCCGCGTGCGGCATGGCAATCGCATTGAAATTCTCACGAGAGGTCGTCATGCCCGGGCTTGCCGTCTTCGCTGAAGCTTCGCCGGCCCAACACCGGTGGCCCGGCGAAGCCTTGGCGGAGCCGGGTCCCGGGCATCCACGTTCTTGGTGTCCGAGGCAAAGGCGTGGATGGCCGGGACATAGGCGAGCGGAAGCGACGCCGTCCTTCGGACGGCTATGCCCGGCCATGACGCCGTGGAAACACAAATGCTCTCAAGAAAAGCGCGCTCACTTCCTTTTGAAGAGCTGCCATCTCCGCACTTGATTCAGCGCAATTTTAGCCGCGCCTCAACATGCAATGTCGCCGCAAGAATTCGAATTGCAATCGAGGCAAGTCATGAAGGCGTATTTCATTGGTGGCGGAATCGGATCGCTCGCGGGCGCGGCATTCCTGATTCGCGATGCGAGGCTGCCGGGGCGCGACATCGTGATCTACGAGGCGCAGCCGCTCGTCGGCGGCAGCCTCGACGGTGCGCTGCTCGCCAACGGCGCCTATTCGCTGCGCGGCGGGCGCATGCTCACGACCGATCACTACGAATGCACTTGGGACCTGTTGTCGGGCATCCCCTCGCTCGAACACCCGCAGCTCAGCGTGCGCGAGGAGACCGTCGCGTTCAACCTGGAGAACCCCGCCCATTCCCGGGCGCGGCTGGTCGATCGCAACCGCTTCAAGGTCGACGTCTCTCATATGGGCTTCTCCGCGCGCGACCGGCTCGAGCTGCTGCGGCTCACTGAGGCGTCGGAAGAGACGCTTGGTGCCAGCCGCATCACCGACTGGCTGTCGCCCGGATTCTTCGAGTCCAATTTCTGGTACATGTGGCAGACCACCTTCGCCTTCCAGCCCTGGCACAGCGCGGTCGAGCTGA
Source organism: Bradyrhizobium sp. AS23.2 (assembly GCF_001908185.1). GTDB lineage: Bacteria > Pseudomonadota > Alphaproteobacteria > Rhizobiales > Xanthobacteraceae > Bradyrhizobium. Next base: position 76,847 of record NZ_LGHM01000047.1, read on the forward strand.
AGCGTTATCTGCATCGCTTCATGAACGAATTCCCGCGCATCGAGACTCTCGCTGGCGTCAAGCGCACCGTCTACAATCAGTATGACGCAATCGTGCGGCCGCTCGCCGACTGGCTGAAGCGGCAGGGCGTGCAGTTCGTGCGTGGCACCCGCGTCACCGATATGGCGCTCGAGAGCGAAAACGGGCGCGTGCGCGTCCGCCAGCTCGTGCTCGACCGCGACGGCCGCATCGCCAATGTCCGCCTCGACGACGGCGATCTCGTGTTTTTCCAGAACGGCTCGATGACGGATGCCTCGAGCCTCGGCTCGATGACCGAGCCGCCGCCGCATCTGACCAAGGCCGACAGCCAGGGATGGGCGCTCTGGGAGACCATCGCGAAGGGGCGTCCTGAATTCGGCAAGCCGTCCGTGTTCAACGCCTCGATTCCCGAATCGTACTGGCTGTCCTTCACCGTCACCTGCCGCGATCCGCGCTTCTTCGACCGGATGGAGGCGTTCTCCGGCAACAGGGCCGGCACCGGCGGCCTCGTCACGTTCAAGGATTCCAACTGGCTGATGTCGGTCGTGCTCTATCACCAGCCGCATTTCGCCGGCCAGCCGAAGGACGTCCAGGTGTTCTGGGGCTATGCGCTGCATCCCGACCGCGTCGGCAATTTCGTCGCCAGGCCGATGTCCGATTGCGGCGGCGCGGATATCCTGAAGGAGCTGTCCGGGCACCTGAATTTCGACCGCGACGTGTTCGAGGCTGCGACCTGCATTCCCTGCCGCATGCCCTACATCACCAGCATGTTCATGCCGCGCGCGGCGACGGACCGGCCGCTGCCGGTGCCCAAAAATTCCGTCAATCTCGCCTTCGTCAGCCAGTTCGTCGAGATTCCCGACGACGTCGTGTTCACGGTCGAATACTCGGTGCGCGCGGCGCAGATGGCGGTCTATCAGCTCATGAAGGTCGATCGCCCGGTGCCGCCGGTGACCCGCCACGACAAGTCGCTCGCCGTCATCTTCGCGACACTGGAGAAGGCGTTCGCGTGAAAGTCTACTTGAACGGATCCTGGATCGACGGTGCGGACTGCCGGATGCGGCGCACGCTCACCGGCCTGCCGTCGGAGACGAACAGCAGCTCGTAGCTGCGGCCCTCGCTGTCGGTGGCAGAGCAGGTGACGTCCTTCACCTTCTTGGCGGCGAAATTGCCGGTCTGGCGGCAGACCCCGGTGGAGACCTGCTCCGCCGGCACCGGCAGGCCGTCGATCCTGGGCCGGTCCTTGGAGTTGAGCAGCATGCGATCGATCGGCAGCTCGTAGGAATTGTCGTCGGCGCGCTTGCCGTTCTCACCGGAGAACGAGACGACGTGATTCTCGTCGGTGGGATCGTCGACAGCGACCGCGAAGTTGACCCGGCCCTTGTCGCCATGGGCGTAGGCGACGGTCTTGCAGGCGAAGGTGCGCCCGGCGACCTTCAGCGTCTTGCAGTGGCCGGACATCAGCGCCAGCAGGTCGATGAAGGAATTCTGTTGTGCCGCAGGATTGTTGACCGGGATCGGCGCCGAAGACCCGGCAAAACAAGGGCTTGCCAGAGCCAGGATCACGGCCATGAGGGTCGCGGCGAGGACCGGTCGGCAGAGGCGCATCGTCAGGCTCATGTGCCAGGGGATCATGGCAGCGGAAAAGTTCCGCCCAATAACCATCGAACCGCAAATTGGTTGCGATCCCGTTTGCTTAAGCCTGCCCGTCTGGAATACCACCGCGCCACCCATCGCGATTTGCCCGATCGCCCCAAACCCGTCCTGGCAGGCACTTGCCGCCAGACCGGTGTTTTTTTCGTGGCGGAGTTAGCCAGTCGCCGCCTGCCAGCGCGTATCGCGCTGGGACGGGCGGCGGTGGAGGCGGGCATCGAGCAGGGTGCGGGCGCGGGGCTGCTCGCCGCTGCGGATCAGCGCGACGATGAAAGTGTCCTCGATCAGTTCGCGCTGGGCGTGGCTGCCGCCGATGCGCACGACCTCGCCGAGGACTGGCGCGAGCGTCTGCGTGCAGGCCGCATAATTCTCGTCGGCAAAGGCGGCGAGCGCGCGGCAGATCGCCGGCACCACGGGGCCGGCCGGCAGCTTGCCCTCAGTGAGCCGCTGCTCGATCACGGCAAGCCGCGCGGCGAGCGCCTCGCGATTTTGCGTTGCGGCGGCGAACAGCGCCATGTGGACGTCGGCGAAGGGCAGGCCGGATCTGGGAAACAGTTTTTGCGCGGCGGCGTCGGCATCAAGCCAGAGCGCCTTGGGCACGGCGTGGCCGTAAGCCGACAGGCGCCAGAGCAGCGAGGCGCCGTCGGTGATGACGTTCAGCGGCGGCGCCTGCGTGACGGTGGGCTGGAGCACCTCGGCATAGATCGCAAGTGCGCGCGCCGCATCGCCATGCTCCAGCGCGCCGAGCGCCTGGTGCCAGCGGATATGGCCATGCAAGATTCCGGCACGGTCGTAGCTCGGAATCCAGTCGTCGACGAGACGGTCGGCCGCCTCGATCGAGCCGTCCTCGAACATCGCATGCAGCACGGCATGGGCGGCGTGGGCGTTCGCCCGGCGCAGGCCGAAGCCGCGCTCGGTAACGCCGCGGCCGCGGGTAACGTCGCCGTTCTCGGTCATCGCCCAGCCATACATGGTGAGGAACCACCAGTCCTCGCCATAGTGCTGCGCGACGCTCTCGCAGAGCTCCTGTCGGGCGCGGTCGTGGTCGGCCATGCCGGAGAAGGCGAACAGGCCGAACGCGCCGAGCGGCAGCGACAGCACCACGGAATCTCGCGGCCAAGAGTCGATATGCTTCAGCGTCGATGTCAGCGCCTCCGGCAGCCGTCCCTCGATCGCAAGCGCCAGCGTCTCGACATGCGAGCGCTCGCGCATCGAGCCGCGCTTGGCCACGAGCTCGCGTGCCACAGCCGCCTTCTGCCGCGCGAGATCGCCCTGCTGATAGAAGGCGTGCAGGCGGGCGCGGGCGATGTGGGGAAGCGCGAACTCCGGATCGGCCGCAATGGCGCGCTCCAGCGTTTCCGCCGTACCGGTCCAGCCTGCGAGCATGAGGTCGACGCCTTCGCGGTAGGCGGATGCCGCCTCTTGCGAAGTGGTGGAGAGTGAAAGGCCGTAGCGATCTTCGTGCGCCATCGTCGTCTCCCGCTTTCAAGCCGTCCGCGCGCGGCGGCCCTCGATTGGATAGGCCGGATCGTTGTAGCCCGGCGTCGAGGGATGGCCCGGCGTCACCAGGCGGTCGATCAGTGCTTCGTCCTCCGCAGTGAAGCGGTAGTCGAGCGCGCGGATGTAGTCGTCCCACTGCTCCTCGGTGCGCGGGCCCGCGACGATCGAGGAGACGAAGGCGGAGTTGAGCACCCAGGCGACGGCGAACTGGCCGGCGGTGATGCCTTTCTTCTCGGCGTGGCTCTTGATCTCTTGCGCGAGCTGGAGCGACTCCGGCCGCCATTCCGTCTGCATCATGCGGGTGTCGTTGCGGCCCGCACGCGTCTCCTTGTCCGGAGCCGCGTCGGGCTTGTACTTGCCGGTGAGCACGCCGCGCGCCAGCGGGCTGTAGGGGACGATGCCGAGGCCGTAATAGGAGCAGGCCGGGAAGTGCTCGACCTCCGGCATGCGGTTCATGGCGTTGTAATAGGGCTGGCTCACAGCGGGCCGGTCGATGCCGAGGCGGTCGCAGATGTTGCAGATTTCGGCGACGCGCCAGGCACGGTAGTTCGAGACGCCGAAATAGCGCACCTTGCCTGCGCGGATCAGGTCACCCATCGCGCGCACCGTCTCCTCCAGCGGCGTCGCATGATCTTCCTTGTGCAAATAGTAGACGTCGATGTGATCGGTGCCGAGCCGCTTCAGGCTCTCGTCCGCGGCCTGCAGCACCCAGCGCCGCGATAGCCCGGCACAGTTGGGATCGCTGCCCATGGGATTGGCGAGCTTGGTCGCGAGCACCCAGGCATGACGGTTGTTGCCGATCGCGCGGCCCACGACTTCTTCAGATGCACCATTCGAATAGGCATCCGCGGTGTCGATGAAATTGATCCCGGCCTCGTGTGCTTTTGCGATGATCCGCTGCGAGGCGGCCTCATCGGTCGGCCCGCCGAACATCATGGTGCCCAAACAGATCGGCGACACTTTCAGGCCACTGCGGCCGAGCTGGCGGTATTGCATGGGGCGGGTCCTTGCTGGTTCTTGCAACAGCATAGCCGCCCAGTTCCGTCATTGCGAGCGGAGCGAAGCAATCCAGAGATGCGTCCGCGGAGAGATTCTGGATTGCTTCGCTCCGCTCGCAATAACGAGGAGGCTGCCTGCCACACTCTCAACTGTCATCGCCCGACTTGATCGGGCGATCCAGTACTCCGAGACAGCACTGGTCGATTGAGAGGCCGCGGCGTACTGGATTCCCCGCTTTCGCGGGGAATGACAGCGTGGGTGTGGTGCGTAGCGTCGGCCCGACTGCTTCCCCTACGCCGGTCCCTTCAAAATCTTGAACACGCCGTTGGCCATCACGATGCAGCGGTCGTCGACGGTGACTTCGGTGCTCATGAAGATGAGGCTGCGCGTCGAGCGCACCACGCGCGGGCGGGAAATCAGGATGTCGCCGATCTGGCCGGCTTCCACGAAATGGGTGTCGAGCTGCACCGTCGCCATGTACTCCTTGCCCGAGACGTAGCGGGCGGTCATGCCGCAGGTGCGGTCGGCGAACGTCATCATCACGCCGCCCTGGACCAGGCCGCGGCGGTTGTGGTGCTTGTCCTCGGTGGCGAGTGCGAACTCGTAATGGCCGTCGACCTTGCGCTCCCATAGGGGGCCGATCAGGTGCATGAAGCCCGTGGTCTCGAGGATGGTCCAGCCGTCCGATTTCAGCCTTGCGGCGGCCTTGCTCGTCATCTTCCGGTCCATCCTCGCACGCGTATCTCTCCTCGTTTCATCAGATGCAGTCCTGGTGTAGTCAAGCATCATGAGAGCTTTCGACGATGCCACCAGACGGAATATCGCAGAGGCCTGCGCGGCATTCGCGCGGCTGCCAGATGAAGCCGCGCCGTCGGCGCTGAAGCGCGCCGCGGTGGTGATGGCGCTGACCGAATCCAGTGACGGCGACGACACCGCCTTCCTGCTCACCAAGCGCGCATCGAGCCTGCGCGCTCATCGTGGCCAGTGGGCTTTGCCGGGCGGCCGCTGCGATGCCGGCGAGACGCCGGTCGAGGCGGCGCTGCGCGAACTCGACGAGGAGCTCGCGCTCAAGCTTACAGCTGACGCGGTGCTCGGCACGCTCGACGACTATCCGACCCGCTCCGGCTATCTGATCACGCCGGTCGTGGTCTGGGCCTCGGACAGCGCCGCGATCCGGCCGAACCCGGACGAGGTCGCATCCGTCCATCGCATCGCGCTTGCGACGATCGAGCGCGAAGAGGCCTTCGACTTCGTCGCGATCCCCGAAAGCGCGCGCCGCGTGATCCGCTTCCATCACCAGATGAGCCTGATCCACGCGCCGACGGCGGCGCTGATCTACCAGTTCCGCGAGGTGCTGGCGGGACGGCACACCCGTGTCACCGACCTGGAACAGCCGGTGTTCGCCTGGAAGTGACGATGGTAAACGGCACGTTAACGTGACGGTTACCGGATGCCTGCTAAGACGGCGGCATGCATCGATCGATTCGAAAGCCCCTCACACTGGTTCCTCTGGCGCTGGTTCCACTCGCACTCGTCCTGCTTGCGCCTGCCGCGCGTGGCGGCGAGGCCGACGCGCTGCCGCCCGCCGTCAGCAATGCCAAAGCCCAGCTCTTGTCGCAGTTTTTTGGGCAAGGCGGCGCCTCGCCTGCCGTGCTCGAATATCGCCGCAAGCTGCAGGAGTATCAGGCGGCGCGGGCTGCCTTCGACGAGGAGGCCGGCGCCTATTGGAGCCAGATCTCCGAGAAGCGCCGCACCCGCAACGCCAAGCGGCGCAGCGGGCAGCAGGTCACGTTAGATGACTACGTGCTGGAACATCCGCCGCTCTATGACGGGCCGAAGCGGCCGGTGAACCCGGAGCCGGAGGAAACGCCGGAACGCCCCGCCCGAAAGCCAATTCCAGTGGTTGCCGATTTCCTGCGCGCGGCGCAGGAGCTCTATCAGTTCACGCCGCAGCGCCCGGCCAACGAGGCCGAGTTCAAGCGCGCCTATGCGCGCTACGCGGTCGCCTCCGGCCTCACGCGCGAGCAGGCGGTGCGGGTCTATTCGTTCGAGACCGGCGGCACCGGCAGTTTCGACGTGCAAGCGGGAATCGAGCATGGCGGCAAGCGCGCGATCTCGACCGCGATCGGCTACAACCAGTTGCTGACGACCAACAGCGTCGAGCTGCTCGCCGAGCAGGGCGATGAGTTCATTCATGCGCTCTCTGACAAGGTGGCGCGAACCTCAGGGCCGGCGCGCAAGGCGCTGGAGCACAAGCTCGTCGTGCTGAAAAAAATGGTGGCGCATGCGAAGTCGGTGCCCGACACCTGGTCGGAGCACGAGAAGATCGGCAATACCGCGCAGGGCTGGGCCATGCACGCGATGGTGCTCGACGTCGATGTCGGGCCGATGCTGCAGACCCACAAGCTGCTCACCTCGGTGCTGTTCGCACGTGCCAAGGGGTACAACCGCCCGCTCACCGCGGCCGAGCTCGAGATGATGAACCTCACCGGCGATGGCACCGGCCTCGACATGGTGACGATGCCGCAGGCGATGCGCGAGCAGGTGCCGACCTCGAACTTCTTCCAGCGCGGCGGCTATGAGCGCAACCCGGTCGCGATCCGCCACAACACCGTGGCCAAGCTGCTCGCCGTGACGGACTCGCGGATGGATTCGAACAGCAGCAACGCCGGCGCAAGGGAATTGGCGGGCGCGTTTTAATGTGCTGCCGTAGGGTGGGCAAAGCGAAGCGTGCCCACCATTCGCAATCAGAGCACGCCGATAGATGGTGGGCACGGCGCTAACGCGCCTTTGCCCACCCTACGGCGTATTCGCGCGCCCCGGGACGACAAAAAGAGGGATTACCGATCCGGCCCGAACTTGAACTTGCCGTCGCCTTCGAGATAGGGGCCGCTGCGCATGTAGAGCTGGCCATTCTGGCCAATGAAGAACAGCGTGCCCTTCGGCACCTTCTTGGCGCCCTTCAGGAGTTCGCCGGCATTGCTGGTGCCCATCTTGTAGGAGAAGGTCTTGCCTTCCTTGTCATAGGCATAGCCGGTGTCGGACTTGAGCTCCCACGGCGTTGCCGCGGTCTGTGCGCATGCCGGAGCAGCGAACGCGGTTACAAGTGCAAGCGAAGCAAGTGCAAATGTCTTCGTTGAAAATGCCATCATCCCATCCTCCCCGTCGCTGGGGTTGTCCCGATGAACAAATCACGAACGATATTTCCAGGTCAATTCGCGAAAGCGCCGCAGCGCATCACGTCCTGCCGAGCAGTTTGTGATTTTCCCTTCGCCCCCGCGCGACTATGTTCCGCTTTCCGTCTAGAACGCAACTCGACAAAATTATTGGTGGGGATGATTCGGATGCGCCATGTGACTAAGATTTGTTGGGCTGCTGCATTGTCGCTGACGGCGGTGGCGCCGGCCGCCCGGGCCGATGACTACCAGCTCAGCCACAACCAGAGGATTTCCTGCAGCCGCGGCCTTGCCCCGGGCAAGCTGAATACCGCGACCTGCAAGTCCTACACCTACCTCTTCAATACCAAGACCTCCGAATATTTCCGCTGCCAGGTCTCCCTGGCGCTGACCCGCGACAACAAGGAAGTCATCAACGTCCAGACCGACGGCGGCTGCACCAAGAAGCCGCGCATCTTCGAGACCGACGGCCGCTATGATTTCGACGCGACCGAGACCGAGCCGCCGAACACCAACTCGTTCTTCGGCCCCGGCGGTTATTCGATCTGGGCCGCCGACATGGCCGCGCAGAAGGTGCGCGGCTGCATCACGATCTCCTCGGGCCTCGGCTCCGACATCTCCAAGTGCCTGGACATGACGTTCCAGTGAGCTATTGGCCCGAAAGGCAGGAATCGAGACGGTCTGGCTCGTGAGCGAGCCAGGCCGTCTCTATGTTTGGGCGCTTTCTTGCCCTACGGTCCCATGCGTCCCGAGGCCGGATGGCCGGGCACCTTGAAGCGCTTGCCGGTGTCGGTAACGTTGGTGCCGTCGACCTTGAGGATGGCGAAGTCCTCGGTGAGATAGTTCCCGACCAGGATGTATTTGCCGTCGGGGGTGAACATCGCGGCTTCCGGCAGCCCGCCGACCTCGATGTCCTGAGTTTTGGTTACCTTTTTGCCGTCGATCTTCAGCACTGAGACGCTGCCGTTCTTCTCGTAAAAGAATGCGTTCTTCGTGTTGGAGCCGCGCAAGATGATGGAGACGGCGAGATCGCCCTTGGGACTGATGGCGAGTCCCTCCGGTCCGTCGCCAACCACGACCCGGTCGATGATGCGCGGCGGCTTGGCTTCGAGATCGATGACGCTCGTCGTGTCGACGCTGCCGTCGGAAGAGCCGGCAGCGCCATTGTCCGAGGTCAAGGCGATCCTGCCGGCGGGAACCACTGCGACATTGTACGGCCACTGTCCGGTCGGCAGGTCGACCTTGTTGTAGGTCACTTTACCGTCGGCGATATCGAGCACCGATATCTTGTGGGCGGGGAACCGCGCCACCAGCGCGCGCTTGCCGTCGGGGGTGAAGGTCGCATGGGCGACGCTGTCGGGCATTGCCACCGTGTCGGTGATCTTGACGTCGGTGCCGTTCACCGAGAGCACGCTGATCGAATTGTCGGCGCGATTGGCGACCAGCGCCATCTTGCCGTCCGGACTGAAGCTCAAGCCTGATGGTTGTTTCCCGCCGGTGATGGTTGCCGCAAGCTTGGGCGGATTGGCACCGAGATCGATCACGTAAATCTTGTTGTCCGGTACCTGTTTCAGCGCATCGCCGTCCCTGACCACATCGACGGAGTCGGCGACCAGTGCGACGGTACCGGTCGGATCAATGGCAACATTGACCGGCGGGCCGACGACTGAGTTCTTGAGAGGAAGAGAGGCGACGATCTTCGGGCTCTCGGGATCGGCAACATCGACGATCAGGACCTGGTCCTTTCCCGGAGCCGCGAGTATCGGCTTGCCATCATCGTCCCACAGCAGCTTCTCGTCCAGACCGACGATCATGAGCGGCCTCGCGTGGGCTGCGATGAGGAGGCTGGTACTAAAAAGGATCGCCGTCACCAAAGATGATCCGGCGAAACGACTGACTGAGGTCATGGCGTTCTCCCTGAAAACGCGGCCTCTGACGGACCGGTTCCGAGAGATTACGCGGGCAGCCGCGGTCTTTCCAGCCTGACGCCCCGGGTATCTTGTGCGGTTACGTCGCAGCCTTTGCCGCAGCCCTGTTTTGCCTTTTGGATGGGTTGATTCTTTTGCCTCATCCGGCCAATTTCGCGGCCGGTTTGGGGAGTACAAAAATCATGAAACGGACGATTTTCGGCGTGGCCGCAGCTCTTGCTCTGGCGGCGTCGGCACCTTGCGCACATGCGCAATCCTTCATCAACGTGCTGACCGGCGGCACCTCCGGCGTCTACTATCCGCTCGGGGTCGCGATCGGGAAGATCTACGGCGACAAGATTCCGAACGTGAAGACGCAGGTGCAGGCCACCAAGGCGTCGGTCGAGAACCTGATCCTGCTGCAGCAGGGCCGCGGCGAACTGGCGTTCACGCTGGGTGACTCGCTCAAAGCCGCCTGGGAGGGCGACGAGGAAGCCGGCTTCAAGAACAAGCTCGACAAGCTCAGGACCATCGGCGCGATCTATCCGAACTACATCCAGATCGTCGCGACCGCCGACAGCGGCATCAAGACGCTGGCCGACCTCAAGGGCAAGAGCCTTTCGGTCGGCGCGCCGAAGTCGGGCACCGAGCTCAATTCGCGCGCGATCCTCGCGGCCGCCGGCATGACCTACAAGGACCTCGGCAAGGTCGAATATCTGCCGTTCGCCGAATCCGTCGACCTCATGAAGAACCGCCAGTTAGGGGCGACCCTGCAGTCGGCCGGCCTCGGCGTCGCCTCGCTGAAGGATCTGTCCACCTCGGCCTCGATCACGGTGGTGTCGGTGCCGAAGGAGACCGTCGACAAGATCGGCCCGCCCTTCATCTCGGCGATCATTCCGGCGAACACCTACACGGGCCAGGACAAGGACGTGCCGACGGCGGCCGTGGTCAACTACCTCGTGACCAGCTCGGCGGTGTCGGATGACCTCGCCTATCAAATGACCAAACTGGTCTACGAGTCGCTGCCCGAACTAGCCAACGCGCACGCGGCCGGCAAGGAGATCAAGCTCGAGACGGCGGCCAGTGGCAGCCCGGTTCCGCTGCATCCCGGCGCGATCCGCTATTACAAGGAAAAGGGGCTGATCAAGTAATCAGCTCTCGGTGTCGAGCGTCATGGCCGGGCATTAGTGCGAAGCGCGTCTTCGCGTAGATGTCCCGGCCATCCACGTTCTGACGCCAGGCGAGGAAGATCGTGGATGCCCGGGCAAGCCCGGGCATGACGGCGCGGGGGGACCGTGCCAATGTCATCAGACGTGATGCTGTTCTGGGGCGATTTGAGATGCTGGAAAAGGCAGAGGGCACCGAAGCGCCCATCAAGGTTGAGTTCGACAATTTCGAGCACGGCTTTCCGGAAGGGTTCGGTCCGGGCTGGTGGGGCCATCTCGCGTACTGGATCGGCATCGCCTTTGCCACCTTCCAGCTCTATGTCGCGGCCTTCAACTATCTGCCGAGCCAGGTGGTGCGCGGCGTCCATGTCGGCTTCCTCGTCCTTCTCACCTTCGGCCTGATCGCCAATTTCACCGCGAAGAGCGATTTCGGCCGTGCGCTGGGCTGGGTGATCGGCGCCGCCGGCTTCTTCTGCGGCCTCTATCAGTGGATCTTCTATGCCGATCTGATCGCGCGCGACGGCGATCCGACCAGGCTCGATCTCGCGGTCGGCACGGTGCTCGCGGTGCTGATCTTCGAGGGCACGCGGCGGCTGATGGGCGCGGCGCTGCCGCTGATGTGCGGCGCGTGCTTGCTCTACTGGTTCTTCGGGCAGTACCTGCCGTCGCCGCTCAACCATCGCGGCTATGACTTCGACCAGATCGTCACGCATCTGTCGTTCGGCACCGAGGGCTTCTACGGCGTGCCGATCTATGTCTCGGCGACCTACATCTTCCTGTTCATCCTGTTCGGCTCGTTCCTGGAGCGCGCCGGCATGATCCAGCTCTTCACCGACGTCTCGCTCGGCCTGTTCGGCCGCACCCGCGGCGGCCCGGCGAAGGTCGCGGTGTTTGCTTCGGGCATGATGGGCACCATCTCCGGCTCCGGCGTCGCCAACGTCGTCACCGTCGGCCAGTTCACCATTCCGCTGATGATCAGGTTCGGCTATCGCCGCGCCTTCGCCGCTGGTGTCGAGGCCACCGCCTCGATGGGCGGACAGATCATGCCGCCGGTGATGGGCGCCGTTGCCTTCATCATGGCGGAGACGCTCGGCGTCCAGTACTCGGAGATCGTGAAAGCGGCCGCGATCCCCGCGGTGCTCTATTTCGCCTCCGCGTTCTGGATGGTGCATCTGGAAGCCGGCAAGCACGGCCTCACCGGCATGAAGCGCTCGGAAACTCCGAGCGCCTGGAAGGCGCTGGTGAAGGGCTGGTATCTCGTGCTGCCGCTCGCGGCGCTGGTCTACATGCTGTTCGAAGGCTTTACGCCACTCTATGCCGGCAGCATGGGCCTCGCACTGACGGTCGCGCTGATCCTCGGCGCCAGCATCACGGCGGGCGTCTCGGGCACGGCGATTCGCTACATCTTCTGGATCGGGCTCGCGCTCGTTGTCGCCGCGCTGTCGCGTGACGGCTTGCAGATCGTGCCGGTCGGCTGCGTCGTCGTCGCATTGATCCTCATCACCGCTTTCGTCCGCGGCGGTCTTGCGGCGCTGCGTTCCTGTCGCGACTCCCTGGCCGAGAGCGCCAAATCCGCCATCACGGTCGGCATGGCCTGCGCCATCGTCGGCGTCATCATCGGCATGATGTCGCAGACCGGCGTCGGCACCATCTTCGGCGGCTGGGTGATCGGTCTCGGCGAGAAGAGCCTGTTCCTGGCGCTGATCATGACCATGCTGCTGTCGATCCTTCTCGGCACCGGCATTCCGACCATCCCGACCTACATCATCACCGCCGCGCTCGCCGCGCCCGCGCTGGCGAAGCTTGGCGTGCCGCTGATCGCGAGCCATATGTTCGCGTTCTATTACGGCATCATGGCCGACCTCTCGCCGCCGGTTGCGCTGGCCGCACTCGCGGCCGCGCCGATCGCGAAGGAGAATCCTGACAAGATCGGATGGGAGGCGATGCGCATCGCGCTCGCCGGTTACGTCATTCCCTTCATCTTCGTCTATTCACCGGCGCTGATGCTGCAGGCCGGCGATCCCATGGCCGCCAAGCTCGGCTTCTACGGCGCGGTGGCGCTCGCGACCTTCAAGGCGCTGGTGGCGATCGCCCTGTTCGGCATGGTGGCGATCGGCTTCCTGTTCACGCGGCTGACGTTCATAGAACGCGTGGTGGCGCTTGGCGCCGCGCTCTGCCTGCTCGGCGATTTCCCATTCAGCGACACAGCGGGCTTCGTGCTCTCCGCCGCGCTCGTGCTGTGGCAGTGGCGGCAGCGCCCGCCGGCAACGGTCGAGGCGGTGTGAGCCTCTGCTTCGCAACCGTCGGGGGCGTGAAGGCGCTGGCGCTTTCCGCGTTCACGCTGGTGTGGACGCATTCGATTGCGAAGGTCGACTGGCAGGAAGACTGGCGCGTCACCCCCGCTGGCCTCGTGCTGGTGCGGGCCCGCGTCAAGGGCACCGGCCCCGGCATGGAGCCGCCGCCCGAAGCGCGGCTCGTCGACGGCTGGTTTCAGTGGCAGCCGAAGCGCGCGCCGATGCAGGAGGTCGTGCTCGGCAATTCAGGTGCGGCCGGGGAATGGCGGCTGTGCCATGACGGAAGCTGCCAAACGCTTTCGGAGATTGTCGGCCATCCCATCGGTGCTAACGTCACCAGGATGAAGGTCTGCAACGATCCGTAGCCCGCAGCGTCGGGGCTACAATGAAGAACAACACAGGAGAAACGTGATGGATCGGCTCAAGGGCAAGGTTGCGATGGTGGTGGGCGCCGGCTCGATCGGACCGGGTTGGGGCAACGGCAAGGCGACCGCGGTGACCTTCGCGCGCGAGGGCGCGCAGGTGTTTTGCGTCGATCGCAACGGCGCGGCCGCCGAAGAGACCGCGAAGATCATCAACGATGAAGGCGGCAAGGCGACGGCGTTCACGGCCGATGTCTCGCGCGCCAGCGAGATCGAGGCGATGGTGGCGGCGTGCCTGAAGGCCTATGGCCGCATCGACGTGCTCGACAACAATGTCGGCATCGCCGAGATGGGCAGCGTGGTCGAGGTGACCGAGGAGAGCTGGGACCGCGTCTTCAGCGTCAACCTCAAGAGCGCCTACTTTGCCATGAAGCACGTCATTCCCGTGATGGTGAAGCAGGGCGGCGGCTCGATCATCAACATCTCCTCGATCGCCTCGATTCGCCACATGGGTATCTCCTACGTCACCTACGGCACCTCGAAGGCCGCGATGAACCAGATGACGCGCACGACCGCGATCGAGTTCGCGCGCCATCATGTGCGGGTGAACGCGATCCTGCCCGGCCTGATGAAGACGCCGATGGTCGCGCATTCCGCAGGGCTCGCGAGCAGCTATGCCAAGGGTGATGTCGAAGCGATGTGGCGTGCCCGCGACGCCCAGGTGCCGATGGGCCACATGGGCGACGCCTGGGACGTCGCCAATGCCGCGCTGTTCCTCGCCTCGGACGAGTCGAAATATGTGACGGGAATCGAGCTCGTGGTGGACGGCGGGATCACGTGCAAGGCGGGGGCATAGCTTCAACCTCACTGTCGTCCCGGGGCGCGCGTAGCGCGAACCCGGGACCCATAACCAAAGGGAGGAGTCGTAGCACGAGCAGGTAACCACGGGTCTTCGCCAAATCACGTCCTGTGGTTATGGCGACGAGCGCAAGCGCTCGCGCAGGGGGCCCGGATCTGCGCTTCGCTTGTCCGGGACGACAGGGGCATGTTCGGCGCCTACTGCGCCAGCGCCAGAATCCCGCCGGCGAATGCGTGCCACGCGGCGGTCTCGCTGACCGGCCAGTTCAGCACCTTCACCGCCAGCAGCGCGAGCGTGCCGTAGATGTAGACCGGATGCACGCGGCCCTCGGTGCGCCAGTCGCGCACCATGGCGACGACGAGCAGGAGCGACGCGACCACCGCCGGCGCGATCGTCACCGACACCGGCGGCGGGCCGGGCTGGCCGGGCGGCGCGAGGAAGGTCATGAACCAGCGTGCGATCGGGGCATCGAGAATCGAGACCGCGGCGAGCAGCATCAGGCGCTTGTGAATCTCGGGCCTGCGCGTGTTCATGATCGCGAGCACGAACACCACCGCGAAGAACGCGATCCCGCTCATCGGCACGATCGAGAAGCCGATCCCGGCATCTTGCTGTCCGAGCGCCGCGGAATGCTTCATCACATGTACAGAGGCGAGGAAGCCGAAGATCGTCATCGCGGTCGCGAGCGAGACGCCGACGATGCCGAGCGCGCGATGATTGACCACGCGGCCCGAGGCGGCGAGCCAGGTCTGGATCACGAAATAGACCGACCAGGTGGAGAACAAGAGCCCGTGAAAATGAATGACCGGGCTCGCGGACAACGTCCCCTTGGCGAGCGGCACCCAATAGGTCGGTGCGAAGCCGAGAAGCGCCGTGGCCGCGCAGGCCAGGGACATGTGGAGATAAAAATTTCGTGCAGGCGACGCATCACGCGCGCGTACACGACGGTCGTCGGTAAGGGTCGTCATGAGGGATGAGTCTGGGACGGCGGCGTTTGGTTCAACGCCGGCACTGTCCTGTGTGGTCTAGCGCACGTTGTTCAATCGCAAATATTGCCTCAATCTCGATTGTCGTCCCGGGGCGCGCGCAGTGCGAGCCCGGGACCCATAACCACGAGCGGTAGGATGACGCGAGGTCGGTAACTCCGAGTCTTCGCCAAACTTCTTCCTGTGGTTATGGATCCCGGATCTGCGCTTCGCTTGTCCGGGACGACAGCGGAGTTTGCTGGCTCACCCTCCTGCGCTCAATTCCGCGCGATCAAGCTCCTCCTCGAGGCGATGGAAGGCGTCGTCGCCGATCACTTCGGTAGCGCGCAGTTCGAAGATCGATTTGCGCGCGGCTTCGATGGCGCGGCGGCGCAGGGGATCGGTCGGCATCTCGCCGCTGGCGATGCCGCCGTTCGGATCGTTCTCGGCCTGCATGAGGGTGGCGCGATATTCGAGTCGCAGGATTTCGGCCTCTTCCGACGGATCGCTTTCGATCGCATCGAGCGCCGCTCGATAGGCGACGGCGCGTCCGCGCGCAACCTCGACGCCGACGGGGTCGTCGTCCCTGAGGCCGAAGGCCAGGATCAGCGGCCGCAGCGTCAGCCCCTGGATGATGAGCGATCCCAGCACCACCGCGAAGGCGATGAAGACGATGAAGTCGCGTTGGGGAAAGTTCTCCGGCAGGGCAAAGGCGGTGGCGAGTGTGACGAGGCCGCGCATGCCGCACCAGGAGATAATGAGGCCGCCCTTCCGCGAGGCAACGGCCTTGGGGTCCTTGGGATGATAGAGCCCGCGCACGATCAGGACGCGCAGCGTCGTGCGGTAGAACGTCACCCAGAGCAGCCGCACCAGCACCACCGTGAGCAGGATCCAGGCCGCGGCCACGCAATATTCCCAGCGCACGTCCGCGTCCAACCGCGACCAGATCGGCCGCATCTGCATGCCGATCAGCATGAAGGCGAGCACATTTAGTACAAACACCATCGTCTCCCACACCGCATAGGACGGCACCCGCAGCCGTGCCGGGATGCGTGCCGGCGCCGTACGTGCGACGGCGATGGCGTAGACCACGATGGTAAGGATGCCGGAGAGGCCGAGATGCTCGGCGGTGATCCAGATCATGAAAGTGGTGGCGAACTGCAGGATGATCGCGCTCGGCACCTCCTTTACGCGCTCCATGATGGGCGGGATGACGCGTGCGGCGAGAAGACCGGCGAGGACGCTGCCGACCAGCCCCAGCGCAATCGTCGGCGCGACCTCGCTCCATTTCAAATGCTCCGTGGCGACCGCGCCGACTGCGATGCGATAGATCAAGAGCGCGCTGGCGTCGTTAAGCAGGCTCTCGCCTTCAAGCACCTTCACCATGCGGTGAGGCAGCTTGACCTGGCTCAGGATCGCGACAGCCGCAGCGGCATCCGGGGGGCGCCACGATGGCGCCGAGCGCGATCGCCGCGGCCCAGGGCATATCGGGCACCAGCCGGTGGGCGACGTAGGCCACGCCGGCCGTGGTCAGGCCGACCGCCGCCACCACGAGCGTCGAGACCGGAATCCAGTTGTTGCGGAGATCGCGCAGCGAGGTGTCGTAAGCGGCGTCCAGAAGCACCGGTGCGACAAAAAGCGCCAGCGCCAGGTCTGGCTCGAGCGTCCAAGTCGGGCTCTTCGGCACGAAGGCGATCAGCGCGCCGCCGATGGCGAGAAAGGTCGGGTAGGGGACCTTGATCCGCCGCGCCAGCGCCGATAAGGCAACGGCGCCGAGCAGCAACGCGATGATCCATTCGAATGTCGACACGAGAGTTCCGGAAGGCGATTTGAGCGATGCGACAGGCTAGCATCAATCCGGCGTATAGCGGACAATCCGCTCCCAAGGCGAGCTTTCCGACTGCAACGACAATGCGATCTTTTCTGATTCAATCGTCAGTTGCGGCGCTGATCTATGCGCTCGCGCTCGGCGCGGCCCATGCTGCGACCGGCGGCGAGCCGGCTGCGGGGCCGCAGGTCGATATAGCGCCGTGCCTCACTGCCGCCGCGGCCGACGATATGGACAAGGCGAATTCCGCCTGCGCGGCCGTGATCGACAACGAGAAGACGGCCAAGCCAGATCTGGTCAAGGCGCTCGCCGCGCGCGGCGCGCTTCTGGCACGGCACGACCAGATCGATCGTGCGATCGCCGACGACAGCCGCGCCTTGCAGCTCGATCCTACGCTAGCCGATCTCTTCAACGCACGCGGCGAGCTCTGGCTGAAGAAGGGCGACAAGCCCAAGGCGGTGCAGGATTTCGGCGCCGCGCTGAAGATCGATCCGAACCACGAGAAGGCCAAGGCCAATCACAAGGCAATGGCACGCGAGCTCGAACGGATCGGTGCGCAGATGGCGGTCGCCGGCAAGCCCAGCTTCAATTGCGCCCGCGCGGCCCGCGCCGTGGAGAAGGCGATCTGCGCTAATCGCGAGCTCGCCGATCTCGACCGCGAGGTCTTTGCATCGAATGCCCGCGTGATCCGGGAAGCCCGCAATACGGGCGAGGCCAGGGCGCTTCAACGCGAGCAGGATCAGTTCATCGCGCGTCGTAACGCCGCCTTCGGCCGGCCTGGTTATGATCTGAAGAAGGCAATGCAGGAGCGGCTGCAACGGCTCAACGGGGTAGATGGGTATTGAGAGTTTTCTTCGCCTCTCCCCGCGTGCGTGGAGAGGCCGGAGTTTGCGCAGCAAATTCCGGGTGAGGGGGAGTCTCCACGCACTGCTGCCGTCCCTGTGGAGACTCCCCCTCACCCCACCCTCTCCCCGCAAGCGGGGCGAGGGAGCGCGGGCGCCGGTGGGCTCCTGACGACAGGCCCGATTTGAACCCATTCTTTGCCCGCCGCGACAATGGTGAGAACCTGATGTCACGGAGCCTTCCTGATGTGCGGCACGCGTTCTTCCGCGCAAATGTTTCCTTTTGCCAAAATATCGCTTCGCGCCTTCCTCCTCAGCACGGCGATCAGCCTTGCCCTCGCTGCCCCGGCCTCGGCCGGCACCGATTGCGTGTCGGGCAGCAAGGCCGCTCCGGCCGAGCTGATCACGGCGTGCAGCGCCATCATCGACCAGGCCTCAAATCCATCCTCCGACCGCGCCGCGGCCCTGCTGGTTCGTGCGGACGCCAACGCGCGGACCTCGGGCGGCCTCACACAGGCGCTGCGGGACATCGACCGCGCCATTGCGCTCGACGGCAAGAATGCAAAGGCCTGGCGCCTGCGCGGCGATCTCTTGCGCGAGGCCGGCGGCGATCTCAATCGCGCCGCGGTTGACCTCAGCAAGGCGATCGAGCTCGATCCGCAGGATGCGGAGGCCTACGAGCTGCGCGGCGTCATCTATACAAACCAGCGCCGGCTCGACCGCGCGCTCGCCGATTACGACCAGGCGATCAAGCTGAAGCCGGATGATGCGCAGGCCTGGTCCGACCGCGGCGTGACCTATTATCTCGGCGGCGACAACGAGAAGGCGGTCCGCGATCTCAGTGAGGCGCTGCGGCTCGATCCGAACCGGGCGCGCAGCTACACCAACCGCGGCGCGGCCTACAAGAAGCTCGGCCAGCTCGACAAGTCCGTCGCCGACGACGGGGACGCGATCAGGCTCGACCCGAAGGTACCGGAATATTACGACAATCGCGGCCTGTCGCTGGCCGAGATGGGCGAGTACGACAAGGCAATCGCCGACTACGACCAGGCACTGCGGCTGGCGCCGCGGCCCAATTTCTTCACCAATCGCGGCGATTCCTACCAGCTCAAGGGCGAGCTCGGCGCGGCGCTGAACGACTACGAGGCCGCGCTGAAGATCGATCCGAACTTCGCGCAGACCTACAACAACCGCGCGGTGCTCTACAAGAAGATGGGCGAGCGCAGGAAGGCGCTGGCCGATTACGAGACCGCGCTGAAGCTCGATCCCGGCAATGAGAACGCAGCTGCCGGCCGCCGCACCATGATTGCGGAGATCGCGAAGTTCGGCGCCGAGCCGCTGCGTCCGCTCGCAGCGAATTCCGGCAACGGCCCGTCGTTTGATTGCGCTACCGCGAAGCGCGAGGTCGAGAAGGTGATCTGTGCCGATCCGCAACTCGGTATGCTCGACCGCCAGATCGCAGAGACCTACGTGCGCGTGCTGAAATCCGCAAACAAGCGGTCGGCGAACGACCTGCGCAAGACCCAGCGCGATTTCCTCGCCACCCGCAACACCAGCTTCGGCCGTCCGGGTTATGATCTGAGGAAGGTCATGCAGGAACGGCTGCAGCGCCTGAATGCGATGGAGGGCTGAGAAGCCGCGAGACGCTCGTGCTCTTCGCCTCTCCCCGCCTGCGGACCGCCTGCGGGGAGAGGCCGGAATTTGCGTAGCAAATTCCGGGTGAGGGGGACTCTCCGCGAGTCCAACTCTTACCGTCCCCGGGGAGACTCCCCCTCACCCCAACCCTCTCCGAGCGAGCGTAGCTCGTCTCGACCCCGCAAGCGGGGCGAGGGGGGCACCACCGACGCGGCAGCAGAGTTATCCATTTCGTCGAGACAAGCGCTCCCTCCTCCAAAAGACCCATTCTTTTCAGCTTGAACCGCCGCCCGTTCCCGGGAAAATAGCCCTCAAAGGCCGGCACTTGATCCGTGTCATGGCGGGACTTCCGTCCTGCCGCAAGGTCGAGGCCAGGCGAAATAAAGGGAACGGGAGCGCGGGAATGAACGTCCGAGGAAACGTCGACGGTAAGAGCAGTTATCACGAGGTCCACGCGCGCTCGCTGGCCGATCCCGAGGGCTTTTGGGCCGAGGCGGCCAGGGAAATCGACTGGATCGAGCCGCCGAAAAAGATCTTCGATGCCTCGCAGGGCGTCTACGGCCGCTGGTTCAGCGGCGGCGTCGTCAACACCTGCTACAACGCGCTCGACCGTCATGTCGAACGCGGCCGCGCCGACCAGGTCGCGCTGATCCATGATTCGCCGCTGACGAACAGCGTCACCAAGTTCACCTACGCGGAACTCCTGAGCGAGGTGCAGGCACTTGGCGCCATCATGCAGGACTTCGGCGTGGCCAAGGGCGATCGCGTCATCCTCTATATGCCGATGGTGCCGGAGGCCCTGGTCGCGATGCTCGCCTGTGCGCGCATCGGCGCGGTGCACTCGGTGGTATTCGGCGGCTTTGCCGCGAAGGAGCTCGCCAGCCGTATCGACGATGCGCAGCCGAAACTCATTCTCTCCGCTAGCTGTGGCATCGAGCCCGGCCGCATCGTGCAGTACAAGCCGCTGCTCGACGAGGCAATCAATCTTGCGAGCAGCAAGCCGAAGGCCTGCATCGTCCTGCAGCGTCCGCAGCTGATCTGCGACCTCTCGCCCGGCCGCGACTATGATTGGGCCAGCCTGCGCCGCAAGGCGATGAATGACGGCAGGAAAGCTGCTTGCGTGCCGGTCGCCGCCACCGATCCGCTCTACATCCTCTACACGTCAGGCACGACCGGCATTCCCAAGGGCGTCGTGCGCGACAATGGCGGCCATCTGGTTGCGGTGAAATGGTCGATGTTCAACCTCTATGGCGTCAAGCCGGGAGAGGTCTGGTGGTGCGGCTCGGACATCGGCTGGGTGGTGGGCCACAGCTACATCATCTACGGCCCGCTGCTGCATGGCGCGACCTCGATCATGTATGAGGGCAAGCCGGTCGGCACGCCCGACGCCGGCGCATTCTGGCGCGTGATCAGCGAGCACAAGGCGGTCGCGTTCTTCACCGCGCCGACCGCGTTCCGCGCGATCCGGAAAGAGGATCCGGAAGGAAAGTTCATCCGGCAATACGACCTGTCGAAATTCCGCACGCTATTCCTCGCCGGCGAGCGCGCGGATCCGCCGACGGTGGAATGGGCGGAGCAGCAGTTGAAGGTGCCGGTGATTGACCATTGGTGGCAGACCGAGACCGGCTGGTGCATCGCCGGCAATCCGGTCGGCCTCGGCCAACTGCCGGTGAAGCACGGCTCGCCGACCGTGCCGATGCCGGGCTATCAGGTCGATGTGGTGGATGAAGCCGCAAAGCCGGTCGGCCCCAACACGATGGGTTCGATCGTCATCAAGTTGCCGATGCCGCCCGGCTGCCTGCCGACGCTGTGGAATCAGGATGAGCGCTTCAAGGAAGCCTACCTCAGCGAATTCCCCGGCTACTACAAGACGTCGGATGCCGGCTACAAGGACGAGGACGGCTATGTCTTCGTCATGGGCCGGACCGACGACATCATCAACGTCGCCGGCCATCGCCTCTCTACCGGCGGCATGGAGGAGATCCTGGCCTCGCACCCGGATGTTGCCGAATGCGCCGTGCTCGGCGTCAAGGATGCGATCAAGGGCGAGGTGCCCTGCGGTTTCCTGGTGCTCAAGGCCGGCGTGAAGCGCCCACCCGCGGAGATCGAGAAGGAGATCATCGCGCTGGTGCGCGACAAGCTCGGTCCTGTTGCCGCCTTCAAGCTCGCCATCACCGTCGGCCGCCTGCCCAAGACACGCTCCGGGAAGATCCTGCGCGGCACCATCAAGAAGATCGCCGACGGCGAATCCTGGACGATGCCGGCCACGATCGAGGACCCCAAGGTGCTCGACGAGATCGGCGCGGCGCTGAAGGGGAGGGTGTGAGGCGATCTCCGGTCGCCGCGTCAGCTCGGGCCTACACCGCTGCTCCGATCTCAGCTGTCATCACCCGCGCAAGCGGGTGATCCAGTACTCCGCGGCCGAAGTTGTGTGAACAAACGGCCGTCGCGGAGTACTGGATTCCCCGCTTTCGCGGGGAATGACAGCGAGTGGGGAACGGCGTCCAGGGACTTACATTCTCCTCATTCCGCGCTAAACAGGGCCGGCCACAGGGGATCTCGTATGCCACTCACCGCCGCGCCGCGTCTGCTTGCAGCCGTCCTGCTTGCCATCGCTCTCTCCGCCTGTTCCGCGCGCTACCAGACGCCGGTGGCGATGGGTGGCGACGATGACGATGCGGTCTGTCAGAGCCGCGGCTACGCGCAGGGCTCACCGGAATACGTGGCCTGCCGCAAGGACCGAGACGTCCAGCGCAGCGCCGCCACCGCCCGCGCCGACCGCCGCCAGCGCGATCTCGGCGAATACATGCTGAACCATCCCGAGCGGCCGTAAGCCGCCCCCGTCTACGGAGGCCGTCATGGACGAAGACCAGTTCAACACCAGCCTGCGTAAATTCCTGAAGCAAGTCGGTGTCACCTCGCAGCGCGAGATCGAAAAGGCGGTGCGCGACGCGATCGCGGCGGGCCGGATCAAGGGCCATGAGAAGCTCAACGCGAAGATGGTGCTGACGATCGACAGCGTCGGACTCGTCCACGAGGTCAACGACACAATCGAGCTGGGCTGATTTGCCGTTCGCGCGAGCCGCACGTTGACGGCTCCTGCGCCGACGATGGGTGCGATCTTCTTCACAAGCCCAAATAAAAACGCGACGGATTGGCCCGCCGCGTTCAAATTGCGTTCGGTAGTAAACCGGGAGAGGAGCCTTACTCCTCCTCGTCCTCGTGCTTCTTGCCGCCGAGCGTCTTCAGCTTGGCGAAAACGGCGTCGACGTTGAGGTCGTCGCTCGACCGCTCGGCCGGCTCGAACTCGTCTTTCTTGGTGGTCTCGGAGGCCGGCAGCAGGGTCGCGCCGCCATAGGCTGCGTCGATCGGCTTTTCCTTGGCCGCGCGCGCCACCTCGAAATCGAGCTCGATTTGCGAGCAGAGGCCGAGCGTGACCGGGTCGATCGGGGTCAGCTGGGAGGTGTTCCAGTGCGTGCGGTCGCGCACGCTGGCGATCGTGCTCTTGGTGGTGCCGACCAGACGCATGATCTGGGCGTCCTTGAGCTCCGGATGGCTGCGCAGCAGCCAAAGGATGGCGCTCGGGCGCTCGTGGCGGCGCGACACCGGGGTGTAGCGCGGGCCCTTGCGCTTGGGCTGGGGCGGCAGCACGACCTTGCTTTCCTGGAGGCGAAGCCGGTAGTCCGGATTCTTCTCGCCCTTCTCGATCTCCTCGCGGGTCAGCTGGCCGTTGGAGAGGGGATCCATGCCCTTGATGCCCTGGGCGGCGTCGCCGTCGGCGATCGCGCGCACCTCGAGGGGGTGCATCTTGGTGAAATCGGCGACCTGATCGAAGGTCAGCGCGGTGTTGTCGAGCAGCCAGACGGCGGTCGCCTTGGGCATCAGAGGTGCGTTGCTCATGGCAAATCTCCTTTGTGCTTCGCCCACCCCTCTGGAGGCGAAACCGGTGGTCATCAGCGATGACAGGGAATTCGCGCTATATAAGCCCGGAGGGGGTAGCCACGCAATGGTTCTGCTATAGATAGTGCCTTGACAGCGCCCGAAAGGGGGCCCAATTCCCTTTCAAGTCGCTATACAGTCCAAGCAGACCGTTTTAGGCCCTTTTCCATCCATCGACCGTCCCCCGCCAGAAGGCGAATGGGTGATTCGGTCCCGAGATCGCTCAATGTCAGCCAAACCAGACCTCAAGATCGTGCTTTGTTCTCCCCGCGGCTTCTGCGCCGGGGTGGTCCGGGCGATCGACACCGTGGAACGGGCGCTCGATAAGTATGGCGCCCCCCGTCTATGTTCGCCACGAGATTGTGCACAACAAGTATGTCGTCGACGGGTTGAAGAAGAAGGGCGCCATCTTCGTCGAGGAGCTCGCCGAGATCCCCGAAAACACCACCGCGCCGGTTGTGTTCTCGGCCCATGGTGTGCCGAAGTCGGTTCCGGCCGACGCCACGTCCCGCAACCTGTTCTCGCTGGATGCGACCTGCCCGCTGGTGACCAAGGTGCACCGCGAGGCCGCGATCCACTTCAAGCGCGGCCGCGAGATCTTCCTGATCGGCCACTCCCATCACCCCGAAGTGGTCGGCACGCTCGGCCAGCTTCCGGCGGGCGCCGTGACCCTGATCGAGACCGCCGAGGACGCCAAGACCATCGCTCCGAAGGATCCCAACAACCTCGCCTTCGTGACCCAGACCACGCTGTCGATCGACGACACCGCGGAGATTGTGGCGCTGCTCAAGGAGCGCTTCCCGAACATCAACGGACCGCACAAGGAAGATATCTGCTACGCCACCACCAACCGCCAGCTGGCGGTGAAGAAGGTGGCGCCGGTGGTCGATGCCCTGATCGTGGTCGGCGCGCCGAACTCGTCGAACTCGCAGCGTCTGCGCGAGGTCGCCGAGCGCGAGGGCTGCAGGATCGCCGTGCTGGCGCAGCGCGCCGCCGACATCGACTGGGACAAGTTCGGCAACATCACGAGCCTCGGCATCACCGCGGGCGCGTCCGCGCCTGAAGTGATCGTCGAAGAGATCATGGACGCGTTCGCCGAGCGCTACACGCTGCATGTGGAGACGGTGTCAGCCGCGGAAGAGAACGAGTTCTTCCCGCTGCCGCGCTCGGTGCGCCCCGAAGCCGCCGCCGAGTAAATCTGCATGGCGGTCTACACCGACGTTGCCGCCGACGAGCTTGCGGATTTCCTGAAGCAATACGATCTCGGCGAATTGCTCTCCTACAAGGGCATCGCCGAGGGCGTCGAGAATTCCAACTTCCTGCTGCATACGAGCCAAGGAAATAGGCAAGCCTCGTTCATCCTCACGCTCTATGAGAAGCGCGTGGCGAAGAACGATCTGCCGTTCTTCCTCGCGCTGATGACGCATCTCGCCGAGCACGGCATCAACTGCCCGCTGCCGGTGAAGGGAAGAGACGGCGAGGCGCTGCGCGAGCTGTCGGGCCGGCCGGCCGCGATCATCACCTTTCTCGAGGGCGTCTGGCCGCGCAAGCCGAACGCAACCCATTGCGCCGGCGTCGGCGAGGGGCTGGCCAGGATGCATCTGGCCGGCACCAATTTCGCGATCAAGCGCGTCAATTCGCTCTCGGTCCCAGGCTGGCGGCCGCTGTTCGATGCGGCAGCACACCGTGCCGACGAGGTGCAGCCGGGCCTGCGCGCGTTCCTCGCCGCCGAGCTCGACTATCTCTCGAGCGGCGTCTGGCCGACCAATCTGCCCGAAGGCGTGATCCACGCTGACCTCTTCAACGACAACGCCTTCTTCCTCGGCGACAAGCTCTCGGGCATCATCGACTTCACCTTCGCCTGCAATGACATGCTGGCCTATGACGTCGCGATCTGCCTCAACGCCTGGTGCTTCGAGCCGGATCATTCCTTCAATGTCACCAAGGCGCGCGCTTTCCTCAATGCCTATGGCCGCGTGCGAAAACTCTCCGAGCCGGAAGAGGCCGCGCTGCCGCTCCTGGCGCGCGGCGCCGCGATCCGTTTCCTGCTGACGCGGCTGGTCGACTGGCTCAACGTGCCGCCGGGCGCGCTGGTCAAGCCGAAGGATCCACTGGAGTATTTTCGCAAGCTGCGCTTCCACCAAAGCGTTTCCAGCGTGCGCGACTACGGGCTGATGCCGTCAGGACTGGTCGCGTGAGCGAGCTTCCCAAGGTGACGATCTATACCGACGGCGCCTGCTCGGGAAATCCCGGGCCCGGCGGCTGGGGCGCGATCCTGAAGTTCGGCGACAAGGAGAAGGAGCTGAACGGCGGCGAGCGCCACACCACCAACAACCAGATGGAGTTGATGGCGGCGATCTCCGCGCTCGAAGCGCTGAAGAAGCCGTGCACCGTCGATCTCTACACCGACAGCCAGTATGTGCGGCAGGGCATCACCGGCTGGATCCACGGCTGGAAGCGTAACGGCTGGCGCACCGCCGACAAGAAGCCGGTCAAGAATGTCGAGCTATGGCAGCGCCTCGATGCCGCGCTGAAGCAGCACCAGGTCCGCTGGCACTGGGTCAAGGGCCATGCCGGCCACCCCGAGAACGAGCGCGCCGATCAGCTCGCGCGCGATGGGATCGTGAAAGCGCGGTTGCAGCAGAGGGTGGCGGAGTAGGGCGCGCCGTCGCTCCATTCTCAACTGTCATCGCCCGGCTTGACCGGGCGATCCAGTATTCCAGAGACGGTTGTGATTGAGCCGAGAGGCTGCGGCGTACTGGATGCCCCGCCTTCGCGGGGCATGACAGCGTCATATGTGGCTGAAAGCAGTGGCCGCCTTACAGCTGCCCGAGCAGCGTATCGCCGCCGGACACCTCGACCTTGCCGGGCATCGCCTCGAGGTTCAGCTTCTTCACGACGCCGTCCTCGACCAGCATCGAGTAGCGCTTGGAGCGGATGCCGAGGCCGTTGGCGGAAGCATCGAGCTCCATGCCGATCGCCTTGGCGAAGTCGGCATTGCCGTCGGCGAGGAAGATTGCTTCGTCGCGCTGGTCGGTGTCGCGCTTCCAGGCGTTCATGACGAAGGCGTCGTTGACGGAGACGATCGCGATGGTGTCGACGCCCTTGTCCTTCATGGCGTAGGCGTTGAGGAAGATGCTCGGCAGATGCATCTTGTGGCAGGTGCCGGTGTAAGCGCCGGGCACCGCGAACAGCGCCACCTTCTTGCCCTTGAAGATATCGTCGGTGGTCTTCACCTGCGGGCCTTCCGCCGTCATCACGCGGAATTTCGCCTCGGGCAGCTTGTCGCCAGTCTGGATCGCCATCGTCAGTCTCCCTGAAAATCAGTCCCGCTTTTTAGACCGTGGCGCGGGCCTGCACAATATTGCCGAAGGGCGAAGCCGCGAGGGCGGCGGCCCATCACCGTTATGTCATCAACCGGCGAAGCCGCCGCTGTCGAGGAAAGCCTGCTCTTCCTCGGTGGTGTCGCGGCCGAGCAGGCGGTTGCGGTGGGGAAAGCGGCCGAACCTGCGGATGATGTCGGCGTGCTCCCGGGCGTATTTCAGGTTCTCGGTATTTTGGCTGTTTTGAAACAGCGCGACGCAGTGCAGCTGGTCGGACAGATGTTCCGAATGCATGAAGGGCACGTAGAGAAATTCGAGCAGCACGGGATCGACCCTGTGATCCGCGCCCCGGTCGATGGCGCGGAGGGCGACGTCGCGCGCGAGCGCGTCGCTCGCAAAGGCCTCCGGCGTGTCGCGAAACATGTTGCGGGGAAACTGGTCGAGCACGATGACGAGCGCGAGTGCGCCCTCGTCGCTCGCCTCCCATGCCGCGAGGTCGCCGGCCGCCGCCTTCTGCCACAGCGCGAGAAAGCGGCGCCGGACTTCCGCGTCGAAAGCGTCGCTGTGCTTGTACCAGCGCTCACGGCCGGCCTCGCGCCAGAAGGCGAGAATGCCGGCCGGGCTGATGTCGCCGACGTCAGCCATGAACGAATGGCCTGCCTTACGCCGCCTCGGCCTTCTTCTCGTCGCGCAGCTGCCGGCGCAGGATCTTGCCGACATTGGTCTTCGGCAGGTCGGTGCGGAATTCGATGTGCTTGGGCACCTTGTAGCCGGTGAGCTGCTGCTGGCAGAACTTGATCACGTCCTCGGCCGTGAGGTTCGGATCCTTCTTGACCACGAACGCCTTCACCGCCTCGCCCGACTTGGAATCGGGGATGCCGATCACGGCGCATTCGAGCACGCCCGGATGGCTCGCAATCACTTCCTCGATCTCGTTCGGATAGACATTGAAGCCGGAGACCAGGATCATGTCCTTCTTGCGGTCGACGATCTTGGTGTAGCCCCGCTCATCCATCACGCCGATGTCGCCGGTGCGGAAGTAACCATCTGATGTCATCACCTTGGCGGTTTCTTCCGGCCTGTTCCAGTAGCCCGACATCACCTGCGGGCCCTTGGCGCAGATCTCGCCGGCCTGGCCGAGCGGCACCTCGTTGCCGTCGTCGTTGCGGATCGAAATGTAAGTCGAGGGCACGGGGATGCCGATCGAGCCGGAGAACTCGGTCGTGGTCGCCGGATTGCAGGTCAGCGTCGGCGAGGTCTCCGACAGGCCGTAGCCTTCGGCGATGAAGCAGCCGGTCACCGCCTTCCACTGCTCGGCGACCGGGCGCTGCACCGCCATGCCGCCGCCGTTGGAGATCTTCAGCTTGGAGAAGTCGAGCTTCTTGAAGTCGGGATGATGCATCAGGCCGTTGTAGAGCGTGTTCACGGCCGGGAAGCTGTTGACCTGGTACTTCGCCAGCTCCTTGACGAAGCCGGCGATGTCGCGCGGATTGGGAATCAGCAGATTGCAGCCGCCGGCGCGTACCGCGAGCAGGTAGCACGCCGTCAGCGCGAAGATGTGATAGAGCGGCAGCGCACAAACGACCATGAGCTGATCGACATGCGGAGGCGCGGCCAGCGCCGGCTGGAGCCAGGCATCGTTCTGCAGGACGTTGGCGACGATGTTGCGGTGGAGCAGGGTGGCGCCCTTGGAGACGCCGGTGGTGCCGCCGGTATATTGCAGGAAGGCGACGTCGCCGGGCGAGAGCTTCGGCTTGTTGAAGGTCATGCCGCGGCCGGCCGACACCGCGTCGTTGAAGGACACCGCGCCCCGCAGCGACCAGGCCGGCACCATCTTCTTGACGCGGCGCACGACGAGATTGACGATCACGCCCTTGAAGCCGAGCAGGTCACCCATGCTGCCGACGATGACGTGCTTCACCGGTGTCCTGGCGATCACCTGCTCGACGGTGTGGGCGAAATTCTCCAGCACGATGATGGCTTCGGCGCCGGAATCCTTGAGCTGATGCTCGAGCTCGCGCGGGGTGTAGAGCGGGTTGACGTTGACCACTGCGTAACCGGCGCGCAGCACGGCAGCGGTGGCAACCGGGTATTGCAGCACGTTCGGCATCATGATCGCGACGCGGGCGCCACGCTGCAGGCCGCGGCCTTGCAGGTAGGCGGCGAGCGCGACCGACATCTGGTCGAGGTCGCGATAGCTGATCGCCTTGTCCATGCAGATGAACGCCTTGCGGTCGGCGAACTTGGTGAAGCTCTCCTCCAGGAGGTCGACCAGCGATGCGTATTGCGTCGGCTCGATATCAGCGGGCACGCCGGGCGGATATTGCTTGAGCCAGATGCGCTCCATGGAAACTCCCCTCATTTGCCTGAGCCCGTTGTGTCTCGGGCTTGCCTCATTGCCGGCAGTATCGAGCCTGCCGGAACCGGTGGCAAGCCGTCGAGGCTTAGGGCAAAGGCCGGGGAGTGGCTACTGGAATCGTCGCAAACCGCACCACCGCAAGTGCGAAGCGCGGTCGCGGTCTTGCCCTGAGAGGCCGTTAACTGTTGTTGGCCGGCTTCGCGGCAGGCGGCTTGGTCGCGGCCTTGGGCTTGGCGGGCTTCGCCGCCTGATCGGCGTGT
Source organism: Bradyrhizobium sp. AS23.2 (assembly GCF_001908185.1). Lineage (GTDB taxonomy): Bacteria > Pseudomonadota > Alphaproteobacteria > Rhizobiales > Xanthobacteraceae > Bradyrhizobium. The sequence continues at coordinate 105,932 of NZ_LGHM01000047.1, forward strand.
GCTGCGGGCTTCTCCGCCGGTTTCGCGGCAGCATGCTTGGTCCCGGCGGGCTTGGCTGCGGTCTTCGTCTTGGCGTCACCCTTGGCGTCACCCTTGGTGTCGCCCTTGGTGTCGGGCTTGGCATCCGGCTTTGCCGCTGCCGTCTTGGTGCCAGCGTCTTTCGGCTTGTCGGCCGCGTCAGGCTTCTTGGCAACGCGTGACTTCTTGCCACGCGGCTTTGCTACCGTCTGCTGGTCGGCATCGGCCGCGACCGCCGCAATCAGAGCAGTGCCGGTGCGGGTCGGGCCGGTATAGACCAGCACCGGCTCGGCTGCCGCCGGGGCCGAGGCCATCAGCTCGGAGGCTTTCATCACGGGCGGCTGCAGGCCGGCGGTGAAGAAGGTGACCTGGGCTTCGCCGCCGGTGGCCGAAGCCGATCCGGACGTGCCGCCACTGGTTGCGATCAGCGCATCGTCATCGTCACTGGCCGGCCGCTTGCGATGGCCTCCGCACATTTCGTCGCGCAGGTTCGGCGGCGAGGTGTCGACCGGCACGAGGCTGTCGACGGTGCCGAGCGAGGGCCGCAGCCAGGACAGGTTGTCCTGCGAGAAGCCGCGCTCGAGAAGCTGCGCTGCCTTCACCGCGCGCGCGGTGCCGGAATTGGCACCGAGCACCACCGCGATCAACCGCCGGCCGTTGCGCGTGGCGGAGGCGACGAGGTTGTAACCGGAGGCGCAGATGAAGCCGGTCTTGAAGCCGTCGGCGCCGGGATAGCGGCCGATCAGCTTGTTGAAATTGCCGGTGATGCGCTTGCCGAAGCGGATCGCCGGGATGTGCACGAAGTACTCGTATTCCGGCAGGTCACGCAGGAACGAGCGCGCGAGAATGCCGAGGTCGCGCGCCGAGGTGATCTGGCCGTCGGCAGGCAGGCCGTTCGGATTGACGTAGCTCGTCTGCGTCATGCCGAGCTTCTTCGCGGTGTCGTTCATCATCACGGAGAAGCCGTCGATCGAACCGCCGATGCCTTCGGCGAGCACCACGGCCATGTCGTTCGCCGACTTGACCATCATCATCTTCAGCGCGTTGTCGACGGTGAGCTGTGTTCCCGGACGGAACCCCATCTTCGACGGCGATTGCGAGGCGGCCGTGGGCGACACCGTAATCAGCGTGTCGAGTGTGATCTTGCCGTCCTTGACCGCCTTCAACGTCACATAGGCGGTCATGATCTTGGTGACGGACGCGGGATACCAGGGAATGGTCGCGTTATCCGCCTGCAACACCTTGCCGCTGTCGGCTTCGATGAGGAGCAGCGCTTCGGCGCTCGCCGCGCGCGGTGCCAGCAGCGCGGCGCATGCGAGTATCGCAGCGACCAGGTTGAACAGGGAGTTGCGAAGCAGCGGGCGAATGGCGTGCACTATCCGATTCCGGTCCTTGGAGACCCGCCGGTTCCGGACGGCTCTCGTGATCTGATGGTCGGTTCTGAAATCCAGCGCCGCCGCTTGCGGCGTCGCAAACCTATACCGGCTCGTGCGTCGAGAATAGGGGCATCAGTGGGGTATTCCGCAATGAAGTAGGCTGAATTTCGACGGTGCTATAGGGATTTGCTATGGGGATTTGGCAGCAGTCGCGGCAGCCTCGGCGGCCGTCACGCTGGTCCGTGCTTTTTCCTGAACCATGAACTGGGCCCTGGCGAGCTCGGCAAAATGGCCGCCTTTGGCCACGAGTTCATCGAAAGTTCCGCTTTCGATCACGTGCCCATTCTCGAACACAAGGATCCGCGTGGCATTGCGGATGGTGGAGAGGCGGTGGGCGATCACGAAGGTGGTGCGGCCCTTCATCACTTCGTCGAGAGCGGCATTCACCTTGGCCTCGGTGACGGCGTCGAGCGCACTGGTGGCCTCGTCGAGGATCAGGATTGGCGGATCCTTCAGCAGCGCGCGGGCGATCGACAACCGTTGCCGCTCGCCGCCGGAGAGCATGCGGCCACGTTCGCCGGCATTGGTCTCGAAGCCGCCGCTACGTTCGATGAATTCGAGCGCCTGGGCGCGCTCGGCCGCCTTGCGCATCTCGGCTTCGGTCGCATCCGGCTTGCCGACGCGCAGATTCTCCGCGATCGAGCGGTTGAACAGCAGCGCTTCCTGGAACACGACGCCGATGTTCCGCCGCAGCGATGTCAGCGTCACGCCGCGCACGTCCATGGCGTCGATCTTGATGAAGCCGGATTGCGGGTCGAAGGCGCGATGCAGCAGCGCGATCGCAGTCGACTTGCCGGCGCCGGTCGGGCCGACCAGCGCGATGGTCTGGCCGGGCAGCGCGGTGAAGGTGAGGTCCTCGATCGCCGGCCGCTTGCCGTCATAGGAGAAGGTGACGTCGTGGAACTCGACGAGGCCGGACAGCCGGCCGGCATCGATCGCATCGGGGCGGTCGTGAACGGCTGGCACGGCGTCGAGCACGTTGAAGAATTCGCGCAGGCGCGGCGCTTCCATGAAGACGTTGTTGATGAAGCTCACGACCTGCTCGAGCTTCTGGATCAGCAAGGTCGCGAAGCTCACGAACATCACGATGTCGCCGACCGAGGTGAGCCCCTGGTCGTGCAGCGCGATGCCGAGGGTAAAGATCGCGAGCACCGTGATGGTGGTGGAGGCGCGGGTGATGACGGTGACGAGCGCCCACCACGACAGCACCGGCATTTGCGCGGCGAGCAACTGGTCGGCGACGGAGCGCAGGCCCTGCACCTCGGATTCGACGCGCACGAAGCTCTGCACCAGCGCGACGTTGCCGAGCGCGTCGGAGGCGCGCGCGGAGAGTTCGCTGTAGTGCTCCTCGACCGCCATCTGCATTCCGAAGGTCCGGCGCACGACGAAGGTCGTCAGTGCCGTGAAGACGATGCACAGCACGAACAGCAGGATCGCGAGCCTCCAGTTCAGGTACATCGACAGCGGCAGCAGCACGACGACCGAGAGGATCGCGGCAAAATGCTCGCGGAAAAAGCCGAGCCACAGCCGCCACAGCGCGTCCGTGCCGTTGAGCATCACCTTCATCAGCCGGCCCGAATGGGTACCGGAGTGGAATGTCAGCGGCAGTTGCAGGATGTGCTCGAAATAGCTCGTCAGCACTGCCTGGCGCTGGCGGTGGGAGAGCCGGTCGGCCTGCAACGCAACAAGCGCGCTGCAGGCGATGGTGAACAGCCCGAACGCCACCCAGGCCATCAGGAACGGCCAGGCCGAGTTCGACCCGGCCACCGTCTTGCCGGAGAGCACGTCGACGATCCGGCCGAACAGCACGGGCTCGGCGAATTGCGAGGCCGCCAGCAGGAGATTGGCAACCGCGAGCAGCCAGCCAAGCCGCGCCTCCTTGCCGAGCAGTTCGAGAACACGGGTGTAGAGGCGTAGCATGGACATGCGGGCGAGCAACTCGGGCGGACAATGGAGCCCGTATTCTAAGCCGGGATCGCCCTTGAGATACAGCGGAAGCTTTCGGTTTTGCTCAATTGATGAGCCGGCTTTCGACCGGCGGCAGGAACCCGTCGTCGAAGATGTCGGCGGCCGCCGGCCGTTTGCGGAATTTGAAGTCCTGCGCGATCTGGTCGATCGAGCGCTCCAGACGTGCCGGGTCGATGCCACCGAGGCCGTTGCGCTTGACCTCGTCGGTCAGGATGTTGTCGACGAGCACTGTGCGGAGGCGTTCCAGCTCGAGGTCGCGGTCGCCGTTGTCGATCCGGCTTGTGGCCTCGTCCGCTGCACGCGCCGGCTCTTTGACAGTTACGTTGATGCCGGCGATCAATGCGCGGACGAAGCCTTTCACTGCATCCGGCTTCGCCGCGGCGAAAGTGGGATTGGCCACCACGGCAAAGCCATAGGCTTCGCAGCCATAGTCGGCATAACGTAGCACGACGAGATCGCTTCCGGGCACGCCGCGGTCGCGCAGGCTCACCGCCGAGAGATAGCTGAAGCCGGCGACCGCATCGACCTGTCCCGCGGAGAGGATCGGCTCGCGGACCGCAGCGCTGATCTTGTGGAATTTCACGCGCGATGCGTTGATGCCGTTCTGCTGCGCCAGCGCCGGCCACAGCCGCGTCGACAGGTCGCCATCGGCAACGCCGACGGTCTTGCCGTCGAGATCGGGCAGCAGGTGGATGCCGCGGCTCCGGCGCGCGATGATGGCATAGGGCGCGCGGTTGAACAGCACGAACACCGCCTTGACCGGCGCGGCATCGTCCTTGTCGCGAAAGCGGATCAGCTCGTTGATGTCGACGAGTGCGAGCTCGCTGTCGCCTTTCGCGACGCGCGCGAGCGCCTCGGGTGATCCGGCCGCGCTGTTGAAGGACACGTTGAGACGTTCGGCGCCGAACTTGCCGTCCTTCGCCGCGATGAAGAACGGCGTCATGCTTGCATCGATCGGGCGGTCGAAGGTGAAGTGGATCGCAACGGACGGCGCGGCGGCGGTCTCGGCTGCGCTGACGTCGCGTGTGGCCAGTGCGGCAAGCGAGATCGAGAGACCCAGCAGGCAGCGAAGGGCGGTCGTCTTGAATCCGAACATCGGTCGCGCCGGTCCCGCATTGTTGTGGTTTCGTGACGCTCGCAGCGCCGGCAGACGTTCAGTCTTTCAGCGCCAACATGAACGGCGGATGAGCGGCGGTTGCGTCACGATTACGCAACCCCGTTCAGCTTGTGTTGGGGTTGCGGAACCCAACATGGGATGCAGGTGTTTGAGAGATATGAGCCTGTCTGCAGGCACCGTTGGAGGTCCCAAGGAGGGTCCAGGACATGTTTGACAGATTTTCGAAATTTGGCGGCCGCAAGGCCGTTCTTGCCACCGCCGCGGTGCTGGCGCTGACCGCGGTTGCCCCGACCGCTTCGTACGCAGGTGGCCGTCACTGGCATGGCGGCGGCGGTGCGGCGGCTGCCGCAGCTATTGCCGGCATCGTCGGCACCGGCCTTGCTATTGCAGCCACCCGTGACGCCTACGCCTATGACTACGGTCCGGGCTATTATGGCGGTCCCGCCTATTACGGCGGTCCTGCCTATTACGGCGGTCCTGCTTATTACAGCGGCCCCGCCTACGGCCCCTATTACGGTCCGGGTCCGAACTACGAGTATCAGCGCTACGGCGGAGACAGTCCGGCTGCAGCCTGCGGCCAAGGGTACATGACCAACTGCTACTAACCTTGGCTACCAACGATTGACCACGAATGGCCGTCGCGCTTGCCGCGGCGGCCGGTTTTTTGGCTTTAGTGCGGTGCGTTAACACGCTCGCCATTGATTTAGAGTAATTTCAGGACATGAGTGATTCGCTTGAGCGGCTATATCAGGCTGTGCTCGCGGCCCGAGATCTTGATCCGGCAACATCCCGTACGGCCCGGCTGTTTCAGCGTGGGCCCTCCAAAATCGCGAAGAAACTGGCGGAAGAGGCCATCGAGGTCGCCATCGACGCGGTCAACGGCGATAGCGTAGCCGTGATCCGGGAAAGTGCCGATTTGCTCTACAATCTCACGGTGCTCTGGGCCTCGGCCGGCGTGCGTCCAGAGGACGTTTGGCGCGAAATGGCGCGGCGGGAGGACATGCTCGGCATCGCCGAGAAGCTGCCGAAGTCGCCAATGAAGCTGCCCAAAGTTACATCAGCCCGCGTTGCCGCCAGGCGGCCAATTGCCGCGCTCGAGGGCCGCGTGGCGCGCAAGCGCCACTAAAGCGCGATGAAATTGGAACGAAGCGTCATCGCGCGCCTTAGGTTATTGTTTGAGCGTGATCTCCGCGCAAACGCGTTCTGCGTTTGTTGCGAGGGAACACCGCTGCACACTTTGCGCTAGCGCGGCCCTTCGGGGCCGGATCACGCTTTAGAAACGTCACAAAACTCGCCATGGACAAATCCGTCCCATGGTGCTTCATCGCGGCGCCATGCTGAAACGTATCTACGATTGGTGCATCGACGCCGCCCACAAGCCCTACGCGCTCTGGATCATGGGGGCCGTGGCTTTCGCTGAAAGCTCCTTCTTTCCGGTTCCGCCGGATGTGATGCTGGTCCCGATGTCGCTGGCGCGCCCGCAGCGCGCCTGGGTCTATGCGACGGTCTGTACCGTCACCTCGGTGCTCGGCGGCCTGTTGGGCTATGCCATCGGCGCGCTGCTGTTTGATTCGGTCGGTCACTGGCTGATCCAGGTCTATGGTCTCGGCGACAAGGTCGATGCCTTCCGCGCCTCCTATGCCGAGTGGGGCGCGGTGATCATCCTGCTCAAGGGGCTGACGCCGATCCCCTACAAGCTCGTCACCATCACCTCGGGCTTCGCCGGCTACAACATCGGATTGTTCATCCTGTGCTCGATCATTGCGCGTGGCGGACGCTTCTTCATCGCCGCGATCCTGCTCAACCGCTATGGCGACTGGATCCGGGTCAGGATCGAGCGTCATCTCGGATTGTGGGTCGCGATCGGCGCCGCCGTGCTGGTGCTCGGCTTCGTGGTGGCGATCAAGCTGATCTGAACCGCCGCGCTTTGCCGCCAGGCCGGCTTCGGCTACGGTGCGGTCATGATGGTTCGATCCGGTAATCCGGCCGTAAGGCCCGGGACTCTGATTTCAGTGGTGGTGTTGCTCCTGCTCTGTGCCGGCGGGGCCGGATGGCCGCAATCCGCGCCGCCGGCGCTCGGCGTGCAGGAGCAGGGACCGCAGGCTGCGCCGCCGCCCACGCCTTCAGCGCCGCCGGCCCGCGAGGATAATCCCGGACTGATCAACGAAATGGGCAAGCTGTTCGACAAGCTGCCCTCGATCCTGCCGCCGATCAAAAGCCCGAGCGAGGCCATGAACGATCTGTCGCGGTTGGCGAAGCCGTCCTCCATGGTGTCGGGGCGTATCGCTTGTCCGGTCTCCTCGAACGGCGCGCCCGACTGCAAGCAGGCTGCCGACCAGCTTTGCCAGAGCAAGGGTTACAAGGAAGGCAAGAGCCTGAACGCCGACTCCGCCGAGAAATGCTCGGCCAAGGTCCTGATCCCGGGCAGGCAACGCAAACCGGACGACTGTCGTACCGACACCTTCGTCACCAGCGCACTGTGCCAGAACTGAGGCCGCCGCGCGAGCAAAGGAGCGCCCATGAGCCGTACGGAGCATGACTTCCTCGGACAGCGTGAGATCGCCGACGACATCTACTACGGCGTCCAGACCATCCGCGGGAAGGAGAACTTCCACATCACCGGCATTCCAATGAGCCAGGAGCCTTACTTCGTGAAGGCGCTTGGCTACGTGAAGAAGGCCGCTGCCATGGCCAACCGCGATCTCGGCGTGATCGACGCCAAGGTCGCGGACGCGATCATCCTCGGTTGCGACCGCGTCATCGCCGGCGACATGATGGATCAGTTCGTCACCGACTTCATCCAGGGCGGCGCCGGCACCTCGACCAACATGAACGCCAACGAGGTGATCGCCAACCTTGCGCTGGAATCGCTCGGCTTCGCCAAAGGCGATTACCAGCACGTCAGCCCGAACGACCACGTCAATTACGGCCAGTCGACCAACGACACCTATCCGACCGCCTTCCGCCTCGCGCTGATCCTGCGGCTCGAGAGCTACATGAAGGCGCTGCGCCAGCTCCAGGAGGCCTTCTTCACCAAGGGCCGCGAATTCGACCGCGTGCTGAAGATGGGCCGCACGCATTTGCAGGACGCCGTGCCGATGTCGCTCGGGGCCGAATTCCGGGGCTGGGGCACCACGATCGGCGAGGAAGTCGAACGCATCTCGGAAGCACGCGCACTGCTGCGCGAGATCAATCTCGGCGCCACCGCGATCGGCACGTCGGTCACCGCCGCGGTCGGCTATCCCAAGCTCGCCGTCAGGCACCTGAGCGGGCTGACCGGCGTCGACTTCGTGCTCGCCGGCGATCTCGTCGAGGCGACGTCAGACACCGGCGCCTATGTGCAGCTCTCCGGGGTGCTCAAGCGTACGGCGAGCAAGCTCACCAAGATCTGCAACGACATCCGACTGCTGGCTTCCGGCCCGCGCGCCGGGCTGAACGAGATCAACCTGCCGCAGCTTCAGCCGGGCTCGTCGATCATGCCGGGCAAGGTCAATCCCGTGATCCCCGAGGTCGTCAACCAGACCAGCTTCCTCGTCATCGGCCTCGACACCACGGTGACGCTTGCGGCTTCCGCCGGGCAGCTCCAGCTCAACGTGATGGAGCCGGTCATCTCGTTCGCGCTGTTCTTCTCGATCCGCACCATGGAGCGTGCGGTCAACAGCCTGCGCGAAAACTGCGTGGTCGGCATCACCGCCAACGAGGAGCACACCCGCAACATGGTGCTCAACTCGCTCGGCATCGTCACCGTGTTGAAGCCGCTGCTCGGCTACAAGCAATGCGCCGAGATCGCGCGCGAGGGCTATAAGAGCGGCAAGTCGCTACACCAGATCGTCGTGGTCGAGCGCAAATTGCTGACACAGGAGAAGTGGGATGAGATGTTCTCGTTCGAGCGGCTGATCAATCCGGACCTGATCGGGTGAACGTTCGTCGCCCGTCATTCCGGGGCGCGCCGATAGGCGCAGGCCCGGAATCCATCAGGCCTCAACGTGAATGGGGCGACGGATTTCGCGCGCCCCAGAGTGACGGAGAGAAAGGGAACGCGCGCTGCCTCAAAACGCGGCGTATTCCGCGGCTTGGAATTGCGGTAATGGCGTCCGCCATGGCGTCAAAACGCAATACTTGACAGTGGAAAGATTGCCTTGTTGGTATGACACCCAACCTTCGTTTGACCGGCCAATAGAGGATCGTTCCGCAATGTCCATGCCCGCCTTGTTCAAGGGGCGTCTGTCGATCCCCGTGATCGGTTCGCCGCTCTTCATCATCTCGGTGCCCGATCTCGTGATCGCTCAGTGCAAGGCGGGTGTGGTCGGCTCGTTTCCGTCGCTGAACGCGCGGCCGCCGGAGCTGCTCGACGAATGGCTGGCGCGAATCACCGAAGAGCTCGCGGCCTATGACCGCGCGCATCCCGACAGGCCGTCGGCGCCGTTCGCGGTCAACCAGATCGTGCACAAGTCGAACAACCGGCTCGACCACGACATGCAGCTCTGTGCCAAGTACAAGGTGCCGATGATCATCTCTTCGCTCGGCGCGCGCGAGGAGCTCAATCAGGCCGTGCACGGCTGGGGCGGCATCGTTTTCCACGACGTGATCAACCAGAAATTCGCACACAAGGCGATCGAGAAGGGCGCCGACGGCCTGATCCTGGTCGCGGCCGGCGCCGGCGGCCATGCCGGCACCATCTCGCCGCTCGCTTTCGTCGCCGAGACGCGCAAGTGGTTCGACGGCCCGATCGCGCTGTCGGGTGCCATCGGCAACGGCAAGGCGATCCGCGCCGCGCGCATTCTCGGTGCCGACTTCGCCTATATCGGCTCGGCCTTCATTGCGACGAAGGAGGCCAACGCGGTCGAGAAGTACAAGGAGATGATCGCGGGCTCGACGGCCGACGACATCGTCTACTCCAACCTCTTCACCGGCGTGCACGGCAACTATCTGAAGCCCTCGATCCTTGCCGCCGGCATGGATCCGGAAAACCTGCCGACCTCCGACCCTTCGAAGATGAATTTCGGCACGGATGCGTCCGGCGAGCGCGCCAAGCCGAAGGCCTGGAAGGAGATCTGGGGCTCGGGCCAAGGCATCGGCAGCATCGAAGGCGTCGTGCCCGCCGCCGAACTGATCGCGCGCTTCAAGAAGGAATACGACGAAGCGATCGATCCGCCGCTGTGATGAAGGTCGTCGTCCCGGACAAGCGAGCGAAGCGAGCGCAGATCCGGGACCCATAACCACAGGGTGTTGTTTGGCGAAGACTCGTGGTTGTCAGTTCGCGCGACGACTTTTCCATGGGGTTATGGGTCCCAGCCCCCGTGCGCAATTGCGCAACCAGGCCGGGACGACACCTTTGGCTGCGCTCCGAATATCCCTCACGGAGAAACCATGACCGCCATCTACCGCGTTGACGGCAACAGCGTCGTCACCAGCCCGGACGCCGCAGGCCCGTGGGACCGGCGCATGCAGCACGGCTCGGCGCCGGCTTCGCTGGTGACATGGGCCGCTGAGCGCATCCCGACGCCGGTGCCGATGAACATCGCGCGCGTCACCATCGATCTGATGCGCCCGGTCCCGGTTGCGCCACTCACGATCGCGACCGAGATTTTGCGCGAGGGTCGCAAAATCCAGCTCTGCGAAGTGAAGCTATTGGCCGAGGGCGTGCAGGTCGTCGGTGCCACCGTGCTGAAGATCAAGCAGCAGTCGCTGCCGCTGCCCGACGACGTCAAGGACCTGCCGGCCACGTTGCCGTCGCCCGAGGACTCGCTGGTCGAGGACGGTCATGCCGCGACCAGTCCTTTCGTGGGCATGGTCTCGATGCGCGCCGCGCGGGGCCGCTTCGGCCAGGCCGGCGCGGGCGCGGTCTGGTTTCGCGTCGACCATCCCCTGATCGAAGGCGAAGCGATCTCGCAGGCGATGCGCGCCGTAGTCGCCGCCGACTTTTCCAACGGCACTGCCTCGACGCTCGACTTCCGCGCCTGGACCTACATCAACGCCGACCTCACCATCAGCCTCGCGCGCCAGCCGGTCGGCGAGTGGATCTTGCTCGACGGCGAATCCTCGATTGGCCCCGACGGTGCGGGCCTCGCGATGTCGCGGCTGGCCGACCGGCAGGGTTATTTCGGCCGCGCGGTGCAGAGTTTGGTGATCGAGAAGCGGTGAGGGGCGTTGAGATGCGGTGAGTTGCGCGAACGTCGCGCCTCATTCGCGCTCGCGACTGTCTGCGCTCACCATCGGGCCCGAGGCGATCACGTTCTATCGCCTGCTGCTCGCGGTCGGATTGATGAGCCTGTTCGTCGCGGTGTCGGTGACACGCGATTGAACGGCAGGCTTCCGCCGCCGCGGAAGGGATGCTTGGTCGCGAGCCTCTTCTTGTCCGGAGCTCTCTTGTTCGACGCAGGCATCCTGCCTGTTCACATGCCGTGGAAGAGCTTGATCTCCCACAGCACAACGATGATAGCCGTGATCAACGTGATCGCAGCCAACGCACTTTCCAGGGAAGCGACTCTCATTTCAGTCTCCGCTTCCCAGCCCCGTTAGCGGTCTAGTTGATTCCCTGATTTGCCCGCAATTGCGCGGCCGTCGCGGGAGCGCACTCCGTTGGACGCTGTTGTCCGGCGGCCACAACGACACCGTAAAATCCCGGGGTGGTTACCCCACCATCCGGTCCCGCCCGCTCCAGAAGCTCGCGCGCAGCACCTTCTTGTCGACCTTGCCGACCCCGGTCATCGGCAATTGCTTGACGAACTGGATCTGCTTGGGCGTATGGGCCGAGCCCTTTCGCGCCTTCACGAGATTGATCAGCTCGTCGGGGTCGGGTTGAGTTCCCTCGCGCGGCACGATGATCGCCGTGACCGCCTCGCCCCATTTCTCGTCGGGGATGCCGACGACCGCGACCATCGCGACATCCGCGTGCTGCGACAGCACGTCCTCGACCTCGCGCGGAAAGATGTTGAAGCCGCCGGAGACGATCATGTCCTTCTTGCGGTCGAGGATGAACATGTAGCCGCGTTCGTCCTTGCGCGCGATGTCGCCGGTGTGGACCCAGCCGTTCTTCAGTGTCTCGGCGGTGATATCAGGCCGCTTCCAGTATTCCGCCATGACATGCGGCGCGCGAACGCAGATCTCGCCGGCTTCGCCGGTCTTCACTTCCTGGTCGTTGTCGTCGAGGATCTTGACCTCGCAGGCCGAGATCGGGAAGCCGCAGGACAGGAACAGCTCCGGCGTCTTGGGATCGTGATCCGCCTTGCGCAGCACCGAGATGGGATAGCATTCGGTCTGGCCATAGAGCTGCGAGAACACCGGGCCGATGCGCTCGATGCCTTCAATCAGCCGGCTCGGCGACATCGCGGAGGCGCCGTAGAGCACGAGCTCGAGCGAAGACAGGTCGGTCTTGCTCAGCGCGGGATGATCGAGCAGCACGTAGATCATGGTCGGCACGAACAGCGTGAAGTTGATGCGCTCGCGCTTGATCGTGGCCAGCACCGCCTCGGGATCGAAGCCTTTCAGCATGTGTACGGTGCCGCCGCGCATCAGGGTCGGCAGCACTTTCGTGCCGGCGACGTGGCTGATCGGCGCGACCGTGAGATAGCGCGCGGCCTCCGGAATCTCGAAGTCGGCGAGGATCGCGCCGGCAGCTCCAGCGTTTTCCCGGTGGTAGCGCAGCGCGCCCTTGGATTTGCCGGTCGTGCCGCCGGTGTAGTTCAGCGTGGCGAGATCGTCAGGGCCGGCGAGGCACCGCGCGCTGGCGTGGCCTTCGATCTCGATCGCCTGCAGGAGGTCGACGCCATAGTCGGCCGGTCCCATGGTGAAGACCGCCTTGAGCCGGCCCGCCCTCGCGGCGAGCTCGCCGCCGCGATCGCGGAAGGCGGTTGCATCGACCACCAGTACCTCGGCTTCGGAATCCTCGAGCTGGAACAGCTGGTCTGCCTGCGATCCCAGAGGATGCAGCCAGGTGATGCAGAGCCGCGACAATTGCGCTGCAACGCCGGCGCACCAGGTGTCGGCACGGTTGGCGGTGAGGAAGGCGACGCGCGCGCCGGGCTGCAATCCAAGCCGCATGAACACACCCTGGATGCGTCCGATCAGGTCGATGGTGCCCTGATAGCTCAGCGATCCGCCGGGCCACGCGAACGCGGTGCGGCCGGGATAGCGCGACAGCGCCCGTAGCGTCTGCGCGCAAGCCGGAGACGTTGCGTGGAGCGGATCGGACATATGTTTCCTCGTTGCTTTGTCATCGGCGTCTAGCGTGCCAATGTTTGTGCGCAACGCTAGCACAGAGCATGCGGGATGGAACGACAAAGCCCGCGCAGGGAGGCAAGAGTGACAGGGAGGCTTGGGTGACATCCGATCGACTGCAACACTTCCGCGATCGTCTCGCTTTGCCCTTGATCGCGGCGCCGATGTTCCTGGTGTCGGGCGTCGAGCTCATGGTTGCGGCCTGCCGCAACGGCGTGATCGGCAGCTTCCCCACCGCCAATTGCCGCAGCACGGAACAACTGCATGCGTGGCTCACCGAGATCGAAACGCGGCTGCGGCAGCACGAAGATCAAGCCGGCCGTAAGGCAGCGCAGCTCTGCCCGAACCTGATCGTGCACCGCTCCAATGCGCGGCTGGAGCAAGATCTCGCCGTGCTGCTGCGGCACAGACCGGAGATCGTGATCACCTCGGTCGGCTCGCCCGCGCCTGTGCTCAAGCCGCTGCACGATGCCGGCGCGCTGGTGCTGGCGGACGTTGCCTCGATCCGCCACGCCGAGCGCGCGGTGGAAGCAGGTGCCGACGGGCTCGTACTGCTCACCGCGGGTGCCGGCGGCCAGACCGGCTGGCTCAACCCGTTCGCCTTCGTCCGCGCGGTGCGCGCGTTCTACGATGGCATCATCGTGCTCGCGGGCGGCATCAGCGACGGTCGCGCGCTGCTTGCCGCCGAAGTGCTTGGCTGCGATCTCGCCTATATGGGTACGAAGTTCATCGCCACGCGCGAGAGCATGGCTGACGAGCGCCACAAGCGGATGCTGGTCGACAGCAGCGCCGACGACATTTTGCTTACCACGGCGTTCACGGGCTTGCAGACCAGCATGCTGAGGCCGTCGATCGTCGCTGCCGGTCTCGATCCCGACGACCTGCCGGCGCGCGGCGCGATCGACATCGCCAAGGACATCGACGTCACCGTACGTGAGAACCGCCCTAAGCGCTGGCGCGATATCTGGAGCGGCGGGCACTCGACGTCGGGGGTGACGGACGTGCCTGCCGTAGACGATCTCGTCGCGCGGACGCAGGCGGAATATCGTGAGGCCGGTGGGCGGTAGGTTCTTCGCCTCTCCCCGCCTGCGGGGAGAGGCCGACGTGCGGAACGCGCGGCGGGTGAGGGGGCCTCCGCGAGTCGAACTGTTGTTGTGATTGCCGAGACAGCCCCTCACCCCGCCCTCTCCCCGTAAGAACGGGGAGAGGGAGAGGAGGCGCCGTCATCCCGATCACAGTTAATTCCGCACTCCTGCGGTCCCCCGCACTTAACGGCGGATTAACCAACGCCCGCCAAGAATCCCCCTCGAGGCCGCCAATCAGGACAGAGAGGGACAGGCGATGGACTTCCATTTTCTCAACACCAAGACGGCGGCATCGCTGGACGAAATCCGCGTCCGCGTCGCCCATGCGCTGGCCCGTCATCCGCTGTGCCGCAACGTCCGCTTCGACATCGTCAGCGTCCCCCCGCACTCGCCGGGGCGGCAACTGGACGGTGACGCTGCAATCGGTCGAGCCGCGTGCGGTCTGGGAGGCCTCCGAGATCGTCGCCGACATTCAGGATGCCTATGATCTGGCGCTAGCCGCCTGATTCCGTTGAAATTTCCGGACGATGTCGCCGCAGCCCGCGCGATTGCCGCCGCAACGGCCCGGTTAAGCCTTATTTACCGCCCAGTTTCCGGGCAGTGATCACGTGGACTTGAAGTCGGACGCGGAGAGACGTTTGTCCAGAGCCATCACCATCATCGTTCTGACCTGCTTCCTCGTCCTTGGCGCCGCCACCACCGCCATCCTCGGCCGCGACAGCGTGCCCAGCGTCAGCGCCGAGATGATCACGCAGGCCCCGCCGAAGCCGCTCGCGACCAACCGCGCCGCCAAGGCCGACCGTCTGGTTCCGGCGTTAGCGTTGGCCTCGGCGGCGATCGAGCCGGCGCAGGTGCCCGCCGACAAGCTTGCGCAGGCGCCGGACTTGACCGAGCCGCTGCGCCAGGCCTTTGCCGCCGCGACGCCCGCCGATCTTCCGATGAAAGCAAGTGCGTCTGAGGCGCCCGCTGCTGCAGAGGTTCCCGCCGTCGAAGTCCCGGCCAAGCCGAAGGTCGTCGCGAAGCCGCAGCCGCAGAAGTCCTATTCGCTGCTATCCGACGCACAGATCTCGGGCATCAGGGATCGCCTGAAGCTGTCGTCGTCGCAGGAATATTACTGGCCCTCGGTCGAGACCGCGCTGCGCAATGTTGTCCGCAAGATCTCGGCAAACAAGCTCTCCAATCCGAACGCGCCGGGCGTGCCGATCGATCCGAATTGCGACGAGGTCCAGCAGTTGAAGTCGGCCGCGATGCCGCTGCTGTTCCAGCTGCGTGACGACCAGAAAGAGGAAGTGCGCAAGCTCGCCCGCATCATCGGGTTGGAGAAGGTCGCGCAGCAGATCTGACCCGCGGTTCCTTTCCGCGACTCCCCGCTCCACATCGGGAACATCCGCCAATCCCCAGGCGTTGCCCGCTCCAAACAGGGAGCGGACCGATGCACGCCTCGACAGCCTATTTCGTCGGTGCCGGAACAATCGTCGCCGCCATCGCCACGGGTCTCGGCGGCGGCATCGTCGCCGGCAATATCATGAATCCGAGCGCGCCCAAGCAGGGCCTGCATACCAGCAAGATCGAGTGGCGCGCTGACGCCGCCGCGCCAGCCACGACGAATGCGCCGTCCGAGCGCGTGCAATATCTCACCGGCTCGCAAGTCTTTGGCGCGATGATCGCCGCGCCCGCCCAGGCACAGGGCGAAGCAACGCCTGAGGCAAAGCCCGATCAGCAGACCACTCAGGCTAGCGCTGAACCATCAGCGCCGCAGCCTTCGCAAGCGGCCGCGGTCGAGCCGCCCAAGCCGGCCGAGCGGCAGGCTTCGACGGAGCCGCCTTCTTCGTCCGACAATGCCTATGCCAAGGCCGGGGATCCTGACGTGAAGCGTGCAGCGTCCGAACGGCGCCGGGCGCAGCGCCGCGAGCGCTGGGCCGAGCGTCACCGTTACGATTCCCGCGAGCAACGCTGGATGCGCGATGGCACAGATTGGGATGACGTTGCGCGCAACATCCGCGAAGATTCCGATTCGCGGTATGTCGCCAGCCGTCCGCGCGGCGGCTTCCCGCGGATGATGCTGTTTGGTTCCGACAACAACTAGCGTGCCGGCGCGCTCAGCTGCGCAAGTGTGCCGCCGAGCGCGCGACCTTCTCCCAAGAGGACATCGACCGCCGTGCGACTCCGCGACCTTGCGACAGGCGTCGGAGAGCTTCGTCGGCAGGGCGGTGGCGGCGAGCAGCAGCGCGGCATGGGGGGAAGTGAGGGTTGGCTTGTCGTGGGGTGCGTTACAAAACGTCTACCCTCGGCGGCGGATAGCGCCGCGCCAGCACCGACAGCGGCAGGCGCCGTTCGTCCTCCGGCAGCTCCAGAAAAGCCAGCACCAGCGGCCGCTTCCAGTCACCGACGCCGAAATCCATGGCCATCCATTTCTGCGGCTCGGGGCCTTCGAGGCCCCGGACCCAGACAAAATAGCGGGGGAGGTCGTCGGCGTCCGCTTCCGTCGTGTGTCTCCTGGCCATCAAGGCTGCTCGCTGCATCGATACGCGTTATTGCAGGATATAAGTGCCGGCCCGGTGAAGTCGAACGCCTTGACGGTGGTCCGTGCCGGCCAGCGCGCGACACTCTACCGGCGCGGTGTATCCGGTTCAGCCACATGGCGGCGCCTCCGCATCACTGCCAGAGCTCGCTCCCCGCCACGCGATTGATATCGGCGAGCCGGCGATTTGCATCACCCTTGAAGTCGATGCTCTCAACCAGCGTCAGCAGGCGGTGATAGGCGCCGTCGGCAATTTCGACCGGCAGCGGGGCCTCGTCGAAGGCCTCGACATAGCCGTCGACGAGACCGCTCAACAGGCGGCACAGGCCGCGCTGGGCGGGATCGTCCCGGCCGAGCGTCTCGAGCTTTTGCTGAAAGATCCGGAAGGTCCGCAAACCGTGGTGCTGTTCGGAAAGCCACGTGTGCAGGTCGTTCATGTGAGCCTCTTCGGTGAGTGAAGAAGCTAAGGGCTTATACAGTGCGGATGTGACGATTGCTAGGGAGGGGGACGGAGCATCATTGAACCAGTCCGCCTTCGCCAAGGCTTCGGCGGGACAGCCTTCGCTGCTTCGCATCGATAGAATTGCGCCTGGCTTGCCCAGCCGTAGCTGCGAAGCAGCGAAGGCTGGTGCCCCTGGCCGGCAATCACCTAATACCATAACCGATTGAAGATAGAATCATTTTCATCTTCGTGTTTGGACAATACCAACAGGAATACCAACAAACTGACGCGCCTATTAGGTAACGAAAAATAATTCGCGGCCTCCCTGGCAGCGAGCATGCACCATGCCGCTTCGGCCTGCGCGCTCGCTTTGACCGGAATCGAACCCAGGCTGGAAGCACCGCGCGATCGCTCCAGTTCGTCCGATTTGTACGCAAAAGCACGCGGCAGTTAGCGGCCGCGTCGCACTCGCATAATTAGGATCTGACTCTGTGCAATTATCGACCGACTAGACAGGCGGCCCGATCCCGTCGTCTTTGATTGAAAGTGCAGCATGCCCCGACCAAGGCTACGGGACTTGCGAGACTGGTCCCGACGGCGCGCGTGTCGCAAGCGAATAGCTACTGGGACCTTCAAGTTCCTTCTAGTAGGCGATCGGCTTGCGACTCGTCGTTGAGGAGCGTCTTCAGGGGCAAGGCGCGCTTCACGATCGGCGACTTGAGAACGATGTAGGAAAAATACTTTTCAATTCCGATGTTGCGTTCGAGCAGATTTTCCATACGCTCTTGATAGTGCGAGATGCTGCGACAGACAAACCTCAGAAGATAGTCGTAGCCGCCGCTGACGAGATGACATTCCATTAGCTCGTTGACATTGCGCATGTTAGCCTCGAACTTCACGAAATCCTCTTTGCGATGATCGACAAGCGTGATTTCGGTGAAGACCGTGATGCTTTCGGTTAGTTTAGACAAATTGATCTGGGCGCCGAAACCCGTGATGTAGCCGGCGGCTTCGAGCCGTTTCACGCGCTGCAAGCAAGGGCTTGCGGAAAGGCCGACGGCTTCCGCGAGATTGGCGTTCGTCATCCGGCCGTCCTTCTGCAATTGGACGAGGATGTTCAGATCGATACGATCGAGCTTCGAAGCACCGTTCAATGGATCGCCTCCAGACCGGCGACCGATTTGCGGTATGGCCGGACACCCGGCAGCATTTCCCGGACGAAGCCTCAAGTCCATAGGCGATCGGACGTTTCGTCTCGTTCAAGATGCCGGAGCACGTATAACTATCGCGGGAGGTCGCACTTTGAGAGAGGACTCGGACACTTAAGTGTCCGACGCCGGCGAAGTCCCAGCGCGGCGGCGGTAGAATCTCCTTGAGTTTCCGTCGTCGTCTTGACGGTCACCTCTGGATAAGCCAACCGGACCCCCGGGATCGATCGGAAGGTACTGACGATGTCTCGACGAGCGCTTGAGCTCTTCTCGGAAGCAGCAGATCACGTGCGGTCCGATTTCGGTCCGGAAAAGGCATGCAGGTTGGTCGAGAGCGCCCTGAGCGATCTCATTGGCTTCAGACTTTTGACTATTCTGCGAGTGGAGGGCACGTTGGTGCGTCGAATGCACTCTAGCGATCCGGCCGGTTACTCCGTCGGAGGTACAAAGGACATCACAGCGGATGCGTGGTTAAGGGCCATGCTCGATGCCGGTCGTCCCGTCGTCAGCGAAACATCCGAACAGGTGCGGGAGCGCTTTCCTGACCATGACGCAATATTTTCGCTGGGCTGCGGCGCGGTGCTGAACGTTCCTGTAGTGAGCGCGGGGAAAACGCTAGGTAGTCTCAACCTTCTCCACGAAGCGGGTCAATACAGTTGGGAACACGCTTTGGTCGCTCGTCCATTTGCGATGCTTCTGGCGTTGGCTTGGACCGCAAGGTAGCGGAAGGCGGACGAGCCTCCGAGCCCGGCCCCGTGGTATGGCGAGAGCCGGACGCCTGCGCATCCGGCCCTCACATCCGGGCGACCTAAGCGACAGCCTTCACGCTTTCGGCCGAGAGCGCCGCGTCGATGATCCCGAGAGCCTTGTCGAGATCTTCATCCGATACGACCAAGGGTGCCAGGAATCGGATGACGTTGCGGTGGACGCCGCATTTGATCACCAGAAGCCCGCGTTGGCGGGCGAAGTCGATCACGCGCTGGGTGCGATCGGGATCCGGCGTCTTGCTCTTCTGATCAGTGACCAGTTCGATCGCCTGCATGAAGCCCAGGCCACGCACGTTGCCGACGACCGAGTGCTTCTTCGCCACGTCGCGCAGTCCCGCCTGGAGTCGCTGACCGAGCTTTTCAGCGCGATCGAGCAAACCATCATGCTCGAAGGCTTCGAGTACTGCGAGCGCCGCGGCGCAACTGACGGCGTTGCCGCCGTAGGTGCCGCCGAGACCTCCGGGCAGAGGAGCGTCCATCATCTCCGCGCGGCCGACGACGCCGGAGAGCGGGAAACCGCCGGCGAGGCTCTTGGCGACCGTCACCAGGTCGGGCTGGATCCCGGAGTGTTCGAAGCCGAAAAGCTTGCCGGTCCGCCCGAATCCGGTCTGGATCTCGTCGGCGATGAACACGATTCCGTGGCGTTTCGTGATTTCGCGCAACGCCTTCAGAAACGGCGCCGGCGCCGGCAGAAAGCCGCCGTCGCCCTGTACCGGTTCGATGATGATCGCAGCGACGCGATCGGGAGCGATCTGGGTGGCAAAGACCTCGTCAAGGGCTTCGAGCGCTCGCTCGGTCGTCATGTCTCGATAGGCGTCCGGGAACGGAGTGTGGAAGATCTCGGAAGCGAACGGCCCGAAGTTCTGCTTGTAGGGTTGGCTCATGCCGGTGAGGCTGACGCCCAGCATGGTCCGGCCGTGAAAGCCGCCCCTGAACGCGATGACGGCAGAGCGGTTGGTGTAGGCGCGAGCGATTTTGACGGCATTCTCGACTGCCTCGGCTCCGGAAGTCAGGAAGATGCTCTTGTAGGGATCACCCTTTCCGACCAGGCGATTGAGCTTTGCGGCGAGTTCGAGGTACGGCTGGTACGCGGTGACCTGGAAGGCCATATGTGTGACGTTCTTAAGCTGCTTCTCGACGGCCGCCACGACGCGCGGATGATTGTGCCCGACGTTGAGAACGCCGATGCCGGCGACGAAATCCAGATACTGGTTGCCGTCCACGTCCCAGACGTGCGCGCCTTGAGCACGGGCGACAGTGATCGGATGCGCGGTGAGAACACCGCGCGGCACGTTTGCGTGGCGCAGCGCGGCGAGTTCTGCGGCGGTGGATTGAGCGGCTGACATGGCGTGATCCCTTGCTGGTGTATCGGCCTGGCCACCGGAGCCGGCCTTGACGGGATCCTAAGCACCTCGCATCGACCAATTTGCCGAAGACGGCTTCTAGACAGCATGCTCTGTCGTCCTTCGATCGCCAAACCGCAGGCCGTGCTGTGGCACTCTCTAGAAGATAGGTTCCCCGACTGCGACACCGCTGCGGGGGCTCAGCACGATCACCTTCCCATCCGCATCCTTCGCGCCGAGGATGAGAAGTTCGGACGTGAAACCGGCGATGTTCTTCGGGCCGAGATTGCAGACGCAAACGACGAAGGTGCCGATCAACGCTTCCGGAGTGTAGTTCGTGATCTGGGCGCTCGACCACATGGTCCGCCCGGCCCCGACGTCCACGCCGACCCTATAGGAGGGATTTCTCGCTCTGGGGAACGGTTGGACGTCGACGACCTTGCCGATCCGGATATCGAGACGCGCGAAGTCGTCGTAGGTGGCCAAGGCCTTGAGGTCGGTCATTTGGTATCACTCCGTGGATCCCGGGGCGGTAAGTCGGGAGCTCATTAGACCACCTCGCAGCAGCAGGACATTCTGTAAGAGACGCATAGACGGCATCGTCCGCGCGTCGGACCGGATTCATCGGCAGACCCTGCCGGGGCGGCGGTGCGATGCTCAGGCCTCAATTCTGGAGGTCTCCATGTCGCTACGCGAGCGTTTGAAGGATTCAAGTCTATTCCGTGAGCAGGCTTTCGTGGACGGCGCCTGGGTAGACGCTGCTGCGGGAGCCACGGTCCCGGTGATGGATCCCGCCACCGGCGCGGAGATCGGCACGGTGCCGGCCTTGGGCGCAGAGGAAACCCGGCGGGCGATCCATGCGGCCGAGGAGGCTTGGCCGGCCTGGCGTGCGTTACCCGGCAGCGAGCGAGGACGGTTGTTGGAACAGTGGTGTCGGGTGATGCTCGACAACATCGACGATCTCTCCACGATCATGACCGTCGAGCAGGGAAAACCGCTGGCGGAATCGGCCGGCGAAGTCCGCTACGGTGCCGGCTTCATCAAATGGTTTGCCGAGGAGGCGCGACGGCTCTACGGCGATACCATTCCGGCGCCGACTTCCGATCGTCGGATCATCGTCCTTCGTGAGCCGGTTGGCGTTTCCGCCGCGATCACGCCATGGAATTTTCCCAACGCGATGATCACCCGCAAGGCCGGACCGGCCCTGGCTGCGGGTTGTCCGATCATCGCCAAACCGTCCGAATTGACGCCTTTCTCCGCGTTGGCGTTGGCCGTACTCGCCGAGCGCGCCGGCATTCCAAAGGGCGTGTTCTCGGTCGTAACCGGATTGCCTCAGGCGATCGGGGGCGAACTCACTTCGAATCCCTCGGTGCGCAAGCTTTCCTTCACGGGGTCGACCCGCGTCGGCCAACTGCTGATGCAGCAGTCCGCATCGACGGTCAAGCGTGTCAGCTTCGAACTCGGCGGCAACGCACCCTTCATCGTGTTCGACGACGCGGACGTCGATCTCGCCGTCTCGGGGTTGATGGCGAGCAAGTTCCGAAACGGCGGCCAGACCTGCGTCTGCGCGAACCGCGTTCTCGTTCAGGACAAGATCTACGACAAGTTCGCCGACCGTCTGCTGGCCGCGACATCGAAGCTGATCGTGGGCAGCGGATTGCGCGAAGGGGTCACGATCGGACCGCTGATCAACCGCGCCGCGGTCGACAAGGTCCGTCGCCACATCGATGACGCGCTCTCGAACGGCGCCTCCCTCATACTCGGGGGAAAGTCAGGGACGAAGGATCAATTCGTCGAGCCGACCATCCTTTCGAACGCGACCGTCAGCATGCAGTTGGCGAACGAGGAGACCTTCGGGCCCGTCGCCCCGTTGTTCCGGTTCAAGCACGAAGACGAAGCGATCCAGATCGCCAACGCGACTCCCTACGGATTGGCTTCGTACTTCTACACCTCGGAAATCAATCGCTCCTGGCGCGTCGCCGAAAAGCTCGAGTTCGGCATGGTGGGTCTGAACACTGGCTCGGTCTCGCTTGAAGTGGCGCCGTTCGGCGGCATCAAGCAGTCCGGCATTGGCCGTGAAGGCTCGAAGTTCGGCATCGACGAATATCTCGAGATCAAGGCATTCCACATCGGCGGGCTGAGCGTCCAATGAGCCGGGGCGCCATGGTTCGATCAGCCGGTCAGAAGCCTCTGCACCAGGTCCGGCGTGTTCGTCACGCTGTACTTGCGGAGCAGGCGCGTCTTGTAGATGTCGACCGTCCTCGGACTGATTCCGAGGGAAAGCGCAGCTTCCTTACCGGTCTTTCCTTCGATCAGAAGGGCGGCGATATCGCGCTCGCGCGGCGTGAGCGAGCCGCCGATCGTGACCTTCTTCGGTTGCCGGCTCGAAAGCTCGGTAAAGACCCACAGCGTATTCCGGTGAGGATCCTTTGGCGTGTACGTGAACCCGCGCACGTGAACCCAGAACAGTTCGCCGTCGAGACGCCGCATGACGCGATCGTCGGAAAACACCTTTTCCTTCGCGAGCAGCGGTCCGACGCGCACGCCGGCACTCTCGAAGTGAGTGTGGCTCGGATAAAGCCGCTCGAAGGTCGTGCCCGTGAACTCTGTCGGCTTTCCGCCGAATATCTCCGCGAAAGCCTTGTTGCATGCGGTGATGACGCGGTTGTTCGCGATGGCCTGCCCGACGGGCGCGTCCTGAAACGCGCGTCGATAGTCGATGTCGGCGGACGCAGCTTTCATGTTTCTTCCCCGGCCTTCCGTTTCCCGAACACTTAAGTGTCCGACACCTATAGCATTAAGTGTATAGGTATGGCTAACCTAATGGAATAGGTGATGGGTGGAAACATCAAAATAAGAAGCGCCGGAAAACCGGCGGGTCGGCGCAAAGGTGCGTCGAACCCAAGTTTCGCCCGGTGAAACGTCGCGAGGTGTGCCGATGACGACGTCAGCGTCGTTGCTTGAGGTGGACGATATCAGGGCGAGGTTCGGCGGCGTCCGCGCTCTCGATGGCGCGAGCTTCTCCGTCGAAGCGGGCACCATTACCGGTCTGATCGGTCCCAACGGCGCCGGCAAGACGACCATCTTCAATTGCATCTCCGGTCTCGTCGACGGCTTCTCGGGCGCGGTACGCTTCGACGGCGCCGACATCTCCCGAGCGCGCCCCGAAGTCGTTTCCCGATCCGGTCTGGTGCGCTCGTTCCAGCTTGCGCGAGGATGCCCGCTCATGACGGTTTTCGAGCATCTCATGCTGTATGGACCGCGGCAGGCGGGCGAGGGCGTGTTCCGCGCTCTGACGAGTCCCGGCGCTGTCCGCCGACAGGAAGAGGAATTGCGCGAGCGCTCCTACGCGGTCGCCAGGCGCCTCCGGCTGGACCACGTGCTCGACAATCTCGTCACCGACTTGTCCGGAGGACAGAAGAAGCTCCTAGAGATCGGACGGGTGCTACTCGCGGATCCCAAGATGGTCCTGCTCGACGAGCCGATGGCCGGGGTCAATCCGACACTCGTCGGCGAAATCGCCGAACAACTCGCTGCGATCGGAGAGTCGGGCGTCACTATCCTGCTGATCGAGCATGAGATGGAGCTCATCGAACGGCTCTGCGACGACGTCATCGTCATGGCAGACGGAAAGTTCTTGACGAGGGGCAGCTTCGACGAAGTGACGGCTGATCGCCGCGTGCAGGAAAGCTATCTCGGAGTGCAATTGCAATGACGACGCTGAGCGCGAGCGCTGTCTGTGGCGGCTACGCCACCGCCGACTTCATCGTGAAGGGCGTGGATCTCAAGGTGGAGCCCAAGGATCTTGCCGTCATCATCGGTCCCAACGGCGCCGGCAAGTCGACCTTCCTGAAGCTGATTGCCGGCCTTCTGCCGAAGCGGACCGGCGACGTCTCGATCGATGGGGCTGCGCTTCCTGCCGGAGATGCCCATGCCGCCTGCGAACGCGGCGTCAGCTTCGTGCCGCAGGAGCGGAACGTATTCGGCAGCCTTTCGGTGCAGGAAAACCTGGAGATGGGCGGCTATCTGCTGCGGTCGGGGCTGAAGGAGCGGATCGAGGAGCAGTTGACGCGATTTCCGATGCTGCGCGGACGACTTCGCGACAAGGCGGGAAACCTATCCGGTGGTCAGCGGCAGGTGCTGGCGGTGGCCGTGGCTCTCATGACCAACCCCAGCGTCCTCCTCTTGGACGAACCTACGGCCGGCCTTTCGCCCGCGGCGGCCAAGGAGATCTTCGTGTTGGTCCGCGACCTTGCGGCAAGCGGACTGGCGATCCTCATGGTCGAGCAGAACGCGCTTTTGGCGTTGGAGTATGGAACACGCGGCGTCGTTCTCGTCGCCGGCAAGAAGGTTCGAGATGCCGCAGCAGCCTCAGTGATCGAGGACGACGAAATCAGGCATCTGTTTTTGGGGCGCGCCGCGCCGGCGACCGCGCACCGACATTGAATCATTGCAACCCGTAAACGGTGAGGAGTTCGACATGTCGAATTTGGATAGACGTACTTTCCTGCAGGCCGGCCTGGGCGTGGGCGGGCTCATGCTCTCGTCGAGCCTCTCCCGCTCCTGGGCGCAGCAGGGCGATCCGATCAAAATCGGTCTGATCATCCCGCTTACGGGGGCGACCAGCCAGTTTGGCGCAACAATGGGTCAGGCGGCCAAGATCGCAGAAGCCGAAATCAACGGAGCGGGCGGCGTGCGCGGTCGTCCGGTCCAGATCGTCATCGAGGACGACCAGAGCAATCCGGAAGCGGCCGTCCGCGCGGCGCATAAGCTGATCGATGTCGACAAGGTGGTGTCGATCGGAGGCTCGTATGCGTCGGCGGTGACGTCGGCCATTGCGCCGCTTTGCTGGGAAGGAAAGACAGCGCTCCTGACCTCGTCGGGTGCCGACAGCATCACCAAGCTGCCGCACCAGGGATACATCTTCCGGACGTCGCCCACCGTCACGCTGCAGGGAACCAGCGTCGGCAAGTACGCGGTCGAACTCGGCGGAAAGAGGATGTTCTTCCTCGGCCCGCAAACTCCCTTCGCGCAATCGTACATCGACATCACCTCCGCAATCTTCAAGGCGGCCGGCGGATCCGGCGGCGGGCTGATCTACGAAGACAAGAAGTCGAGCTATAGGTCGGAGGTCGACCAGGCGCTCAAGGAATCGCCGGATGTCATCGTGCTCGGCGGCTATGTTCCGGACACTTCGGTCGTTCTGAAGGACCTCTATCGCGCCGGCTATACGGGCAAAAAGCTCGGCTTCTCCTTTGGCATCAACGATGCATTGACGAAAGCCGTTCCTGCCGAGGTCTCCGAGGGAGCGTACTCCCTGATTCCTTCGGCGGCCGAGAACTCCGAGGCCTACAAGCGGCTCATCGGCAAGATGGGCAGGCCTTCCCTCGATAGCTATTCCTGTCAGGTCTACGATCACGTCGTGCTGACGTCGTTGGCGCTCGCGCGCGCCAGTTCGGGAGAGGCGAACGGAACCGCGGTCCGCGACAATCTGCGCGCGATCTCGGCGGGGGAAGGCAAGCGGACCGACGACGCCGTCGAGGCGCTGAAGACGGTCATCTCTGGAGCACAGGTGAATTACGACGGTCCGAGTGGTCCGCTCGAATTCGCCGACAACGGCGACGTGAAGGGCGTGTTCTTCCGCTACGAACAGGTGCAGGCCGGCAAGCTTACGCTTCGCAAGGTCGGCTGACGCAACGAAGAGAGCGGCCGCCATGTTGACCGACCTGTTGCAGTATTTGGTGAACGGATTGATCGTCGGCGCGCTCATCGCGTTGCCGGCGCTCGGTCTGACGTTGATCTTCAGCGTGCTAGGTTTCGTCAACTTCAGCGTCGCTGCGCAACTCACGGCCGGCGCGTACGCGGGCTGGCTCGCGAATACGACCCTCCATCTGCCTCTGGTGCCCGTTCTGGTCATCGCCTTCTCGGTCGCCGGCGCGCTTGGCGTCGTGACGGACCGCATCGCGCTCGCTCCGATCCGGCGCAAGCCGAGCGCCCAGACTCCGTTGATGGTGGCGGTCGTTTCGATCGCTCTGAGCATGGCCTTGGAAAGCGCCTACCGCTTCTCCTTCGGGAGCGGCCTGAACAGTTTCGACATGCCGATCGCCCGCGACATGAAGATCGGCGGTATCCGAATCGGACTTCAGCAATTGCACAATATCGAGATAGCGATCGGGCTGGCAGTCCTTCTGGCGTTGTTCTTCTCGCTGACTAAACTGGGCAAGGCCATGCGCGCCGTCGCCGACAATGCCGATCTAGCGCGTCTCAAGGGCATCGAGCCGGTTCGTCTCGCCAATCTCGCCACGTTCATCGGCATGGGACTGGCAGGCGTCGGCGGCGCCCTGCTTGCGATCGATACAAGCGTCGATCCTTCGACCGGATCCAGGCTGATCCTCTTGATCTTCGCCGGCAGCGTCGTAGGCGGCTTGACGAGTCTTCCCGGAGCGGTCGCCGGCGCCCTCTTGATGGGCGTCATCGGCGAATTGGGCCTTCTGATCCTCCCGCCGGTCTATCAGTCACTGACGGCTTTCGTCGCGATCCTGATCACCTTGCTCGCGCGTCCGGGCGGCATCTTCTCCGGCGCCTCGGGGGTGCGAAAATGATCTCTTATCTGATATTCGTCGGCACGATCGCCGGATTCTACTCTCTGCTTTCCCTGGGCCTGGTCAAGGCGTGGGGGCAGGGTGGACTGGTGAATCTCGGCCTGGTCGGGTTCGTAGGTCTGGGTGCTTATACGTCGGCGCTGCTCTCGGGTGCTGGGTATCCGATCTGGATCGACTGGATAGCGGCCTCCGCGGTTTCGGCGGCGGTAGGCGTGGCGCTGTGCTTCGTGGTCAGAAACCTGCGCGGCGACTATCTCGCGATCGTGACGCTCGGGTTCGCAGAAATCCTACGTTTGGCCGAGACGAACGAAAAATGGCTGACGAAGGGCAGCGACGGGATCTCGGGGATCGTGGCGCCGCTCAAGAACCATCTCGGAGATAACTTCGCTGTCTTCTATCTCGTTCTGACTTGGGTTCTCGTCGGCATCGTCGCGTTCGTACTCAATTGGCTCCTGCGAAGCCCCTTCGGACGGGCGTTGCGCGCGGTACGCGACGACGAGCAGGTCGCGGCGGTGGCCGGAAAGTCGGTGCTCCGACTCAAGCTACAGGCGTTCGGAATCGGAGCGGCGCTATCGGGCCTCGGTGGCGCGCTCTATGCGCACTTCACCAGCTATATCGCGCCCGACGTCTTCATAACCCAACTGACGATCTACATTTTTCTTGCGGTCACCGTTGGCGGGTATACCCGCCTCGCAGGTGCCGTGATCGGCTCGTTGGCCTTGATCGCATTGCTCGAAGCGACACGCTTCGTCGCCGCGTTGGTCCCGGGGCTGGACGCGGTACAGATCGCCTCGCTTCGTGAGTTCGCGATCGCCGTCACTCTGATCCTCGTCATGCAGTTGCGACCCGATGGAGCGTTCCGGATGAGCAACGAACGGTCCGGCTTGGGCGCATCTCGCCCCGGTCCGGACGCTTGCTACGGAAAGAAGGCGGTACTCGATGACGGAACCTGACCTCGACGGTGCTGGCGAAGAGTTCGCCATGATGTTCGCTGCAGGCGGCTTGCCTCAGGTCGAGGCTGCGACTTCGCGGACCCGCGGACGCGGCCCGTTCAAGCGGCTGGTGTTGCGCGGAGCTTCCATCATCGACGGTACCGGTGCCCCTCCATGGGGGCCCGCCGACGTAGTCGTCGAGAACGGTCGGATCGCGGTGCTGAAAAAGGTCGGTACGCCGAAGCTTCCGATAAATCCGGAGCGCCGTCCCGCTGCGGGCGACTTCGAGATCGATTGCACCGGCAAGTTCCTGACGCCCGGCCTGGTCGATGCCCATGCCCACATCGGCGCACCGTTCCATGCCGAGAACGGTCCCATGCCGAGCGCCGACTACGTCTACAAGCTTTGGCTGGCGCATGGCGTGACGACCATCCGCGAGACCGGCTGTTTCAACGGGCTGCAGTGGACGCTCCAACAGAAGCAGGCGGCGGGCGAGCATCGTATCGACGCTCCTCGCATCTTGGCCTATGCGCCGTTTCCCGGCACGAACGACTACGTCAAGACGATCCACACTCCCGACGATGCACGCAGGTGGCTGCAGGCGGTGAAGGACCGGGGAGCGGACGGCATCAAGTTCTTCGGGGCCCCGCCGGCGATGATGAAGGCCGCGCTGGAACAATGCGGAAGTCTTGGCCTGCGTACCTGCTGTCATCACGCGCAACTGGCCGTCGGCAGGATGAACTCGCTGCGGACCGCGCAATGGGGGCTGACGAGCACGGAGCATTCCTATGGAATCCCCGAGGCGCTCTTGGACGGTCAGACGCTACAGTCCTTCCCACCCGAGTACGATTACAACGACGAATACCTGCGTTTCTCGACTGCCGGCCAGACGTTCCTGCAGGCGGCGAAGCCCGGCTCGCAGAAATGGAACGACGTCCTTCAGGCATTTCTCGAGGCTCGTCACACCTTCGTTCCCACGTTCAACGTCTACGATGGCAACCGAGATCTGATGCGGACCCGTCGCGCGGATTGGCACGATCGCTTTACCGACCCGACCCTCTGGGCCTACTTCCAGCCGCAGCGTGGCGGGCACGGCGCCTATTGGTACCGTTGGTCGACGACCAACGAGGTCGAGTGGCGCGAGACGTTCCGACTGTGGATGAGGTTCGTCAACGACTACAAGAACCTCGGCGGGCGCGTGTGCGTAGGCTCGGATTCCGGGTTCATGTTCCAGACGTACGGCTTCGGTCTCGTCCGCGAACTCGAGTTGCTGCAGGAAGCCGGCTTCACGCCCCTCGAGGTCTTGCGGGCAGCGACGACGTGGGGCGCGGAGCTTCTCGGCATTCAGGAAGACGTCGGAACACTGGAAGTCGGTAAGCTCGCCGACATCCTGGTGCACGACGAGAATCCACTCAACGATTTCAAGCTGCTCTATGGGACCGGTGCGATGCGACTGGACGACCCGACGGCGTCGGTCACGTGGAAGCGCAGCATCTCGAGCGTCATCAAGGAGGGCTCCATCTTCGATCCGACCGAGCTCCTCGCCGACGTCGAGGAAATGGTCGAAGCGCGTAGGAGGGCGGCTTGAGAACCAGTTCGCCCGCGACACCAGAGTTCGTCCTGCTGACCGGAAGCCTCGGCAGCGGCAAGACGACATTGCTTTGCGACTATCTTTCGCTACTTGATTCAGCGGATACCGGCGTGATCGTGAACGAGGCCGGCGAGATCAATGTCGACGGAGCCGTCGTCGCCTCCGGACGGCGCGATCTTCCGATGACTCTGCTCGGGAACGGTTGCGTGTGTTGTTCGTTCGGAGACGATCTCCATTCGGCGATCGACGAGTTGCTCGTCGCACGCCGGCAATCCGGCGCGGGCGAATTCCGCCGGATCATATTGGAGACGAGCGGCCTGGCGATGCCTGGTCCCATTTTGCGCTCGCTGATGCGCTACGACAGGGCCGAATACCGATTGCGTATAGTCTCCACTCTCGACGCCGTGGATCCGTACGCGGATGACGTGACGTTCCCGATCCGGTCGGCGCAATTGACCGCCGCCAGATCCATCGTCGTCACGAAGCTCGACCGGGTCTTTGGTGACGCAATCGACGTTGCCGAGCGCGTCGCCAGAGAGTTCAATCCGGCTGCCGTTCTGGTGACGACCGAGGACAGGTCGGCCCGCGCTCGCGCTGCGTTTGCGCCGAGCGAACTCGAAGCAAAGACAGTGTCGAGCCAATTTCAGGCGATCGCCGCCACCGACCACTCCCGGCTCGGCGTCTTCCTCGCGCAGTGGCCGGGCTCCGTTTCCTGGGGGAATTTGGCCGATTGGCTCGAAGATCTCGCGGGACTTTGCGGCGATCGACTGCTGCGCGTCAAAGGGCTAGTCTCGGTGGGAGGGGCGCCCCGATCGATCCTGATCGACGGCGTCGGTACGACGTTCGCGGAGCCTCGCTGGGCGGAGGCCGAACTCGCCGCGGGACGGGGCATCGTCATCATCGCGCGCGACGTCGGCCTGGATGAACTGACCAACATGTCGGGCGCCTATTCTTCGGACGTCAGGCCGTCTCTAAGAGCTACATCGAGGCGCGCCGCCTGAACGACGCTGAAAGGACGGTTGATGTCTGTCAGGCGAGAAACTCCGGACATTTCAGCGGATGCTGCTGGGTTCCAGCGGATAGACCACCGCGCCGGCGTTCAGCAGGTTCGACGGGTCGAAGGCGGTCTTGATGCGGCGCATCGCGGCGAGACGACCGGCATCGCCGTATTTCTCCAAGAGATGCCTCTTGAATCGACCGACGCCGTGTTCTGCGCTGAAGGTGCCCTCGAGGGAGGCCGCGATGTCGTAAAGCTGCAGCGACAGGCTTCTCTCGATCTCGCGGCCGAATTCGATCCGGTCGACGCCCGAAGGGACCAGAACGTTGTAGTGGAGGTTGCCGTCGCCGACGTGGCCGTAGACGGACAGTTCAAGGTCGGCGGCATAGTTACGTACCGTCGAGCCGGCGAGGCCCAGAAAGCGTTGAATAGCGGAAAGCGGTACGGAGATGTCGTGCTTCACCGATCCGTTGCGGCGCTTCTCGCCCTCGGGAATCGACTCGCGTACCTCCCACATCGCCGCTCGCTGGGATCCGCTTTGCGCGAGGTAGGCATCGTCGACCCACCCGGATTCCACCGCCTCGGCGAGAACCGCTTCCATCAACCCGTCGAGATCGAGATGATCGGAGGAAGATGCGAGCTCGACGAGGACGGCTCCTCCCGGGCCGGCTCCGACGGAAGGCGGATTGATCATCGCGTCGGTCGCCAGCGCGATCGATGTGGCCGTCATAAATTCGAATGTGGTGAGAAGGTCGGCCGACTGGCGCCGGACCAACGCGAGAAGTTCGGCGAGCGGGGTGCCTGCAGCGAGCTTCAGCCAGGCGGTTGCGCGGCGGACCGGGAAGGGCGCGAGCCGCAGTACCGCCCCTGTGACAATGCCGAGGGTCCCCTCGCTTCCGACGAAGCATTGTTTGACGTCGTAGCCAGTATTGTTCTTCCGCAGTTTGCGCATGTCCGAGACAACGGTTCCGTCCGAAAGGACCGCTTCGACCCCGAGGATCAAGTCGCGAGTCATTCCGTATTTGACGACGGACAGGCCACCGGCGTTCGTGCCGATGTTGCCGCCTATCCGGCAGCTTCCCTCCGCGCCGAGGCTGAGCGGCAAGAGGAGCCCAGCGGCGGCCGCCGCATCCTGCACGCTCTTCAGGATGGCACCGGCGTCGACCGAAGCGGTCATCGAGACCGGATCGATTTCGCGAATCCTGTTCATCCGCTCGAGACTAACAACTATCTGACTTCCCGTAGCGTCCGGCGTCGCTCCACCGCAGTAGCTGGTGTTGCCACCCTGCGGAACGAGTCCGATGCCGAGGCGCGCTGCCAACTTCACTATGTCCGCGACCTGTCCCGTAGTCGCTGGCTTCAGCACGGCGAAGGTCGAGCCGGTGAAGAGCTGGCGCTGATCCGTGGTATAGGTGGCGATGCGCTCCGGATCGTCGACGACACCCGTCTGGCCGATGAGATCGCGAAACGCTTGGATTTGTACCGAGTAAAACATGCCGCTGCTCCAGGTTGGCGTTGGGTGATCTTCGACCATCCGCGCGGCAGCGCTTGCCGTTCCGCTGCAATTTCAAAGAAGGCTCTGCCGAATTCTCGCGATGTTCGGCAGTTCCAACTTCTTGGGCTTTGTATTGATCGCTCCCGATGCGGAGTTGCTTCGGCTCCCGAGGAGATCATCGATGACCCATCCAACGATCTATCAAGGTCCTGTGTTCGATATGGCGCGCCGTCAGTTCGATGGTGTGGCGGACCTACTCGATCTGTCTCTCGACGAGCGAGATCGTCTGCTCTACCCCAAGCGCGCGATGGCCGTGACTTGTCCGATCCATCGCGACGACGGCAGCGTCGCCGTATTCGAGGGCTATCGGGTGCAGCATCATCTGACGCTAGGGCCGACGAAGGGCGGAACGCGCTTCGCGCCCAACGTAGACCTCGGCGAGGTCGCCGCCCTCGCCATATGGATGAGTTGGAAGTGCGCGCTGTCTGGCTTGCCCTACGGCGGAGCGAAGGGGGGCATCGCGGTGGATCCCCGCGCGCTATCGAGGCGCGAACTGGAGACTTTGTCCCGGCGCTACATGCAGGAGATGATTCCGTTCGTCGGCCCTTACACGGATGTGATGGCTCCGGATCTCGGCACGGACGAGCAGGTAATGGCCTGGTTCATGGACACCTATTCCATGTACCAGGGCCGGACCGTGACCGAGATCGTCTCCGGCAAGCCGATCTCGGCCGGCGGGACGCACGGTCGGCGGGATGCCACCGGAAACGGCGTTGCGCATCTTGCGGGCCGGGCGATGGAGAAGCTCGGCATCGATCCGAAGTCCGCGACGGCCGTGGTTCAGGGCTTCGGAAACGTCGGATCGGTCAGTGCGGTTGCGCTCGCACGGCAGGGCGTCCGCATCGTGGGTATCAGCGATCACTCGGTGGCCCTGCACGATCCCAAGGGCTTCGATATAGAGGCGGTCCTCCGCCACGTGAGGCAGACGGGCGTCCTGAAAGGCTTCGCGCAGCAGGCGGAGGTCGATCCCGAAGCGCTGCTGACGACCGAGTGCGACATCCTCGTGCCGGCCGCGGTCGAGCGTGTCGTCGACGCAAGCAACGCTGCGGCCCTCAAGTGTCGGATCATCGCGGAGGGCGCGAACGGTCCGACCACGCCAGATGCCGACGCGATCATCGAGGCGCGGGGCGACATCTTCATCGTGCCGGACATTCTCTGCAACGCGGGCGGCGTCATCGTCAGCTATTTCGAGTGGGTGCAGGACCTTCAGCGGTTGTTCTGGGACGAAGCGGAAGTCATGCGGAGGCTATACGAAATTCTGGATCGCAGCTTCGCGCAGGTCGTGGGACGCGCCGAACGGCTGGGCATCTCCAACAGAAATGCCGCGCTATCCATCGGAGTGCAGCGTGTTCGGGACGCCAAAGGCACCAGAGGCCTGTTTCCATGACGCCCCGCCCGCGTGTCCAGGCCGACAGCAGATTGTGCTGCGCCGAGGACGAATTCCAGTTGGTTCTGCCCTCAGGTCCCTTCGGACCCCGGGGATACTGCCATTCGTCTGATCTAAACTGAAACATCAAGAGGAGACATTTTCATGTTGATCACGGATTTCGATGCTCTGACCTTCGACTGCTATGGCACCCTGATCGATTGGGAGGGCGGGATGGTCGAGGCCCTGAAGGGCCTCACGGATCGCGTAAAGCGCCCGCTTACGCGCGACCAGATACTGGAGGCGCATGCGCGTCACGAATCGAGCCAGCAGAAATATACTCCGGCGAAGCGCTACCGCGACCTGCTGCCGATCGTCTACAAGCGCCTCGGCGAAGAATGGGGCGTGCACGTCTCCCACGAAGATTGCGTAGAATACGGCCGGTCCGTCGGAAATTGGCCAGCGTTCGAGGATTCCCCGGGCGCGCTGCAGTATCTGAAGAAATACTTCAAGCTCGTCATTCTTTCCAACGTGGACAACGAGACCTTCCAGGCGAGCAACCGCAGGCTCCAGGTGGAGTTCGACGCGATCTACACCGCCGAGGACATCGGCTCTTACAAGCCGTCTCACCGGAACTTCGACTACATGATCGAAAAGTTGGGCGAGATCGGCGTGGAGAAGGAAAAGATCCTGCACACGGCCGAGAGCATGTTCCACGACCACAAGCCGGCAAATGAACACGGCTTGAAGTCGTGCTGGATCTACCGTCGTCATGCCCAACAGGGCTTCGGGGCCACCATGAATCCGGGCCAGATGCCACACGTCGACTTCAGGTTCACCAGCATGCATGAACTCGTGAAGGCGCATCAGGAGCAACTACGGGTTAAGTGACCCGACCAGCGCCGACAGCTGCTTGACTAGTCTAGGTAGATCACACCGAGCGTGAATACCGCGGTCCAGGGATCCGAAATCGAGCCCGCCGTCGTTGCTTGGGTTGGCACTCGCGCCTTGGTTCTTGCGAGCCATCTGCTCAATTTTTTTTCGTTCGGAATAGCGGAAGTTCGCCATGAAACATCTGCTCCCCGATACCAACAAAAATGCCAACAAAACGGACGGCTGGGACGAATTTTTACGCGTGTTTTCAATGCGCTACGAAGACACTCTTTAAAAATATGGAATCAAACCAATAGTCTAAGTTATTGATATTGTTTATTTTTTCAGTGTGGTGCCCCTGGCCGACAACCGCCTAATACCATAACCGGTTGAAAATAAAATCATTCTCGTCTTCGTATTCGGGCGATACCAACAGGAATACCAACAAACCGACGCGCCGATTAGCTAGCAAAAAATAATTCGCGGGCTCCTTGGCAGCAGGCATGCACCATGCCGTTTCGGCCTGCACACTCGCTTTGACCGAAATCGAACCCAGGCTGGAAGCACCGCGCGATCACTCCGGTTCGTCCGATTTGTACGCTACAGCGCGCGGCAGTTTGCGGCGGCGTCAGAAGGCCTTTTGTTTGGCACTGCAGGCGATTAGACCAACGCATCCGGGGCAATTGCGCCACGCTTAAAACGATGGGGGGAGGTAACATCATCGTCGTTTGCGGCGGAGTGGTGCCACGCCAGGACTACGATGAGCTATCTCGCATCGGGGTAGGCGCCGAATTCGGGCCCGGCACGAATGTACTCGAAGCCGCCCGAGCTATTGTCGATCTCGTCGAGGGCAGGCGAACCAATCGCTTTGACTGAGTCAGCAGGCCGTCTTCGGGGCGGCGGCGCCCGACATCTAGCTGTACCGTCTGACGTTCTCGATGTTTCAGTCCGTAGCGGTGACGGAGTCAGGCCTTCGTCGACAAGGATTGTGCGTTCGTGGGCATTCCCGGGCCGTAGCTCAAACGGTGGGTCTTGGTCTATGAAAGTAGAAAATGCTTTATCTTTCAATGGGGATTGACTGACACTCTCTCCGCCATTCGCACGATTTTCTACGCCAAACCGCGATATTGAACGATTTCGTGCGACAGAGCTACGGATAGCGATTTGCCGAGCCAGGGCACATATTGCGCCTATGGAATTATTCCCCCGGTTTGAAGCCAAGGCGATGACGAGCGGCCGCTGGTTTGTTTCGGTAATTACCGGGCATGGGCCGGATTCGCATGTCGGAGACTTCGCGACCCACGAAGACGCCAAGAATTGGATTTTGACCAAATCGCGGTACTGGCCCGGCAAACCGGATACGCCATAGTGACTGGGCGCGATAAATGGACGGTAGACCTTCACTGCCCATGCTGTGGAAGGATCGACGTGGCGCGTCTCTCACAGGCGGATGGCTACGACTTCAAGAGGGGCGACACCGCTACCCGCGCCGATCATGTGCCGAACGGTTTTATCTGTATTGACCCAGAGACTAGCAACTTCCAATGCTCGAAATGTCAGGTGTCAATTCCGTGATCCCAAACGCCTCGGGATCCCAGCCATTTCGCAAGGCGATCAGCTCTGCGGCAAAGCGCAGCAATCCTTTCACCAAAGTCGCGAGCGCTTAAAAGCAGAGCGTTTGGCGCGCCAAATCAACGCGAAGAATTCTCCGGAATAGGTGGCACTTGTGGGCTCTCCGGTGCCTCAACCTAGAGCATTGAGAGCACGACGATGCCGTTCTCGAGCTGCCCCGAGGCGAGGCGCGCCCGCGCCATTTGTTCGAACTCGGTCCGATATTTATGAAGATAGCTGAAGGCTTGCTTCTCGGTCTGAAACGTCGTCGTAAGCCTGCAGATCTGTCGCGCTGCGCCGAGTGCAAGAGAAAAAGTGATTGTTCCGCCGCCGTCTGACTTCGCCCTACGCACGATCCGCCCCACTGGCATGTGACTCGGTTTCACAACGCATCGATGGTTGCCGGAATCGATTATCGCGCCAACTTACTCCTGCGTTTCTTTAGCGGGGGCGTCGGCAACGATGCGCAAAGAGTTGCATCAGCGGCTTCCTTGGTCTCGCGGAGCTCTCGAAGTCGCGCCATGTTCTTTCGAACGTCAATGGCGTGCCTCTCGACATCCGCCAATGCCCGCGCACCCTCTTCAGCAGCCAATCGTCTCCGGTTGAAGCGCGAGATACTGTCGGGTGACGGCTCTGCTGATTTCCTGGCGCTCATTCTTCATCCCTGTTTGCCACGGACAAAACCCGCTCAATCCGGAGATCGAGCGGGCAGAGCGGCCGTTTCAGTACATCCGTGAAACGGCGCCGCAAGATCAGGCCAGCGAGAGGTTTTCAGCGCTGACTTTGCCTCGCATCTTGTCGGCCTTGGTCTCGAAGTTGACCTTTTGGCCTTCGGCGAGACCAGCAAGGCCAGCCCGTTCGACCGCGCTGATGTGAACGAACACATCATTGCTGCCGTCGTTCGGCTGGATAAATCCAAAGCCCTTCTGGCCGTTGAACCACTTAACGGTACCTGTCGTCATTTTCATTCTCCAAAGCGCACAAGCGCGTGCCGCGTGATTATCACGCGGTAACTTTCAACTTTGTCGATGTCTTTGGAAAAGGAGCCCGCGGGCGCGTTCAACAAGGCACAGCGGCTAATCGAATACGGTCAATATATATGACTTTCGCATTCTTGCAAGGAAGGGAGCCGAAATAGTTTCGGTGATCACGTATGGCGCCGTTCGAAAAGCTTCGAATGGGTCCGTCGATGCGTGAGAAGGGCTTTATCGATTGACAGGGCCCCCGAGAGTGGTCACGTCGCTCCTACCGAACTGGATCGCCGTGACGAATACACCGGCTTGTTCGATGCCGGCGAAGCAATACGCCGTCACTCTCATCCCACAACCGCAACGAGACTCCTGCGCAATTGGCTGCATGCAGGACTGCCGCATTTTGCAACCCAGCGGAGTTTCAATTGCAGGTCCTTGTTCGCGACAACAATATCGACCAGGCGCTTCGTGTTCTAAAGAAGAAGATGCAACGCGAGGGCGTCTTCCGAGAAATGAAACAGCGGCGTTCCTATGAAAAGCCATCGGAAAGAAAGACTCGCGAGAAAGCTGAAGCTGTTCGCCGGGCCCGCAAGCTGGCTCGAAAGCAGGCGATCCGCGAAGGACTGCTGCCCGCGCCGCCGAAGAAGAAGCCTTTTGAGCGCAAGCCGCCCTTGCCGGAGACCACCAGCAAGGAACGCGCTTAGCCAATGCGATTCCGGGAGAACGCTGAACGCCAACGGAAGCGGGCTCTTCGTCTGGATCTAGACTGCTTGACGCTGCCTCTAACGTATTGCTCTGTCCTCGTGTTTGGTCGGCGAATTGAACCGGTAAGGTCTCACATTGCAGAGGATCGTTTGGGCGGTGCCAATTGTGAGCGATCGCAGATCCTATGTCCTGAAATCGATGCCCCGCAGCACGATTCCCCGTGGATTGCCTTCAGGCTCCGTCGCTCGATACTTGCTGGCCGCGCGCGCCTCTATGCGGTCGCGTAAGCGGATGAACTGGGCTTCGCGCTGCTCGGGACAGACCTGCGGGCCGCGCTCGAGATAGTCCATCGCGGACGTCGAGATTGCGCAAGGAATTTCCTTGCCGCCGTCCTGCATCGAGAACAGGACGATCATCCGGTCATATTCGTGGCCGATATAGTGCCCGCTCGTCAGCGTCATGACTTACTCCTCTGCATGATGGCTTCCTGGCGCAATCCTTGTTTCAACTCGTCGTTCCGCACGGCCTGACTTGTCTTACCCCTCCTCGGAGAGCCGGACGAAATCGTCGAGCAGCGCCGCCACCAGAGCGCGGTGCCTCGTGTCCTCAGCCGGCAGGCACGCGGCATAGAGGTTGAGCACATGCCGCGTCTTCACTGCGGCTTCCGGCCACGAAGCGGCGGGCACCGTCATCATGCGGTGTTCGAGCTCGGCCTCCCGCTCGCGCAGTTCCCTGACATGGGCCTCGACGTCGGCCAGCGCGCGACGCAGATCGGTCGCCTTCTGCGCCGCCATGCCGCGATGCTTGTCGAGATCGACCGGGTGGTCAGTCATGGGCGGCGCTCGCATCCGCAGCCTGCGCATTGGCAAGATCGACCGAGCCGATCGAGAGCATCTCCATGGAGTCGCGGACGCCTTCCGCGGGCACCATGATCATCGTAGCGATGCGGCGATAGGCCGAGAAGGTGAGACCCTCGATCGTCTCTTCATCGGTGATGACCTCGTAAACGCCAGCGGGCAGCAGCCGCTCGATGCCGCGGATTCGGAACGGATGCCTGAACGTGACGGTCTCTCGCCGTGAGCGGATGGTCATGTACGCCTTCCTCCTACAAGAGGGGCCCCAACTGACCGGCAGCGACGACCATGCGCCCGTCGTACGGCAATAGCCAGCACATTCGTCATTGCCGCGCGCTGACGCCGCAGCGCGCTCCCTCGCCCATTTCGTTTTAGTGCTCGCTATTGGCCTGCCGCAGGCGTACGATCATCGCATCACCGCACTTCTCAACGGCATCGACCGGTGACTGAGGGTCACGTGCGCTCCCGCCGACTGAGTTGCAGGAGCGTTCGATGTCGCGTTTTCGCGCCTCGGAATGGATCGTGCCGCCGGTGATCGTTCCGCTGTTTCTTCTGCTTCTGGTGTGTGCTGCGGCTATTCTCAATGGCTAAGGCAACGCGCGTGCCTTACCTGGTCACGGGAACCAACGAGTACGGCAGCGCCAATCTCGGCCGCGGCAGCGCGACCGTCGCACTGCGCCTCGCGCGAAAGCTGCTGCGCGACGGTTACATGGATGTCCGCGTCTGCACGCCGCGTGGGCGCGTTCTGCAGTCGGATGAACTGGACGAACTCGAACGCCAACAGGAGATGGACATCGTGGCCAAGGGACAGCAACGTGGCAATCGCGAAGCCAAGAAGCCGAAGAAGGAAAAGGCCAAAGTGATCGCGGCACAGCCGAGCCGCAAAGAGGTCGCTTGGCAGCCGGATTTCGGGCCGGCGAAGAAGAGGTAGGTAAAGGTCGGAACTTCCACCTGATCGCTTCTAAGCGAAGATAGACTGGGACTTCGTATCCGGGAGCCTTGCAAAGGCGATCGTAAGCTGACGCAACGCCGCCTAGGGCCGGCGACGTTGAGCCCAAGGTTGAACGTCGCTCGATTTCTTCGCGGCTCTCGCTGGAGACCGGACATGTCGTGCGTCAAGGACGCAAGCCTCCGTGTGTACTCGTATTCCGCTGTTCAAGAAGGGCAATATACATGAAAGTTCCCGCGCTATTGCAGGGTGAGTCGCGAACCCGTCTCCTTCAGGGGATCGCCCTTGGGGCCGTTGCGACCGTGGCGATCGGTTTCATCTGGGGCGGTTGGGTCACGAGTGAGCGCGCCAGAATCATGAGTGTGGCGGCGGAGACCAGTGGCCGGATGTCTATTCTCGTACCCCTGTGCGTTGCCCAGTTCACAGCCGCGGACGGGGCAATCGCAAGGTTCAAGACGACCAGCGTCTATTCCAAGGAAAATCTCGTTAGCGAGACCGTGAGAAATGTGGCCTCGACGAGCATGGACTACTCGTTGGCCAAGGCCTGTGTGAGCGCGATCGATCTCGAACTCGCAAAGACAGCGACGAAGAGCTGAGCAAAAATTCAAACCGTGCGGCGAGATATCCCTACTGCAACAAGATAATCTTCGTCCATCATGCTGGCGTTCTGCATGAGCAGTCTTTGCCGAATTGGAAGCCGCAGGCGCTGTTCGCTATTTTCTCAGCCGCGAATCGACGAAGGTGTCCCAGGTGTTGCCGCAGGCCGAGCAATGCCAATGGTTGACAATTCTTCCGGTCGGCAAATGGGTTGATTTGGACGGTGCGGTGACGACATGGCCGCACTTGGTGCAGGTGTCCGTTCCCTGCGCGGGCGAGCGGCGACTTTGGTCGCCGGCCGCTTGTGCGGCCCAGCGACGTTCAAACCGGCGGTGAAAATGCAAGGGATAGACGAGAGCGTTCATTGTTATGCTCCAATTGTGCGGCGGGAGCACGAACCTCTCTCTGTCACCGGCGCCGATCAGTCAGGCCGAGCGATGGGTAGAATATAGTGCGTCAAAACCTGAATAGAAGGGCCCCACCGCTGTGCGCTGGCAAACCGGGCGGCAGGTCAGGCAGCTTGACCCTTACCATCCATCGCCCCGGCCGATGCACTGCATGCTGACTGTTCGGCATGGCAGCAGACGCCGACGTTCTAAAGATTGTGCGTGGCGCGGATGCGTCATGATAGGGAAGTCCAATTCAGTCGGTCTTTTTCAAATAGCGCTTCTGTTTGGAAGATTGATTGATTGCCCATTCCGCAGCGAAGATTGCGCCTTCACGGTCACTGGAAGTGCCAGTTTTCGGCGGAAGCCCTTCTCGCTCAAAGGACCATTTCCAGCCGAAGGGATTGGCAGTTTGGACTATTGTGTATTCGATACCTTGAAACTGCATGAGGTGGCTTTCATGTCGTTTTTGGCGGACGCAACTCGCTCTTGGTCCATGATTGAAAGTCTGGGACCTGCATTGGGTCGATGTCATCGCACTTGATACACCGGAACTTACGACCGCCCGTCTTGGCGATCACGAAGTGCATCGGCTTGCCGCATTGCGAGCAGAGCAGGCGGGGAGAGTTTTTGGGCAAGCGCCACACCCTGGGTCAGGGCCTGAGTCTTCTGCTCACAGTCATCGGATAGACGCCCATATAAGCCGATGATGAAATCAGGCTAATTGCCTTTCGTGACGGCTGCATCAACAAAAAAGGGACTACGTATTGATACGTAGCCGCCATTCCGGGGCGTCATGTGGTCAGGTTCGAGCCCTGGTGCGCCCACCAATTTCCAAAGTGCTCCAAATACTTACTGGCGCTACAATTGACCATCGCCGCGCCGGGCGGTTTTGGGTCACTCCTGGCTCACGGACCGAACAAGATCCTCCGTCTCCCAAGCGCAGCATTGACTGGTTGGACGGACCAGAGCGGGGATCCCGTACGAGGGATGTCTGTTTGATGTACCCGTCCTTCCATCGACAACTTCGGTCGCCAGTAAGGGCGGCCTCCCTGCCGAGCCGAGCCTCTCATTAAGCCGATTGTGGAAGCCCGGGTTCGATCCCTCCCGCCCCAGCCAGCACTCAAGCTGCTGAGTTATTCGCGCCAAATGTTCTGGGCGCGTTTGGAAATGGAGCTTCGGAGGTTCGGTCCAAAATCTGAACTAGTCGTGCATCAAATCGACCATACGGGTTTATCTCCGGTCCAACATATACCGTGGCGCTGCTCGGGCAGGTCTGTTACGCCCCCATCGTAGAGTAGGGTTACTACGGCGAGCAAATCGGATCGCTTAGCGATTTGGTGTCTCTCCTGATAGGCGTCTGCCGATGAGGCAACCTCAGCTCTTCGAGCCGGAACCCTTCAGCGTGTTCCACGCGGCCTGGTTGGCCTGGTCAAAGGCCCTGCGGGATTCCGCCAGCCCGGCGCTCAGCACCGACCAGGACTCGCTGCCCGCCTGCTTCAGCTTCTCGAGACGCGCTTCCGCCTCGGACGCGTCGGCCTTCATCTGCTTGAGCGCGGCGTCGAAGTCGCCGGTATGGGCCGCGGTCACCTCTCCGGCCGCCTCCCGAAACTTGTCCGCCGCCTCGCCCCAGGCCTTCGCCTGCGCGGCGGCAACCTGCTTGAACGTGGCTTGCTGCTGTTCGATCTGCTTGCCGGCGCTTTCGAAGTAGGTCTTCATCTGGGCTTCGAAGCCGTTCCATTGCTTTTCCAGATCCGCCTTGGTGCGCGTCCAGGCGGCTTCACCGACTTCGGCCTGCGTCTTGAGCAGCGCCTGGAATTCGTCGCGGCGCTTCTTCAAATCTGCGACGATCTGGTCGGCCTTGACCTTGGACTCAACCTTCGCCTCGCCTGCTTTAACCTCGAACGACGCCAGTGCGGCATCCATCTCGTCGATCCGCTCCTTGGCCCAATTCAGGTAGAAGTGCATGCTGCTCTGCTCTGCCATTGCCGTCTCCGTTGACTAGCTGATGTAAAATGATCGCTGAGCTTGGCTTCGCTCGCGTTGACCTGCGTCAACTATGTTGTGTTCGCAAGCCGCTGCGCGCACCAGCCAAACGTGCGCCATCAAGCTGCCAGATGAGGAAAGAACATTGACCCTTTGCGGCCGGCGATTTGCTTGGATGATGCCTGCTTCCGGCTGCGCGCCGCGCGCTCCGCTTCGATCGCAGCGTAGAACTCCAGCGGAGCCTTCAGCTCCGTACCAGCGGGCAGCACGTCCTCATTGAAGGCGGCCTCGCGCAGGCGCAAGGCCTTGGTCAGGTTCTCATCTTCGGCTACGTCGAGCAGCGTGCTGTTTCTTGCAACATTGAGCTTCGAGTGGTCGCGCCGGTGCAAGACCTGCTTGCCGTTGGTTTCATTGAGCTGGTTGCTGCTTGAGCTGGGAGACATTGTTCGAGGTCCGGGTTGTGAGCTGTTGGCGGCGGCGTGGCGTGTCGTCGCGCGTTTCTGGAGCTGACTTCTACCGCCTTACGCCGCGGTCCAGCCTCCATCGACGGGCAGGTTGGCGCCGGTGATCTGCGCGGCGTCGTCGCTGCACAGGAACAGGGCGAGCGAGGCAACTTGCTTGACCGTAACGAATTCTTTGGTGGGCTGCGCAGCGAGCAAGACATCGTTAATCACCTCATCTCTCTTCATCCGACGGGCCTCCATCGTGTTCGGGATTTGCCTCTCCACGAGCGGCGTCCAGACGTAGCCGGGGCTGATGCAGTTGCAGGTGATCTTCGATCTGGCGAGTTCCAGCGCCACCGTCTTGGTGAGGCCCGCGATGCCGTGCTTGGCCGCGACGTAGGCCGACTTG
Organism: Bradyrhizobium sp. AS23.2; assembly: GCF_001908185.1. Lineage (GTDB taxonomy): Bacteria > Pseudomonadota > Alphaproteobacteria > Rhizobiales > Xanthobacteraceae > Bradyrhizobium. Next base: position 148,884 of record NZ_LGHM01000047.1, read on the forward strand.
AAGGGCGAGGCGACCAGCGAATGCGCCGAGGCCGTGGTGATGATGCGGCCCCAACCGCGTTTCTTCATGCCGGGCACGGCCGCGCGAATGGCGTGGAACGCGGCGGACAGGTTGATGGCGATGACCGCGTCCCACTTCTCGATCGGAAACTCCTCGATCGGTGAGACGTGCTGGATGCCAGCGTTGTTGATGAGGACATCCACACTGCCGAAAGTCTTCTCCGCGAGTGCAATGAGCTCGGAAATCTCGCTCGACTTCGCCATGTCCGCGGGCGAATAGATCGCCTTGACGGCGAAGTCGCGCTCGATCGCGGCGCGGTCCCTCTCAACCTCGGCCGGCGTACCCATCCCGTTGAGTACGATGTTGGCGCCGGCGCCGGCGAACGCACGGGCACACGCAAGGCCTATGCCGCTGGTTGAGCCGGTCACAACGGCCGTTTTGCCCTTCAGAATTCCCATCTCGCTTACCTTCGTCTGTGTCTCGCAAGGAAAGAACCGAAACTTTGCAAGCCGGAAGATCTACCGGCTTGGCGTGGCGTTGCACTCAGAAGACCAGAGCTTTCTCGTTTGCCCGGAGCGAGCGTCGAGCCGGCTGTTGCAGATAGTCGTGGACCACTTTTCCAAGGCCGAGCGTGAGGTCTGCACGGATGGGAACGGCGGAAACGATCTCCAGAACGGGCAATTCTGCAACGGGTGCCAGAGCGTGGGGCGTCAAAGCCAGAGCCGCCGGCCCGGTCCAGGCTCCCTTCAGCACGATGTCCTCGAGGTGGTATTCGACGAGTTCGCAAATGCGCGGACTGCCATCGACGTGGGGAATGATCTTGAGCAGGAAGTTCGGCTCTTTGAGAGCGGCATTGATGTACGCCCGCTCGGCCTCACGGTGCTTGTAGCCCATCGTTCCCGTGGCGACCCGCAGCGGGCCGTAGTCCAGCGTGCCGATCAAGGTATCGATCTCGGTTCGCAGCGTCGGCTGCGCGAGCTTCTTCGGAAAGCCCCAGAGCTCGCGTCCACCCGCAATGGGCCCCTCGTCATTGAGAAACATGCAATGCGTGTAGCCGCCCTTGCGCCCGCGGAAAGAGACGGGGATGACCTGGCCGCTTTCCGTATAATCGCCAAACCCATTGGAGTCCGGCATCCGGATGAACTCATATTTGACGAGAGCGTCGCGCTCGTCGAATTCCAGCGGTTCGGGTACGATTGCGCGCAGCTTGGCTGGATCGGTGCGATAAGTGATGATCAGGTACTCGCGATCGACAAAGCGATAGGGCCCCGGCGAATAGGCCGGGCTGGTCAGGGGCATTGCAAAAGCCCGCTTGAGGACGTCGTTCTCGCGCATTTTGGGTTCTCCGTAAGACAGTGGCGATCGGTCTACTCGCGGCCATCATGCTCGAGATCGAACGTGAAGACGCCGTCCGCACTGGTGGGACGAGTGAGCACCTCGGGATGGCGCAGCGTGCGCAGCGCATCGTGATAGCCGGCGCGCCAATGGTCCTGCATCGAGAGGCGGGAAAATTCGTAATCTTTGGAGTGCCCCTCGTGATTGCGCGCGCGATAGATCAGGTGGACGATGTTGTAGACATGATCGGACGAGGCCGTGCTGAGGAGTTTCACGTCCTCGTGCTCGCGAAGATCTTCGGGCAGGCGTCGCAACAGAGCGGCAAGGGCACGCTGCAGACGATGAACGCGCTTGAACTGATCCGTACTTGCGCGCGTACGGCTCGAATACTGGACCTCCTTCTGCCGCGTCGCGACTTCGCCCATGTTGCGCGGAACCTGGCCCGCCGCGCTCCAAAGGTCGACTTGAAAGGCAAGCATGTCCTGCGGGGCACCCCATTCGATCACCCACTGCAAGGGCGTGTTCGAAACGAGGCCGCCGTCCCAGTAATGCTCGCCCTCGATCTCGACGGCCGGAAAGCCAGGCGGCAGCGCGCCGCTCGCCATGATGTGCTCCGGCTGGATCGTATGCGTTGTGTTGTCGAAATAGACGAAATTGCCCGTCCGGACATTGACAGCCCCTGCGCTGAAGCGCGTCATTCCAGTGTTGAGGCGATCGAAATCGACCAGACGCTCGAGAGTGCTCTTGAGCGCGCCGGTGTCGTAGAAGCTGGTGGCATCGCTGCTCCCGGCAGCCTGCAGCCAGGGCAACATCGGGCGCGCGGAGAAAAAGCCACTCACGCCGCAGGCCGCGGCGAGGCCCGCACTCATCTGGTTGACGATATTGCGCGTGGCGTCGCTCCGGGCCCAATCAAAAAGGGAATTGTCGGACCAATCCCAGGGACCGGTCGAGGTCACCTGAGTCCAGAAATCCCGCAGCCGGTCAACCCGGGTCTCGGGCGGGTTGCCCGCGATGATCGCGGCGTTGATGGCGCCGATCGAAATACCGGCGACCCAGTCCGGATGGATACCGGCTTCGGTCAGCGCCTCGTAGACGCCTGCCTGATAGGCGCCGAGGGCGCCGCCGCCTTGCAGGAGCAGGGCGATGCAGTCGAAGGGCAATCGCCGTTGCTCGGTTGTGAATTGTGCTCGAGGTTGAAAGTTCATGATTTGACATGCTCTTGTTGTGGTGTGGCCAAACGGTTCCTGGTTTGTCGAACGCGATTGCCTGTTGTGGCTAATGGCGGAACGACCCTTGCTTTCCGACCTCGGGCGGCTCGAGCATGACCTCTTTCAGATGGTCGCCACTGGCGACGACGATCACGAAGTTGAGCTTGCCGTCCTGCCTGATCAGCCCTCCCGCCAGCGCGCTGCCGGCTGCGGCTCTTTCGGCGACCTGCACCGCATCCGCCATTTCCTGCTTGATCCATTTCAGGGCAACGACTTTGGCGAGGTCTTCTCGATCGAGCTCCTTGAGAGTAGATGCGATCTCCTTGCCCGTGATGCTGCCGGTGTTTGCATCAATGACGTTCTCCCATACATGCTCGTTCTTGATCGTGCGCACGCGATAGACGGGCGTACCGGATGCTTCGAAGCTGATATCCGCGGTTCTGGAGCCGTCATGCAAATGCTCGGCGATCGCCATGGCCTGGCTGAGCGGGACGCGCGTGGTGCGGAATTGCTCGAGCACGCGGCGAATCGCTGCCTCCTCGGCCTCGCCTTGCGCCGTCGCGCCACGGGTATCGGCATCCAAGGGCCTTTGGGCGACATCGGCGACCGTCCCTGTTGCTGCGAGCGCGGCGGACCAAACGATGAGGGCAAACAAATACTTTTTCGACATCAGGTAAGTCCCATGGTTCAAAACGGCTGGTCGGCTAGTCCGCGCGCGAGAGCATGAGGGCGACAAGTGTCACCGCTCAACGCATTGCACCAGCCGGGGGTGCTCTCGGGCCTTACATGTCCGGCAGATCGCCGCCGCTTCCCGTTCGGTGAGTCAGCGAACGTGCGCCGCTGCTCCGACGCGACGCGCCGGTGCGCTCCGCCCGGAACTTGATTAGCGACAGATTGCGCAAGGCTCTCGCGGAGTTGCGAGGCCATCGACGTTGCGGGACGGCTCCCGCTGTCGTCGATGGTCGCGGGCGAGCCTGTGGCTTGGGCAGCATCGGCCACCTCAAAGCTTTGAAGCCGCGAGGAGACGACGGTGATCCCCTTGTCCGTCTTCGGCAGGGGCTGATTGGTATCGATCACCACCGCTTCCGGTCTCTTCATATCGGAGTGGATGTAGATCGGCGGCATCGCGAGATCCGATCCCGCAAGCCGGCTTGGCTGGGGCATTGAGCGATGCAACGGCAATCGCCGGCCAGGGATTTTCCCGTACGATTGCCAAGAACAGGCTTGACATCTTTCATCTCGTAAATAAACTACACCGTATATTTCATATACAGCGCGGATAGCGGGATGTGTCAAGAGCAGAGATTCACAAGCCCGTGTTCGTCCTGGTTGGATGGAGGGGACCTAGGTCGCGAGACCTGGTTCGCTCGGACAGCAGATGCCTCAATTTGAGAAAGGATCCGATATGTTCGAGAACCGGCTGGTACTCGCGGTCTTGGTGTTCATTTCGTTGGGCGCGGCGGCCGCCCCCGCGCAGGAGGACCGCGGCACACCTGAGCAGAGGGCGGCATGCGCTCCTGATGCGTTTCGTCTGTGCGCCGGCTACATCCCTGACGCCGCGAATGTGGAAGCCTGTCTCAGGCAAAAGAAGTCAGACCTGAGCGATGCTTGCAGAGCCGTCTTCGAGCACGCAGCGCCTACTGCTTCGGTCAGGACCATAGGATCGCAGCGGTACCGCGGCTCAAAAGATGAGGAATGATCGTATGAACACGATATATGTTCCCGCTTTCGCCGCGTTCGGCGGCTCGGCCTTCGGAGCGATCTCCACGATCGTGAGCGGGTGGGTGACCCGTCGCCGCAGGGGCCGCGAACGCCATCATGCCCACGCGGTTACCAAGCGTGAAAAGCTTTATCGAAGCTTCATTGAGGAGGCGTCTCGGCTTTATGCGGAGGCGCTGACCAGCGACAAGTCCGAGATCCCGGCGCTGGTGAATTTGTATGCGCTTATCGGGCGTATGCGGATTCTGTCCGACGACGAGGTGGTCCATGCCGCGGAGCGGGCAGGCCGGCTGATCATCGAGACCTACCTTGCGCCGAACACGTCGTTCGTCGACCTGCCGGGCTTCATGGAGGAGATGGATCCGTTGCGTGAATTCGGCGAGGCGTGCCGGCGTGAAATGCACGCGATTCCGTCGCGGTGAGGCCGAGCATGCCGAAGGCGCAGACCACCCGTCGGGTTGGATCGTCGTGCACTCGCGAACGAATTGTGCAGGCTGCAATCCGCTTGTACCGCGAGATCGGGTACCGGAAGACCACGGTTGCCGACGTCGCTCGCGACGCATCGATGTCATCCGCAAATCTCTATCGGTTCTATCCCTGCCGCCGAGCGCTCGAAGAGGCCGTCGTGACAGAGCTGCTTGAGGAGGTGTCCGCGGCAGCTGCAAGTGCAGCGCGAAGCGGTCGCTCGGGCCCGGAGCGGTTAAATGCCGCCTTTAGGGCGATCTCCCGGATGCATGAATATCGTCTGGCAAATAATGTCCGATTGCACGAACTGGTGGTCGCCGCAGGACAAGCAAACTGGCCGGCCAGCCTGTCCCATGCGGATCGCCTTCGTGGTGTCGTGCGGTCGGTGATTGCGGCCGGGGAGGCCGGTGGCGAATTTCGAGCAGGGAGTCCGATGGCGCTGGCCTGCTGCCTCCTGGACGCGATGGACGCACCTCAATCCGTCCCGTATCAAGGCGGCCGCTCTTCGGCCGGCCTTCAACGAGATGATGAGCTTTTGCGCAGGCGCGCTGAGCAACGCAGCGTCCGTCAACGCGGCGCCCTCGCAAGTGACCAGCGTTCGGGCCGGTTTACCTTACAAGTTTCCCTGTCGCACCTAGCGTTTGGCGATCGCCGGCTCACGGCGTCCAGTCTGCCTCGCAGGCCGCAAGGAAAAAGCCAACCCGTTCGCGCACGAAAGACGGCAGCTCGCGTCTCAGGTCCCTGGATGTTTCTCCCACCAACGAACGAAACAGCATCGGCAACAGTATCAGATCCAAGAAGATCTGAGCGGTGGCAAGGCTTCGCTTGCTACTGAAGGGACCTTTTGAAGAGCGCGCCAGCTTCTGGGTCGCTTCATTCAGGAGTTGGGAAATGGCGTTGACGGAGCGATCGCGTGCAGCATCGTGGACGTTGCGGCTCAACTCCGGGAAGCGCTGCGCCTCGGCAATCGTGGCGCGGACCATGCCCAACGACTCTTCGATGACCTTCTCCACGACGGCGGTGCCGAGGCTCGAGAGCTTGTCCTGAAGGGTGCGGCCCTCGGGCTCGAAGCCTTCGAAATCCGTCAGCCCGGTAATGGTGCGGGCCACCACCGCCGCGAACAGTGCCTCCTTGCCGGGAAAATGGGCATAGATGGTTGGTTTGCTCGCCGGCGCCAGCTCGGAGATGTCATCGATGCTGGCGCTACGGTAGCCCTTCTCGAGAAAAAGCTGCTGGGCTGCATCAAGGATCCGGGCCTGAACGTCACCGGCGAGATCTTTGGGCGGTCTGCCCCGTTTCGGGGTGTTCTTCTTCGTCATCCGTCGATCTCCCAATCACGAGTCTGTGCGCGCGCAGATCGCACTTGACACGCCCGATGGGAAAAGGCAAGAAAAAGAAAATATACGGTATAGTTTATTTATGCGTCGCGAGGCCGACCCGCGACGGCTTTCCGGACGGTCTGTGTGCGTTGGCCCCCGATCCTCCGGTCCACCTCAGGAGATCAAAGTGACTATGTTGAGCCCGGACCCGCACCGCCCACAAGAGGGCGTCCTGCTGCGCGAATTGCATCACAGGGTCGATCAAGGGATCGCCTCGGCGATCGATCTGGTTTCGGCTGCGGTCATCCGGGCCGACGGGGCGGAAGCAAAGGCCGCCTTATGCGATGTGGTCGAGCTGCTGCACGGACATGCCGAGCTGCATCGGGCGCTCGCAATGCCCCAGGGCGAAGCCCTCCATGACGCCGCGACTTACATTCGCAAACTGGGCTGCGCCATGCGCCAGTCCCTGTTGGATCGAATGGGGATCCGGCTGGCATTCGCCACTGAATCTCTTCCGCTTCAATCAGGGCGGTGCTGGCGGCTTGGCCTGATTGTCCACGACCTGATCGTAAACGCGGCGAAGCATGCGTATTTCGAAGCCCGCGCCGGCGAAATCAAAGTCAAGCTGACGCGCATCGGTGCGGTGGTGAACTGCGTCGTGCTGGATAACGGCTCACGGTTGACGCGGGCGGCCATGGGTCGTGAGCTCCAGATCCGTAGTGACCTTGCCAAGGGGCTGGGCGGACGAATTGAGCACGGCTTGGCCGCCGAGTTCACATCCGTCGTTCTCTCGTTTCACTTGAGCGAGCGGGAGCGGCAGGCGAACTGGTCGATGGCGGCGCGCCGCATGAGGTCGCCGCGCCCGCTGAAGGCGAGGTCGTCCGTGACGCCTGGCTCGGGCCCCGGCCTCTCGAATCAGGTCGAGCGCCCGGCCGCGATCGGAGCGGATCCAAATTTGTTGCGAGCGCATCCGAATGAACTGGCCTCGCTCCGCAAGGGCTCGGACGTCTTGGGTGAGCTGCTGTCAACCTCTCACCGCATGGACGCGCTATGAAACCGGACTATTCGAACCACACCAAAATCGGCCAATCCGAGCGCTTGCTGAAGCCTCTCGCCGGCTTGGCGCTCGCGCTTGTCGCAGCCGGGCTCGGCGGCTGCAACGATCGCGGCGATGCTGCGCCCGCGCGCGCCGCGTTCGTGCGCACGGAGGTCGTTCAGTCGAAGGACCGGCAAGCCTCGATCTCCCTGACCGGCGAGGTGCAGCCCCGCTTCCGCGCCGATCTGTCGTTCCGTGTCAGCGGACGTGTGATCGCGCGCTATGTCGAAGTCGGGACCCACGTCAAGGCCGGCGAAGTGCTGGCCCTTCTCGACCCCGCCGAGCAAGACGCCGATGTCGATGCCGCGACCGCTGCTGTCCTCGCCGCAGAATCCCAGCTGCGTGTGGCGAAGGCGACCTTTGAGCGGCAGAGGGCGCTGATCGCAAGCGGCTTCACCACGCGCACCGCCTACGACCAGGCGCAGGAAGGATTGCGGACCGCGGAAGGCGCGCTCGAAGCGGCAAGAGCGCAGCTCGGAACGTCAAAGGAGGCCCTTGGCTACACCGCGCTACGAGCCGAAGCGGACGGCGTCGTCACCGCTCGCAACCTGGAAACCGGTCAGGTCGTGCAGGCTGCGCAACCCGTATTTTCGCTGGCACAGGATGGGGAGCGGGACGCCGTGTTTGACGTTTATGAGTCTATTTTCCTCGGCAATGTCGACGACCGCAGCGTTTCGTTGGCGCTCGTCTCCGATGCGGGCGTGACCGCAAGCGGCCACGTTCGGGAGGTTTCGCCGGCCGTCGACGCCAAAAGTTCGACCATTCGGGTCAAGGTGGCGATCAAGGACCCGCCTGCCGCAATGACGCTTGGAAGCCCCGTCGCAGGAACTGTGAAAGTACATGCCCAGCGGCAGATCGTCTTGCCTTGGAGCGCATTGACGGCGGCGGGCACGAGGCCCGCGGTCTGGACCGTCGATCCGGCAACGCGGACAGCCTCACTGAAGCCGGTAGCCGTCGATGGCTACGAGGCCGGAGAAGTATTGATCAAGGCGGGTCTCGAGCCGGGCGAGCGCGTCGTAGTCGAAGGCGGCAAGCTTTTGAGCGTGGGCCAGCCCGTGACTTATGAAGGAGATCGCTCATGACGAGCCGCGCAATCATTGTGACGGCCCCGCTTGCATGGGCGCTCGCACTTGCCGGATGCCAGCAGGAGACAAAGGCGCCGGAGCCCGTGCGGCCCGTCCAGTCGGTGCTTCTCGAAGCGGAGCACGCGGACGATGCGGTTGCGGTGGGCGTTATCGAGCCGCGCTACAAAACCAATCTCGGCTTCCGCGTGCTGGGACGCCTGACGACGCGTCCAGTCTACGTCGGTGATCTCGTAAATGAAGGACAGACAGTCGGCATCATTGACGCGACGGCCCTCGAGCTCGCCGTTCGCTCGGCCAAAGGGGAGCTTGCCAAGGCGGAGGCGCAGTTCGCGACCGTCCGAGCGACGGAGGAACGGCAGCGAACGCTCATCGCCACCGATGCAACAACAAAGCAGACGCTGGATAACGCCGAGCAGGCGCGTGCCGGCGCCGAAGCAACGGTAGCGCGCGCACAGGCAAACCTGACCAAGGCGATCGAGCAGCTCGGCTACTCGCAGATCAAGGCCGACTTTGCCGGTGTGGTAACCGCAGTCGGGGCGGAAGTCGGCCAGGTGGTATCTCCCGGCCAGAGCGTGGTGACGATCGCGAGACCCGATGTTCGCGAAGCCGTCGTCGATATCGGACAGGACTTTCCGCTGCCGCTGGAGGTCGGCCTGCCGTTCACGGTCAGCCTGCAGCTGTTGCCCGCCGTTCAGGTGCAAGGCGGCATTCGCGAGATCGCGCCGCAAGCCGATCCGGTGACGCGATTGAGGCGGGTCCGTATTGCGCTCAACAATCCGCCTGAAGGCTTCCGCCTCGGCACGACCGTCACCGCGAAACTTGACAAGGGGCAAGCCCGGATATTGCGCCTGCCTGCCTCGGCGCTGCTCGCCAAGGACGGCGCAAGTTTTGTCTGGATCGTCGATCAGCCCGCCAGCACGGTGTCGATGCAAAAGGTCGATGTCGTCGCTGATCAAACCGGCGCGCGCGTCATCGGTGGACTGGCTCCCGGCGCGCGCGTCGTCACCGCCGGGATCCACAGCCTCAAGCAAGGACAGCAAGTCCGCATCGAACAGGATGAAAAGCCATGAAGTCGTTCAACCTTTCCGACTGGGCGCTCGGCCATCGTTCGCTCGTCTGGTATTTCATGATTGCCTTCATGGCGGCGGGCCTTTTTGCCTATCTCCAGCTGGGGCGGCAGGAAGACCCCGACTTCACCATCAAGACCATGGTGATTCAGGCGCAGTGGCCGGGCGCCTCGCCGGAAGAGATGACGCGCCACGTCACCGACCGGATCGAGAAGAAGCTCGAGGAGCTGGAATCGCTCGATTACACCAAGAGTGTCACTGTTGCCGGCGAGACCACCGTCTTCGTCTATCTGCGTGACACCACGAAGGCTGCCGACGTGAAGCCGACCTGGATTCGCGTCCGCAATATGATCGCGGACATCAAGGGCGAGTTTCCTCAAGGCGTGATCGGACCCGGCTTCAACGATCGCTTCGGCGACGTGTTCGGCAACATCTACGCCTTCACCAGCGACGGCTTGAGCCAGCGCCAGCTCCGTGACCGGGTCGAGGACATTCGCGCCAAGGTCTTGACCGTACCGGATGTGGGCAAGGTCGATATTCTGGGCGCGCAGGACGAGGTCATTTATCTCGAATTCTCCACCCGCAAGATCGCGGCCCTTGGTCTCGACGTCCACGCCATCATGGCTTCGCTGCAGGGGCAGAACGCGGTCGCGCCGTCTGGTGTGTTCCAGGAGGGGCCCGAGCGGATCAGTGTGCGGGTGAACGGTCAGTTCACCTCCGAGGCAAGTCTGAAGGCGGTGAACCTCCGCATCAACGACCGTTTCTTTCCGTTGACCGATGTTGCGACCATCACGCGCGGTTATGTCGATCCGCCCAAAACCCTGTTCAGGTACAACGGGCAGCCCGCGATTGCGCTCGCGATCGGCATGAAGTCCGGCGCCAACCTCCTGCATTTCGGCGAGGCGCTGAAGGAAGAAATGACAAAGATCATTGCCGACCAGCCGATAGGCGTCGGCGTGCACTTGGTCGCCGATCAGCCGGTGGTCGTTGAGCACGCGGTGTCGGGCTTTACCGAAGCGCTGTTCGAGGCCGTGGTCATCGTGCTGGGCATCAGCTTTCTGAGTCTGGGCTTACGCGCGGGGTTAGTGGTCGCTATCGCGATCCCGCTGGTGCTTGCCATCACCTTCGTTGTGATGGCCTGGGCAGGTATCTCGCTGCAGCGCATTTCGCTTGGTGCCTTGATCATCGCGCTTGGCCTCTTGGTCGACGACGCCATGATCGCGGTCGAAATGATGGTGGCGCGGCTTGAGATAGGCGATCCCCTGGAGAAGGCGGCGACCCACGTGTATACGTCGACCGCATTTCCGATGCTGACGGGGACGCTGGTCACGGTTGCCGGCTTCATTCCGATCGGACTCAATAGCAGCAATGCCGGCGAGTTTACATTCACGCTGTTCGTTGTGATCGCCGTCTCCCTGATCGTTTCCTGGATCGTCGCGGTGCTGTTTACGCCGCTCCTCGGCGTCAGCATCCTGCCCGCGGCGATGAAGGGCCATCATAGGGAGAAGGGTCGCCTGGCGCAGCTGTTCGCGCGTCTGCTTCTGTTCTGCATGCATCATCGCTGGATGACGATTTCGGTGACGGTTGCGGCCTTCCTGGTCGCCTTGTTCGGCCTTCAGTTCGTCCAGCAACAGTTCTTCCCGTCCTCGGATCGCGCTGAGCTCGTGATCGACTGGAATTTGCCGCAGAACGCCTCCATTGCCGATACCAACTCGCAGATGGCGCGCTTCGAGCGCGAACAGCTTCAGGACAATAATTCAGTCGACCACTGGTCGACCTACGTCGGCACCGGCTCGCCGCGCTTCGTCCTGTCCTTCGACGTGCAGACCGCCAACACCTGGTTCGGTCAAATGGTGGTCGTGACCAAGGGAGGCATCAAGGTGCGCGACCAGGTCAAGGCGCAATTCGAGGACTACCTCAAGAAGACGTTCCCCGGCACCGACACCTACGTCAAGCTGCTGGAGGTCGGCCCGCCGGTCGGACGCCCTGTGCAGTACCGCTTGAGTGGACCTGATATCGCGAAGGTGCGAGATCTCTCGCAGAAGCTCGCCGGGATCGTCCGGAGCAGCCCCGACTTGGGCAACGTCGTGTTCGACTGGATGGAGCCGGCGCGCGTCGTCAAGGTGGACGTTCTCCAGGACAAGGCGCGCCAGCTCGGCGTGACCTCGGAGGACATCGCCACGACCTTGAACTCCGTGCTCGAGGGCTCGCCGATCACCCAGGTGCGCGACAGCATCTATCTCGTCAACGTCACGGGACGGGCGACCGCGCCGGAACGTGCTTCCATCGACACCCTGCGCGATCTGCAATTGACGGGGCTCGGCGGTCAATCCGTGCCGCTCGGGGCCGTGGCCAATCTGCGTTACGAGCTCGAGCAGCCGACGATCTGGCGGCGCGCGCGGATCCCCACCATCACGTTGAAGGCCGGCATCGTTGGCAACGTGCAGCCGAAGACGATTGTGAACCAGCTCGCGCCGAAAGTCGCGGAGTTCACCAAGGAGCTGCCGGCGGGCTATTCGGTCAATATCGGCGGCTCCGTCGAGGAGAGCGCCAAGAGCCAGGCGCCGATCGTGGCCGTCGTTCCGCTCATGCTGTTCGTCATGGCGACGGTGCTCATGATCCAGCTGCAGAGCTTCCATCGTTTGTTCCTGGTCTTCGCGGTCGCGCCGCTCGCCGTGATCGGCGTCGTCATGGCCCTGCTGCCGAGCGGAGCGCCGCTCGGTTTCGTTGCCATCCTTGGTGTGCTCGCCCTGATCGGAATTCTGGTCCGAAACTCGGTGATCCTGATCGTGCAGATTGAGGATCTGAAGAGGGAGGGGCGCCCAGCCTGGGAGGCCGTCGTGGAGGCAACCGAGCATCGCATGCGGCCGATCCTGTTGACCGCGGCCGCCGCAAGTCTCGCGCTGATTCCGATCGCGCGCGAGATATTCTGGGGACCGATGGCTTACGCGATGATGGGCGGCATCATCGTCGGCACACTGCTGACGCTGTTATTCCTGCCGGCGCTGTATGTGGCCTGGTTCCGAATCCAGCCGGAACAAGGCGATGGATCGCCCGCCCACGAACCTGAAGGGTTTGCGCATGAAAAGCCGGCCGAACAGATAGCCGCTCACGATGCGCCAGAGCTGGTACTCGAGACGCAAATCTAGAACGGAGATGACGATGCCCTCGAAGAGACTATTGACCTTTGCCGTCGGTGTGACGCTCGCAGTGATTTCGCTCGTGCCCACTGCGGCCTTTGCGCAATTTCCTCCACCCCCCGCCGATGCCGCCCGCCGGGCCTCCCCCGATGCCCGCCGCAGGTCCGCCGGCCTTGGCAGGCCCTCCTCAGCTTGGCCCTCGTGCCGGCCTCGGTGGTCCAGCGGCTCGCCTCGGTCCGGCGGCAGGTCCGCGCGCTGACCTCACCGCGACCCGAGGCATCGGCGGTGCGCCGGCGGTCGTAAACTCAGCGCGGGCCGCGTCGGTCAACATCAGCCGCTCCGGAGCCTACGCGCGATACGATTATCGCGCAGCTCATGCTGCTGGTGCCTACGCAGCCGGCGCTTACGCTGGCTACGCCTATGGTAGCTCGCGCTATTCCGGTAGTGACTGCCAATATGTCTACAGGCGTTATCGACGTATTCTGGTTTGCGACTAGCTCCAGTTGTAAGCGCGGGCGTTATATCGGAGCCGGGTTGTTCGGAGGGGCGGGCGCGCCCCTCACGCGCGGACCTGTTCTCGCTCAACGCCCTCAGTTACGTCGCGAGCCATCGCAACCGCGCCCGGCATCTTACCTCGGCCGTTGAAGTCCGGGGGAGGTGATCCAGTCGGTCAAGTGCGCGCCAGTCTCGGCTAGACGGGCCTTTCGAAGAAGGCACTCGCGCTGCGTGCCAGCCGGGAGGTAGGCAGCTCGTTCTTTGAGCTTAGCGGCCTGTTCGGCCAATCGTTCTTCAAGGGAACGGGTTTGTTTAACTCTGCGGCGCCGCTCTCCCATGGCGTGCTCCTTGAGCTGTTAAAGACGACTCAAAAACCGCAAACTCATCTTCCAGTTCTCGTATTGAAACCAAAGTAGGACGCTGCACCTGCCATTCTCGACAAAGTTTCAAATTGGGCATGACCAGAGGTTGGAGAAAGCCAGGGCCCGACGAGCCCGGGGCATCAAGGAGTGCCCGAGCGGGACAATCCCCAGCACGGCAGGCGTGAACATCACGAACGGTCCGCCCGCGCGGCGGCCCAAGGCCGCCGCAGTCGCATGGGGATGCCGCCGGGTCGCGGCGGATCGTCGTCGCCATCCAGCCGGCGCAGTGCGGCCAGGATGTCGGCCAGACGAACGGTATGGCCCGTGCCGGGAATCTCCCGCAGGGCAGGATCGGATTCCACTGCGAACATGTCGGACGCCCATGATGATAGGATGATCCGCTTTTCCGGCACGGAAAGCTCATCGTCGTTGAGGACGTCCTCCGGAGACGCATAGTGCGCGGCCGGATGGAAGAGGCGATCGAGATTGCCGGTGTTTGTGTTGGCGTTGCTCATCGGCTGCCTCCCTTACGCTCCTTTCTTCGGGATGGGTTCGAGTTGGTGCCGGACGGCGGCGTGGCCGCCGTCCGGATTGCTACTGGGTGTTGATGGCGATGCGCTTGACGCCCGCACGCGGATTTTCCGACTTCGGCAGCGACACGGTCAGGACGCCGTTCTTGAACGCCGCCTCGGCCTTGTCTTCGTCGACGTCCTCGAGCGGGATCCGCCGCTCGAAGGCGCCGTAGGTGCGCTCGGTGAAGTACCTGCCTTCGTCGCTGCGCTCGGCCTTCTTCTCGCCGCGGATGGTCAGGACGCCACCGGCGATTTCGATCTGGACGTCCTTCTCCGTCATGCCGGGCAGTTCGGCCGAGATCGTCAGTGCCTTGTCCGTCTCGCTGAGCTCGATCTTGGGCCAGCCGAATTGCCCTTCCATCAGCGGCGCCAGACCCGTCCCGCCGAAGCCGCGGAAGACATCGTCGAACAGGCGGTTCATCTCGCGATGAAGCGCCATGAAGGGGTCGTAGTTGCCGCGCGTCGGCGCAAGTTCCTGATTCCGCGACCGGGGAATGAGATCACGAATTGCCATGATGTTCTCCTTCGTTGCATGCGGCGGGGAGCGCGGCTGCGCTTGCGCGCGCCGCGTTCCGCCATCGAACCTTGACTGGCGTCAGGCTGCCTTCTGCTCGATCTGCGACGGAGAAGCTCCGCCTGCGACCTGGATCCGGCGCGGCTTCATCGCTTCGGGTACCTCGCGGACGAGATCGATGATCAGCAATCCGTCGCGGAAAGCGGCCTCTTTCACCTGGACGTAGTCGGCCAAATTGAACACGCGCCTGAACGGACGTGCGGCGATCCCCTGGTAGAGATACTCGCCGGCCGCCTTCTCGGGCTTCCTGCCTTCGATGGTGAGCGCGTTCTGTTCGGCCGTCACGGTGATGTCGTCGGCTCCGAAGCCGGCGACGGCGAGCGAGATCCGGTAGTGGTCCTCGCAGGACCGTTCGATGTTGTACGGGGGGTAGTGGTCCTCGGTCGCCTGGCGCATCGTGCTGTCGACGAGGTCGGCCAGATGATCGAAGCCGATGGTAGAGCGCCACAGGGGCGCGAAGTCAAACGTGGTCCTCATAACCAAGTCCTCCAAAGAGCAAGATGGATACGAAGGAGCGCAAGACAGGGGTTTCAGACGGGGTCCGAAGACACCGGCCCGGCGCCCGCACCGGGCCCGATGAGGCGCCCGGCACACCGCTCTCGCGGCGAAAAATGACTTAGATAAACGGAAGGTCGTTTCAAGTGGTGCCTCGAAAATTTTTTCGATCGAAGGAGGCCGGCGAGGGCCCGTGCCGAAGGACTCAACTGCGGGATGTAGATGCCATCTTGACAGGGAAATCGCTCCGAATATTTTTCTGCGCGGGAACTCTTTTCCCGTTTCTAGAAAAGGACAGTGACGACCGTCAGGAGCGACGACGATGCTCGATGAAGATTTTGCCCGTATCCGTGCGCACCGCAACAACATCCACCGCTATCGACGCCTGCTCAACACCAGGCTGTCGGACCTCGAGCGCCAGTTCATCGAACGGCGTCTCGCGGAGGAGCAGACCGCCCTTGAGGCGCTGGCTTCCAAAGCCTTCCCCGTCGCGTTTAGCCTCCCGAAAGGTTCGACTGCGCCGGCAAGCGCGGGGACAGCGCAATGACGGACGTCCGAGCCTTACTGATCCGCGGCAGCGAGAAGATCATCGCCCACTACGCGCCAAGAGTGGGAAGGAGCGCGACCTCTACCGGAATCGTATTGAGCGAGAGCAGCGTCTGCTGGGCCAACTCCAGGGCGGCTCTCCGGATCGGTTCGCGGCGTGACCCTGTCGGCGCGACAAGTCAGGTCGGCCACCGGTGAACGCGCTCAATCCGCTCCTGTCCGAGCTTCGCGCCTCGACTGTTGGGTGAAGCCTCGTTACTGTCTCTGACTTTCCCTGGCATCTTTGGCGTCACCATTCGAAGTCTTTCCGAGACTTCGCTCTTCCTGAGGTCCGCAAACTCCTGCCTAAGCAGGTCCACGACAAGTCTCACCTTGGGAAGATCCGCCATGCGCTTGTGGCAGATGATCGTGAGTGGTGCGCGGAGCGTCGTCGGAAGCTTGAGCTTCAGTTCTACCAATCCGCCCGGGCGGGTGAGCCGATGGGGAGTCTTCAATAGGATCATCGCACCGAGGCCGGCATGGCAGGCGGCGACCTGCACGCTATAATCGTCGGACGTGAAAGCAGGGCGAAAGTCAGGGATCTTGCCCGCGAGTTCCGGATTCGGGCTCGCCATTTCGTGCTGGCCGGCCCACGCGATCCAGTCGAGGTCGCGGAAATCGTATGTTGCGGGCAGGCGCCTAGCATAATCCCGGCTCGCATAGGCGCCGATCGGTAGGATAACTTCATCGACCGTGATCAAATCAGGATCATCGGAGGGTTGTTTCCTGAGCGCGATGTCCGCCTCGCCCAGCGAAAGATTGAGGCGCTCCGTGCTGGCCAGAACCTCGAGAGTGATCTGTGGGTGCTTCCTCTTGAGTCTTTCCGCGAACGGCGCCAGGAAATCGAAGGCGAACGCTGGCGCCGCCGTGATGCGCACGCGCCCACTCACGGGCGAGTTCTTCGCGTCGAGTGACCGATTGGCTTCCGTTGCCCATTGGGCCATGCCTTGAACTGCGGGAAGCAGTCGCGTTCCGGTTTTCGTCAAGGAGATGCCCTGGCTCTTGCGGACGAAGAGCGCATCGCCGAGCGCGTACTCCATCTCCGCAATTCTCCGGCTCAAAGTCGGCTGGCTCACCTTGAGCCGTCGCGCAGCGGCGCTCAGACTGCCGGCATCCGCAACGGCGAGAAAAATCCGCAAGTCATCCCATTGCAGGTCCACTTTCACTCCTGGGGCTCGTGCCGGGCCATTCAATTATGTATGGCGATATAGGAATTTAGACAATTGCTATTCTAGTCATCTGGAACGCAAGTTCGTCACATTATATGATG
>NZ_LGHM01000048.1 GCF_001908185.1 Bradyrhizobium sp. AS23.2
CTTTGGCCGGTCATTGGACGATCCGACGCGAGAACATCGGCCGCCTGCAATGATTGGCGACCACGGCCGCATGCCGACCTACCCGTTTGCACACAACCAAGACCCCAAGCCGACCTCATCTGCTAAGGCCAATAAAACAACCTTCGCACTGCCCCTGCGATCTCCTTCTCCGCTGGGCCGCAGTTCCGCACAGAGCAGTTTCTCTCTGTAGCCAAAATTCTCCGACGATCTGGCGCGTTTGAACAAAGCATTGGCGCGCCTAAGCAAGATGAACCGTGGTCCGCCACCCCACATCAAGAACGCGGCGATTGGGACCCGTCGCGGTGGGGATCATAGGTGATGCACATGGTCGATGCGTTCAACCTCCGCATAGCGCTGGAGGGCGACGGCATCGAAGCCGAACTTCTCTCCCTGGATCGCGAAGGACGGCTCCAGCGCGCCGAGCGTCTGCATCGTGGTCTCGGGACGCAGGTGCTCGTCTCGGTCGAGGATGACAATGCCATTGTCGTCACGAACCGGCACCACCGAGTTCGCAAAGTAACCTGCGGACCATGCCTTGGCGGCCCGCTTCTGGCTCTCGACGGCGTAACTATCCACGTCGTTACGCGAGTAGCCGTGGATGGTCGCGATCAAGTCAGCCGAGATCCCCTGTGGGACGAAGTAGTTCGGGATTGTGAAGTGCGGATCAGACACCAGTGCGCCGCCGGATGAGAACATCTCGATCCGCGACATGCTTTCCACGCCGCCTCCGATCGCGATGTCGGATTGTCCGGCCATGACTTGTGCCGCCGCCATGTTGCAGGCTTCGAGGCCCGAAGCGCAGAAGCGATTGATCTGAACGCCCGGCGTAAGCTGATCGTAGCCTGCGACGAGGACAGCCGTGCGGGCAATGTCGGCACCCTGCTCGTTGACGGGGTCAGCGACGCCGAGGATCACATCGTCGACCCGGGCCGTATCCAGCTCGGACCGATCGCGAAGGCTTTTCAGAACGCCCGCCGCAAGGCGAAGTGGCGACACTTCGTTGAGCGAGCCGGATGCGCGTCCCCGGCCACGAGGCGTTCGGACGGCGTCGAAGACGTACGCGTGACCCATATTCTCACCCTGGCAAAGTTCGCTCCCGGATGCGCTATAATATAATCCGGACAGACGGTCAATTAATTGCAGCGACGCGACGCTCCGCGCCATGTGGTCAATTCAGGAGAGGCGACAATTGATCAGTACGGCCAAATGACGGGCGCGCTCCGGGCTGGCACCCGGCGGTCGCTCACGAACGCTGCGCATCCGCTGCGCGAAGGGCCTTGAGGGATCCAGAGCTTGCGATGCCGTGCAGAAACTGGTCAACGACCATGTCGGCAAACTCGGCAGGACCGATCCCACCCTTGGGATCGTACCAGGTGTGGCTGAAGTTGAGAGTGCCAAACAGCATCATCGCGTAGATCTTCTTGGTCCGCTTGACGATTTTGCCCTTGTTGTCGAGTTGGACAATAAGACCGGTTATCAGATCGACGATCTGCCGTTCGAGCGACTTGATCGTTTGCTGGTCATCCTCGCCGAGGAACGTCAGGTCGTTGAGGATCAGGCGCTGCTCCTGCGGCGAGCGCGCATTGAGATCGACAATGGCGCGAATAGCGGCGCGGAATTGATCGAGAGTCGAGGAGTGGTTCGCAATTGCGGTCTCCACATCCACGATCATCTGATGCACGTGCTCGTCCAGGATCGCGAACAGTATCGCTTCCTTGGAGTCGAAGTAGTGGTACAGCGCACCGCGCGAGAGCTTGCACGCCTCGGCCAGGTCGGCAATCGAGGCACGCATGTAGCCTTGATTTGCGAAGAGGCCGCGCGCCGCGACAAGAATTCCCCGCTGGATATCGTCGTAATTCTCCGAGCGCGTCCGCGCCATATCGCCTCTCTCGTCAAGTATCGGCGCCGCCGGATCCGACGACTCGCGTCCCTCTATACTACTGGTGCGCGCAACACGCTGGGCTCGCCCACGCCATTTCACCAGAACTCTTCGACTTGACCGCCCAAATTTGATCTAGATCAAAAAATAATTTGAACGGCCGGTCGGATTATAATATCCTCTGTCCTCACGGGCAAGCAGTTCACGCACGCGGGGAGCAACCCAGCGGCATCGAGGGAGGTTGTTCCGTGGACAGTCGAAAGATCGATGCTGTCGTGATTGGAGCCGGCGCCGGCGGGTTGTGCGCTGCGGCGCGGTTGGCTCACGCCGGGCTCTATACGGTGCTGGTCGACGACCACGATCGCCTCGGCGGTCGCGCCTCGACTGAGGAGATCGAGGGCTTCAAGGTCAATATCGGCGCGATCGCGATCGAGTTCGGCGGCGTCTTCGAAGAGACATTCCGAACTGTCGGCGTCCCCCTCAACATCCGTGCGCCGGAGCCCGCGAGTTCCTTCTTCATCGACGGACGGCTGATCGACGTCGGCCGCGGCGGCTGGTCGCTCCTGCTCGGACAGTTGACCAAACAGGCTTCGCGCATCCTTGAAAAATTCGCAGACGCACGCTCGGGCAACCTGCCTGACGGCCGACAATCCACCGAAGACTGGCTGAAGGGCTACACCAGCAACGCAACCGTGCATGCCCTCTTCCGCAATCTGTGTGCGGCGATCTTTGCCTGCAATGCTGCCGAGCTGCCGGCCCGCGCGTTCCTGACCTATTTCACCAGCAAGGGCGCCTTCAAGAAGTTCGGCTTCTGCCCGGAAGGAACGATCGGCGTCTGGAACAGCCTTGCGACGGCGGTGAGACGCAACGGCGACGTATGGCTCGGCACCCCAGCCACCGAAATCCACATCGCGAATGGCCGCATCACCGGCGTCACGGTTCGTCGGGACGGCGCGCTCGTGCGGATCGCTACCGACCTCGTCATCAGCAATGCCGGACCGAAAGCAACGGTCGCGCTCGCCGGTGAAGCCGCATTCCCCGCCGACTACGTAACGCAAGTCAGGAACGGCCTTCGCCCGGCGGCCAATATCGTCATCAACATCGCCAGCCGCGAGCCGCTGGTGGATCATCCGGGCATTGTCACCTTCGGCAGGACGCGGCGGCTCTGCAACATGGCCAACCTCGCCGCCACCTGCCCCGAACTCGCGCCACCCGGCTGGCATCTCTACGTCGCCTATGCCGTGCCTGTCCCCGCGCTCGGCGATTTCGACTCCGAATCCGAGATTGCGCTTGCGTTCTCCGACCTGCGCGAGCAGTTCGGCAATTTCGATCAGGCCAAGATCCTCTCGATCCGCGTGATGCGCGACGACTGGCCGGCGCAACGGAGCTGCGCTGGCTACGATCTGCCGCGAGAGACCGGCATCGAGGGGCTTTGGTGCGTCGGCGATGCGGTCAAGCAGTATGGCAATGGCGGCACGCAGGCCTGTGCCGAAACGGCGAAGATCGTGACCGACGCCATCCTTGCCGCGCGGTCGCCCGTCGCCCAAGCGAGCCGGGTCTAAGCGATGCCGACCACTCTACCGATCCCGACATGTTCCACCGCACCGCAGGCCACGCCGGCGCCGGATTGCCTGCTCGAATTCCGCAACATCCGGATCGTCTACGACAATGCGATCGAGGCGATCCGCGACGTCTCGATCGCTGTGCCGGAGGGGGGCATCGTCGCCCTGCTCGGCTCCAATGGCGCCGGCAAGTCAACGCTGCTCAAGGCGATGTCCGGCATCCTCTATACCGAAGAAGGGGTGATCGAGAACGGCAGCATCCGCTTCCGCGGGGAGGACGTGCATCGGTTGCCGCCCGACGAGCTGGTGCGCCGCGGCATCGTGCAGGTGCCCGAGGGCCGCCGCGTGTTTGCTGCACTCACGATCGACGAGAATCTGCAGATGGGCGGTTACACCAAAACCAGCGCGGATGCGCGAGAGCGCCGCGACAAGGTATTCGTGCTGTTCCCCCGGCTCTACGAGCGGCGCGATCAGATCGCAGGCTACATGTCCGGCGGGGAGCAGCAGATGCTCGCGATCGGCCGCGCCTTGATGACCGATCCTTCCCTCCTCGCGCTCGACGAGCCCTCGCTCGGGCTCGCGCCGCTGATCATCGATCGCATCTATGAAGTGATCGTCCGCCTGCGCGACGAGTTGAAGATGACGGTGCTGCTGGTCGAGCAGAACGCCCAGCGCGCGCTCGACATCGCCGACTACGGCTACATTCTCGAGACCGGCCGCGTCGTGCTCGACGGCACCGCCAAAAAACTCACCGCCAATGAGGACGTCCAGGAGTTCTACCTCGGGATCTCCTCGGGCGACCGCAAGAGCCTGCGCGAGGTCAAGCATTACAAGCGCCGCAAGCGGTGGCTGTCGTGACCGCGCTCCTCACCGTCGAGAACCTCAGCAAGCGCTTCGGCGGTCTGCAGGCGGTCGCCGATGTCAGCCTCACGGTTGCCCCGGGCGAGATCTGCAGCGTGATCGGGCCGAATGGCGCCGGCAAGACCACCCTCTTCAACATGATCTCGGGCGTGCTGCGGCCGAGCGGCGGCCGCATGGTTTTCGACGGTATCGACCTCTCGTCCATCTCGCCCTGGCGGTTCGCCGCCGCCGGAATTGGCCGCACCTTCCAGAACCTCGCGCTGTTCAAACACGGCACCGTGGTCGAAAACATCCTGACCGGCCGACACACCCATCTGCGCTCCAACGTGCTGGATGCGGTGATCTTCTTCGGCCGCACCCGCAGCGAGGAGATCGCAGCGCGGCAACGAGTCGAGCACATCATCGAATTCCTCGAGATCGAGCATGTCAGGGACGCGATCGTCGGGGCGCTGTCCTATGGCCAGCAGAAGCGCGTCGAGCTTGCGCGCGCGCTCGCCTCGGAGCCAAAGATCCTGCTGCTCGACGAGATGGTCTCCGGGATGAACCAGGAGGAGACCGAGGACATCGCCCGTTTCGTGCTCGATATCCGCGACGAGCTCGGCATTACCGTCCTGATGATCGAGCACGAGATGCGGATCGTCATGGATATCTCCGATCGCGTCCACGTGCTCAATTTCGGTCGCAAGATCGCCGAAGGCACCCCCGATCGGGTCAGGCACGACCCGGCCGTCGCCGAAGCCTATCTCGGCGGCCAGCGCGCCAGCCCAATTGCAAAGGCGGGGTCGTGATGTCGACGCTCGATAGCCTCCGCTCCACGCTTCCACCACTCCGGGCAAACGCCGCCCGCAGCGCGCCCACGACGGACGCGGCGACCTTCCGCGCTTCGCTCCGCGATGCCGCCGTCACGATTCCGCAAATGCTGCGCCAGCGCGCGGCCATGCATGGCGATGCGCGGGCCTTGCGCGAAAAGGACTATGGAATCTGGAATCCCTATTCCTGGCGGCATTATTACGAGACGGCGCGGGCGGTCGCGCTGGGCCTCTTGTCGCTCGGCATCAAGCCGGGAGATCGCGTCGCTATCGCCGGCGAGAATACGCCTGAGTGGTTCTACGCCGATCTCGGCACGCAGATGATCGGAGCGATCGCCGTCGGCATCTATCCGACCAATCCGTGGATGGAGCTCCAATATATTGTCAAGCATTCGGGCGCCCGCGTCGTCGTCACCGGTGACCAGGAGCAGACCGACAAGGTGCTGGACGCCATGGCCAACAACGGCGGCCTGCCGGGTCTCGAGGCTATCGTTTGCATCGACATGAAGGGGTTGCGGCACTACCGCCAGTCGACGCTGATGTCGTTCGAGGCGCTGTGCCAGCGTGGCCTCGCCTATGTGCGCGAGAATCCCGACGCGAATGCGGCGCTCGACCGCATGATCTCACAAGGCGGGCCCGACGATGTCTGCATCCTCGTCTACACGTCGGGCACCACCGGCCCGCCCAAGGGTGCGATGCTCACCCACCGCAATCTCGTCTACGCCGCCTATACCTATGCCGAAGCCGTCGGGATCGCCGACAAGCCGTTCGAGGCGGTGAGCTATCTTCCCCTGTGCCATGTTGCCGAACGATGCTACGGCATGGTGACGCATCTCGTGCTTGGCGGCACCGTGAGCTTCGCTGAATCGATCGACACGGTCGCCATCAACATCCGGGAGATCGCGCCGACCTTCTTCGTCGGCGTGCCCCGGATCTACGAAAAGCTGCAGCAGGGCTTCCTGTTCAAGCTCGGCGAAAGCGGCCAGATTCGGCAACGCCTGACCAGGGCTTGCCTCGCCTGGGGCCGCAAACTGTCCGACCGCCGGCAGGCCGGAAAGGAAGGCCTGCTCGATCTGGCCGCCTATGGCTTGCTCTATCTGCTGATGTTCCGCAATCTTCAGCGCCATCTCGGCTTCGCCTATAGCCGCCATCGGCTTTGCGCGGGCGCATCGATTTCGCCCGAGACTCTGCGCTTCTTCGACATCATCGGCCGTCCGGTGTCGCAGGGCTATGGGCTTACCGAGAGCGGTGGCGTCGCCTTCATCCAGATAGCAGATCATCACCGGATCGGCGGCTGCGGGCTACCACTTCCGCAGACGGAATGGAGGCTCGATGACGACGGCGAGATCCTTCTGCGCAACCCCGGGGTCTTCAAGGGCTATTTCCTCGACGAGAAGGCCTCGACCGCTTCGCTCGAGGCTGGCGGCTGGCTGCGCACCGGCGACATCGTCGAGGTGCTCGACAATGGCGAGATCGCCGTGGTCGATCGCAAGAAAGCCATCATCATCACCGCCGGCGGCAAGAACATCGCGCCATCCGAGATCGAGAACGCGCTGAAGGATTCCGAGTTCGTCAAGGAAGCGATCGTGGTCGGCGAAGCCAAGAAGTTCCTCGGCGCCATCATCCAGGTCGACTACGACAATGTCGGACGCTGGGCACGCGACCGCGCGCTCGCCTACACCAACTACAAATCGCTGTCACAGCTTCCCGAAGTGCACGAGTTGGTCGAGCGTATCGTCAACGACACCAACAAGCGCTTTGCCCGGGTCGAGAACATCAGGCGGTTTGCGATCCTCGAGAAGGAGCTCGACCATGACGACGGCGAGCTGACCGCAACGCAGAAGGTGCGCCGCGCCATGATCGAGAAGAAGTTTGCGCGCGAGCTTGCCATCATCTACCCGGCGGAGGGCTGAATGCAGTATCTCCTTCAGCTCCTGATCTCAGGCCTCGCAATCGGCGCGATCTATGGCCTGATCGCGATGGGCTTTGCCGTCATCTACAAATCGACCGGGCTAGTCAATTTCGCCCAGGGCGAGATGACCATGATCACGGCCTACATCGCCTGGACCATCTCAACGACCGTCAGCGGCAACGTGTTCGTCGTCGCGTTCGGTGCAATCCTCGGCGCCATCCTGCTCGGGCTCGTCATCGAGCGCGTCGTGATGCGGCCGATGCTGGGCGAGCCCGTATTTGCGACGGTCATGGTCACGATCGGCCTCGCGGTGATCCTGCGCTCCGCAATCAACTTCATCTGGGATGCCTACCCGCACGGCCTCGACGTCGCCATGGGCCGCGAGATCGTCCGGTTTGGCGGAATGGGCGTCCGCACCGGCCAGATGGCCGTCATCGCGACGCTGCTCGTGCTTCTCGCGGCAATCTGGGCCTTCATCCGTTACAGCAAGATGGGGGTCGCCATGCGCGCCGTCGCGGCCGACGACCGCACCGCCCTGCTGATGGGCATAAGTGCCACCCGCATCCACGCCCTGGCCTGGGCCGCCTCCTCCGTCATCGCCGGGATCGGCGGAGTTTTTTTTCGCCCTGTCCTACGATCTGTCGCCAACGATGTTCCAACTCGGACTCAAGGCGTTTCCGGCAACCATCCTGGGCGGGCTCGACGCCGTGCTCGGCTCCGGCCTCGGCGGCCTCCTGATCGGCATCGTTGAGAATCTCGCCGGCGGCTATATCGGCTCCGGCATGAAGGAGATCGCGGGCTTTGCGATGATCATCGTGGTCCTGATGATCCGCCCGTTCGGCATGTTCGGCGAACGCGACATCGAAAGGGTCTAAGGCGATGCGCACAGGCGATTACAAGCAGACCTACGCCGAACTCGTCGCACTGATGGATTCCCCGCCGGTCTGGCTGTGGTCGGTCGTTCTTGTCCTGGCGCTCGTCGCCGCGCCCTATGCGCTGAACGCCTACGCCCTGTCGTTCCTGACGATCATCCTCATCACGGTGACAGGCGCGCTCGGCCTCAACATCCTCACCGGCTACACCGGCCTGATCTCGCTCGGCCATGTCGGCTTCCTCGTCACCGGGGCCTATGCCTATGCGGTCCTGGTGTCGAAGTATCACATGCCCCCTTTGGTCGGCTTCCTCGGTGCCGGCATTGTCCCGGCGCTGGCGAGCCTGATCGTCGGCGCGCCGTCGCTGCGCCTGAGGGGCCTTTATCTCGCCATCACGACGCTCGCCTTCTCCTTCATCATCAACACCGTGATCCTGGAAATGCGCTGGCTGACCAACGGCGCCCGCGGCATCGCGGTGCAGCGGCCGGAGATTTTGGGCATCAGCTTCGAGAGCGACGCCGCGTTCACGCATCTCTGCCTCGTCGTCGCCATTCTGACGCTGCTTGCAACCCTCAACATCCGCCGCTCCAGGGTCGGCCGCGCCTTCGTGGCGATCCGCGACAACGACACCGCGGCGCGCGTCATGGGCATCAACCTGCACGCCTACAAGCTGTTCGCCTTCGTCACGTCCGCCTTCATCACCGGCATCGCCGGCGCGCTCTACGGCATATATCTGTCTTTTGTTAGCGTCGAAGGCTTTCCGTTCCTGCTCTCGATCGAGGCACTGGCGATCCTGATCGTCGGCGGGCTCGGTTCGGCACTTGGCGCCGTGCTCGGCACCATCCTGATCGTGTTGCTGCCGGAAGCAACGCGCCTCGTTTTCAGCGTGCTCAGCGCCCAGATCGACGCGGTGTTCACCACAGGCGCGCAGGAGCTGAAGAGCATGCTCTACGGCCTCGTCATCATCCTGTTCCTGCGCTTTCAGCCGCGCGGCCTGGTCGGCGCCTGGCACGACATCAGACGCGCATGGGTGAACTGGCCGCTGCGTTACTGACAAAACCAATACTGGAGGGAGGACAGAAATGAAAAATCATCTGACGACTGCGTCGCTGTTGCTCGCGACGACCCTGCTGGCCGGCAGCGGCAGCGCGCGTGCCGCCGACCCCGGCATCACCGACACCGAGATCCTGATCGGCGACGTCGAGCCCCTGACCGGACCGCCGGCGCTGCTCGGCGTAGCCGCCTCGATCGGCCACAAGATCGCGATCGCGGAGATCAACAATGCCGGCGGGATCAACGGCCGCAAGATCAAATACGTGCTGGAGGACGATGGTTATGTCAGCGCGCGCACCATCCAGGGTGCCAAGAAGGTGATCGAGGTCGACAAGGTGTTCGCCATGCTCGGCATCTCCGGCTCCGGCCAGTCGATCGCCGTGATGCCTGTGCTGGAGAAGGCGGGCATTCCGACCGTGATCGACGTCGCACCCGTCAAGCTTCTGTGGGAGCCGCCGCGCAAGAACGTGTTCGTGGTCGGCCAATCCTACGAGGAAGGGATCATCCACCTCGTCAACTACCTCGCCGAGAAGAACCCCGGCAAGAAATGGGGCCTGATCACGCAGGATGACGATTACGGCATTACCGTGCGTGATGGCTTCGATTCAGTGGTTAAGTCGAAAAAGCTGAACGTCGTCTATAGCGGCAACTACAAGAAGGGCCAGCAGGACTTTTCGTCCGACATGCTCCAGCTGAAGGAGTCCGGCGCGGAAGTCTTCCTCGCCGGCGGCATCATTGCGGAGAACATCGCGATGATGAAGGAGCTGGAGAAACTCAACGTCAAGCCGGTGACCGGCATCTTCTGGCCCGGCCGCATCGAGCCAGTGCTCAAACTGATGGGGCCGGCTGGCGACGGTATCTATGCGGTCGACTATGTCGAGCCCTTCGCGGGCGAAGCCGGCAAGGCATTCCTCGAGAAGGCCAAACCGCTGGTGTCGGAGGCCGAGTTCAAGGGCATCAACCGCTACACCATGACCGGCTATGCCGCCGCGAAAGTCTTGATCGCGGCGATCGAACGCTGCGGCAAGCAGCCGACCTGGGCCTGCACGATCGGCGAACTGGAAAAGACCAAGAACGTCGAGACCGGCGTGATGGCCCCGGTGAGCTTCGGTCCCGGCGTTCGCTTCTCGAACCAGAAACTGCAGATCATGCAGGCCGATGCGGTTACGATGAGCTTCAAACCGGTCAAGTGAAGGCCGCCGACAGATGACCGGGGCAGCCCCCGGTCATTTCCCCTTGAAAGCAGGCCGGCGCCTGGATGCGAATGCGGCGATGCCCTCGCGTGCATCGTCAGAGCGGCTCGCGGCAACGATGGATTCACATTCGACTTCGAGCTGGGCGCCGAGGCTTGATTCAAAAGACTGCCGCAACATACGGCGCATGGCACCAAAGGCCTGCGTCGGCCCCGCCGCCAGTTCCCTCGCGACCGCCATTGCTTGCGCTTCGACGGAGTCGTCCGGCACGAGACGCGAGACCAAGCCGAATTCCAGGGCCTCCTGCGCCGTCAGGCGGCGATTGAGCAAGAACAGCTCCTGCGCCCGCCGCATGCCAACCATCCGCGGCAGGAACCAGGTGTTGCCGCCGTCAGACGTCAACCCCAGCGCGCCATATCCGAGAGCAAAACGCGCATCAGTGGATGCGAATATGATATCTGCGGCGTAGAGAAGGCCCAACCCGCCTCCCGCGGCGGCGCCACGCACTGCCGCAATGACCGGTGCATCTATGCCTGTCAGGCGGTCTATAGCGCGATGATATCCATCGATCATGCGGCGAAGCTTGCCCGGCAACTCGGCCTGCGGTGTACCGGCGAAAAGATTGATATCGCCGCCCATGGTAAAATTCTTCCCGTTCCCTGCGATCAGGACGGCGCGCAAACCGGAGGTTTCGGTCATTCGTGCCGAAGCATCGTCCAGATCCGCGGCCATCTCCTCATTGATGGCATTACCCTGGTCCGGACGATTGAGCCGAAGAGTTGCAATGCCGTCTGCGATCTCGAGGAGGACGGTCTTGAAGGGGCCCGCGGCATCATGCCAGCGAGCGGTGTCGGTATATTGCTCGAGGCGCGTGATGCGCTCACCCTCGAATGTGATGAGATGCGCAAAGGAAGCGTCGAGAGGGCCTCCTCCATGCTTTCCCTCGCCACGGTACCGACCTGTCACAAGCAGACAAGCCTCTCCGACCTCAAGAAAGCGCTCTGGTTCGGCACGTGCAGCAAAATGCCGGGCGATTGCTCCCCACCCGCTGCGACGCATCGCAGAGGGGCCCTCGTGCCGGCCTCCGATGCCGAACGGCATCCCTTCCGCGATCTCGCCAACGAAATCCGGGTGAAGCAGCATCTCGAGCTGCTCCTTGTTCCCGACAGTCAGCGCCGTATAAAGCAGGCGAGCGATATCTGAACGAGTCTTCGGCATGTCTCTTGCTCCCGTTCAAATCGCCCGGCTACAGCCGCTTCGCGACTTCTTCCAGCATGACCTCGGTGGCGCCGCCGCCGATGGTCAGCACACGCGCATCCCGGACCATGCGCTCGATCGGCGTCCCCCGCATGAAGCCGCTGCCGCCGTGCAGCTGCAGGCAGCCATGCACGACCTCGTGCAGCACCTCGGGTGAGAGGGCCTTGACCATGGACACTTCGCGCAGGCAGGGCTGTCCCGCGGCGGCAAGCTCGGCGGCGTGATAGGCGAGCTGGCGCGCGGCCGCCGCCTTGGCCGCGAGCTGGGCGAGCTTCAGCCGCACGGCCTGCTGGTTCCAAAGCGGCCCGCCAAAGGCCTGCCGCGTCCTCACATAGTTTGCCGTCAACTCGATCGCCTTGGCGGATTCGCCGGCGCAGATACCGCCGATACAGATGCGCTCGTTCTGGAAGGTCTCCATGATGCCGTAGAAGCCCTTGTTTTCTTCTCCGAGCAGGGCGCTGGCCGGTACGCGAACGTCCGCGAAGGCGATTTCGGCGGTGTCGGAACAGAGCCAGCCGTGCTTGTCGAGCTTGGTCACCGCGATGCCCGGCGTGTTGCGTTCGACGATGAAGAGCGAAATTCCCCGGCTGCCCTTGGCGTGCGGATCGGTGCGGGCGGCGACGATCAGGATGTCGCCATAAACCGCGTTGGTGATGAACATCTTGGAACCGTTGATCACCCATCCCTCGCCGTCGCGGATCGCGCGTGTCTTCAGGCCCGCGACATCGGAGCCCGCATCCGGCTCGGTCACCGCGATCGAGCAGATGGTCTCGCCGCGGATGATGGCAGGCAGATATCTTTGCTTCTGCTCGGGCGTGCCGCGCAGCGAAATGTGCACCGCCGACATGTCGGTGTGCACGAGCGTCGACGAGGTGAAGCCGCCGAAGCTGGAACGCCCCAACTCCTCGGCAAACACCATCGACGCCAGCGGCCCCATGTCGGTGCCGCCATATTCGACGGCGTGGCGCATACCAAGAAAGCCCAGCGCGCCCATGCGGCGAAAGATCTCGCGCGGGATCTTGCCCTCGCGCTCCCAGGCCTCGCCATGTGGCACCACCTCCTTCTCGACGAAGCGACGCACCTGCTCGCGCAGCATGCGGAGCTCCTCGGGCAGATTGGACTGCTCCGAGAAATGAAAGTCAGCTTCGGCCGACTGGCGGGGACCAGACGTCATGACGTTCATTGTGCTGGTCTCCCGTCATCGATGTGAAGATGTCTGCGCAAGAACATTGCAAGCTCCGTCAGGGCTTCGCAGGCCTGTGGAATCTCCGCGAACATCTGGAACACGTGGATCATGCCGCTCCAGACCTGGAGTTCGACGTTCACGCCGGCACCTTTGGCCTTGGCTGCGAACGCAGTTGAATCGTCCTGCACGGTCTCGCGGTCGCCGACCTGGATCAGCAACGGCGGCAAACCGGACGGACCGGCATAGAGCGGCGAGGCCAGCGGGTGGCGCGGATCGCCATCAGCGCCGAGATAGTTCTTCGCCAGCGCAAGGATCATCGCACGCTGATGGATCGGGTCGGCCTTGGCCCGGCTTTCATAGCTGGCACCCTTCGCGGCGAGGTCCGTCCACGGTGACATCAGTGCAGCGGCTGCCGGCAGCGTTTCGCCGCGATCGCGCAAGGCCAGCATGGCGGCGAGCGCAAGGTTGCCTCCGGCCGAATCTCCCGCAAGCGCGATGTCGGCCGGCCGCAAGCCCTGATCCAGCAGGTATCGATAAGCGGTCAGCGTATCGTCCAGCGCGGCCGGAAAGCGGTGCTCGGGCGCCAGACGGTAGTTGATCGCCAGGACGCGGCAGCGACTGGTTTGCGCAATCCGTGCGATCAGGTCGCGATGCGAGGCGATGGAGCCGATGCGGAAGCCGCCGCCGTGGAGATAGAGGATCGCCTTGTCCGGCGGTGCGGCGGCCGGCGCGATCCACTCGCCGTCCACGCCGCCGGCAGACACCTGGCGACACGTCACCGGCACCGAGCAGCCGGCGAAGGCCTCCTCCCAATCGCGGCGCATCTGCTCGACAGACGTATCACGCGTCCAGTTGCGATAGATCGACCGGAGGCGCTCGATCGCACGATCGACCGGGCTCGCGGCAATATCGCTGGCCGCTTCGTTCATCTCAACCGCCGATCCCCATGCCGCCGGATACGCCCAGCGTCTCTCCCGTGATGTAGGCGGCCTGGTCGGATGCCAGGAACAGCGCAGCAGCTGCGACCTCCTCCGGCTCGCCGAGGCGGCCAAGCAGGGTTGCATCCGTCATCGCGCGCAAGATCTTGTCGCCGCCAGCGGCGACCGCCTGCTCCAGCATCGGCGTGCGGATCGGTCCGGGCGCGATCGCATTCGCAGTAATGCGATAGCGTGCGTTCTCGCGCGCCATGCTCTTGGTAAAGGCGATCACGCCGCCCTTGGCGGCGGAATAGACCGAGCCTCCCCTGGAGCCGAGCCGGGCCGCTTCCGATGTGACGTTGATGATGCGGCCAAACCGCGCCGCCTGCATCGCCGGCAAGACGGCGTGGGTGCAGGCCAGCACGGAGGTGAGATTCACCGCGATGAGTCTGGCCCAGTCCTGCGGTGAGGTCTCGGTGAAGAAAGCGTGCTGATCGATCCCCGCATTGTTGACGAGGATGTCGAATGGCCCGTGCTGTGCCACGACCGCCTGCACGGCAATTGCGTCGGCGACGTCGACCTTTGCCGCCACCGCGCCGAGCTGCCGCGACAGTTCGGAGGCCGGAACAGGATCGAGATCTGCAATCACCACGTGGGCGCCCGCGTCGGCAAAGTTCCGCGCGATCGCGGCTCCAATACCCCGCGCGCCGCCGGACACGAAAGCGCGGCGACCGTCGAGGCATCCGAATGGCAGGGGCCCGGCCACGCCTCAGCGTCCCGTGAAGACGGGCTTGCGCCGCTCGATCACGGCCGCAAGACCCTCGCGCGCATCCGACATGCCTGACAGTTCGGAGACGGTGCGCGCTTCTTCCGACAGACACTGCTCGATGCTCGTCCCGGTGCCCGCCCAGACCAGGCGCTTGGTCGCAGCAAGCGCCTTGGGCGCGCCGGCCGCGAGCTCGCGCGCCAGGAGCATCGAGGCATCAGCGAGCTCACCATCGGGAACGACCTTGGTGACGATCCCCATCTGGAGTGCTTCCGCGGCCGGGATCACCGGATTGGTCAGCAGTATCGACATCGCGCGGCGCAGGCCGACGAGGCGCGACAACGTGACCGACACACCGGCATCCGGCGCCATCGCCACGCGCGTGGCACCCGCGAGGAACTTCGCGGATTCCGCCGCGACGACGATATCGGACGCGCAGACGAGACCGAAGCCGCCGCCGCCGGCCGCAAAGCCCTGCACGGAAGCGATGACGGGCGCTTCGAGGCGCAATAGGCCTGTGACCGCATTTTGGAGGTGGGCCGTGGCTTGGCGGATATAGTCCGGCAGGTTCTCGCCCTTTGATGCAAAGGCGCGCACATCGCCGCCAGCACAGAAATTGGCGCCCTCACCGCTCAGTAGCACGACGCGCAAGCCGGGATGCCCGTGGCAGACCATGATGGCTTCGCAGAGCGCGCTGAGCAGCTCGACGCTCATCCCGTTCGCGGCATCGGGCCGGTTGAGACGCAGGCGGGCGATGCCACAGTCGATGTCGAGCAGAACGGGTCCCTTGTCGATCATGGCGCGAGACCTCTCCTAGACCAGGAACGACAGCGTGTAGATCGCCTTGGCATTGTTGACGAGCACCACCTTCTTGTAAGCGATGCGCAATTCGCCCTCGACATGGCGCAGCCGATACTCGTTGCGGGCGGCCCACAGCGTATCGTCGCGCAGGCTCGATTCGAAGATCAGGCTGTTGCTGGCGACCGCGATATCACTATCCGGCTGTTCGTCCATCAGCTCAATGTTGGAGATGAGCCGGCGCAAATTCGACTGCGGTGTCTGGGTGAAATGCTTGCCGGTCATGAGCTGACGCACGCGGAGCGCAATCCGCGAGCGATTGTCGTAGATGATGGACATCTCCCGCTCCGGGTCGATATTCGCTCCGTTGGCCGGGACCCAATAGACGCCATCATCGGTCCACAGTTTTTCCCAGGCCTCATATTGATGCTCGTCCTGCAGCCGCGCCTCCCGATAGAGGAAGGCGGTAACGGCGCTCATCAGCGTGGCGCTGCTCTCGCGCGACAGCATCAGGTTGCCTCCATCAGCTTGCGATAATGCGCCCAGATGCCGCGCGACGGCACCTCGTCGGTGACGTGGCCGACCTTGAAGCCGAGCTCGTCCTGACGCTCGCGCTTCTCGCCGCGGCCGAGGAACACCCATTCGGGATTGCGCGCCAGCACGCCGCGGTGGCAACGCTCGTACATCTCGGAATCGTCGGCGAGCAGGAAGCCGGCCGGCCCGACCGATCCCATGGTCTGCTGCCGCAGGCGGCGGTTGAGGTCGGGCGCACCCTTGAACTGAAGCGCCGTGACGTGCTGAACGCTGTCGTCGACGCCGAGCGGCTGGATCACGAACATCTGGATTTCGGCGATGAACAGGTTCGGGAAGATCATCACATGCGGCGTGCCATCGATCATGATTTCACGAGCCGCGGTATCGCCATAGGCCGCCTTCATCCGTGCCGTGTAATCCGGCAGGCGCTCCTCGCTGGTGCCGAACCAGCTCATCGGCAGGGCGCGTTTCCGGAATTCCGGCCGCAGATCGATCTCGGTGTGACCATTGCCGTAGTCGCGGGTCAGCGCGGTCGAGGCGCCGCCGTAGAGCTTGCCGATCATGCTGTCGGCAACGCCGAAAATCGACGTGTGCACGAAGGCCGGGTGATAGCCGTCGCACTCGTTTTCCAGGATAAACTTCCAGTTGGCCTTCACACGATGTTTGAGGAAGCCCGCGGTGATCTCGACCTCGCCTTCCGGCGAGGTGCGCACCAGGCGATCGATGGTTTCGGCCGCGCCCCCGAGATGCTCCTTCAGCGTCGGCCCGTCAGCTGCGAACGAGCCAAACACAAAGCCACGATAGGACTCGACCCGTGTGACGCGCCCGAGCGCGAGATGGGACCGGTCCTGCCCCTCATAGCCGTCCGGAAAGGCATAGCCGACCAAGCGGCCATCGTTGGCGAAGGTCCATGAGTGAAAGGGACACGTAAAAGAGCGCGCGTTGCCGCGATCGTACGAGCAAACCTGATTGCCACGGTGCGAACAGCGATTGAGCAGGAGGTTCACTTTGCCCTGCTCATCGCGCGTCATGATCACGGATTGGGGGCCGATCGACTTGACGACATAATCGTTGGCGTTGGGCACCTCGCTTTCATGCCCAACATAGATCCAGGTCCGGTACCAGATGCGCTGGAGTTCGGATTCAAAGATCGCAGGATCGGTGTAAAGGGAGCCATGGACCCGATCGGATCGGATCAACTCGTTCCATTCCGAAGGCCGGACCAGCAGGTTCATCGCAAGGTCTCCGAAGCTCGTTCCGTATACCAAATAATAATCCGACCGGTCGTTTATATAATAATCCGTTTTTTGTTTGTGGCAAGCGAAATGGTTCTCACGGTCCGCAGCCTGAGACTTCGAGACGAGGGTTGCAGCTATCGGTCGGGCGATTTGCGCGGTCGTCCAAAGCAAGCGACCAACTGAGTCGGGAGGTTGCGGTGTTGCCGCATACTGCATCGCGTGGCAGTATGGGATTCCCTCAGGGGCTACACCCCGGGGCTACACCTGTGCCTACCGTAAATCACATCCGGCCATATTGATGGTGCAGTCCACCCAGGATCGGGCGGCAGACGATATTCCCGGCCCACTCAACGCCACGAGGGACCGGGGCATCCTTTTTCAATGA
>NZ_LGHM01000049.1 GCF_001908185.1 Bradyrhizobium sp. AS23.2
CGGCTGGTGGTTATGGATTCCGGGCCTGCGCCTTCGGCGCATCCCGGAATGACGACTGAATTAGTGCGACAGAATCTTCGACAAGAACTTCTGCGCGCGGTCGCTGCGCGGCTTGCCGAAGAAGTCGTCCTTCGGGGCGTCCTCGACGATCTCGCCGCGGTCCATGAAGATCACGCGGTTGGCGACCTTGCGGGCGAAGCCCATCTCGTGGGTGACGACCATCATGGTCATGCCTTCGCGCGCGAGGTCGACCATGACGTCGAGCACCTCGCTGATCATTTCAGGGTCGAGCGCCGAGGTCGGCTCGTCGAACAACATGGCGATGGGGTCCATGGCGAGAGCGCGCGCAATGGCGACGCGCTGCTGCTGGCCACCGGAGAGCTGCGCCGGGAATTTCTGCGCATGCTCCTTCAGGCCGACGCGGTCGAGCAGCGCCATGCCCTTGGTCACCGCCTTACCGTGCGCCCGCCCCAGCACCTTCTCCTGGGCGAGGCAGAGATTGTCGATGATCTTCAGGTGCGGGAACAGCTCGAAATGCTGGAACACCATGCCGACGCGTGAACGCAGCTTCGGCAAATTGGTCTTGGGGTTATTGACCTTGATGCCGTCGATGGTGATGTCGCCCTTCTGGAAGGGCTCCAGCGCGTTGACGCATTTGATCAACGTCGACTTGCCGGACCCGGAGGGACCACACACCACCACCACCTCGCCCTTGGCAACGCTGGTGGTGCAGTCGGTCAGCACCTGGAAGGTCGAGCTGTACCATTTATCGACGTGACTGATTTCGATCATGACGGGCCCTAGCGAAGGATGGCAATGCGCGACTGCAGGCGGCGAACGCCGAACGACGCGACACAGGAGATGGTGAAGTAGACGACGGCGGCAAACAGATACATCTCGACCAGACGTCCATCACGCTGCGCGACCTTGCTGGCTGCGCCGAGGAAATCGGTGATCGACAGCACGTAGACCAGCGAGGTGTCCTGGAACAGCACGATGGTCTGCGTCAGCAGCACCGGCAGCATGTTGCGGAACGCCTGCGGCAGCACGACGTAGCGCATGGTCTGGGCGTAACTCAGGCCGAGCGCGCTGGCTGCGGCCGGCTGGCCGCGCGAGATCGACTGGATGCCGGCGCGCATGATCTCGGAGAAATACGCAGCCTCGAACATGATGAAGGTGATCAGCGAGGAGGCGAAGGCGCCGACGGTGATCGGGCGCGAGGCGCCGGTCACCCACTGCCCGATATACGGGACCAGGAAGTAGAACCAGAAGATGACGAGGACCAGCGGCAGCGAGCGCATGAAGTCGACATAGAGGCCGGCGATGCGCCCGAGCGTCTTGTAGCCCGAGAGCCGCATCAGCGCGATCGCGGTGCCGAAGATCAGGCCGCCGGCCGCAGAGAGCGCCGTCAGCATCACTGTGAAGCTCATGCCCTCGTAGAACAGATAGGGCAGCGCGCGGACGATGACGTCGAAATCGAAATTGCTGAACATGGCGCTATTTCCCCGTGATGTAGCCGGGGATCGCGACATAGCGCTCGAGGAAGCGCATCGCGGTCACGACGACGGCGTTGACGAGGAGGTAGAGGATCGTGGCGGCGGTGAAGGCCTCGAACACCTGGAACGAAAATTCCTGCATCGAGCGCGCCTGTCCGGTCAGCTCGAGCAGGCCGATGGTGATCGCGACCGCGGTGTTCTTGATGGTGTTGAGGAACTCCGAGGTCAGCGGCGGCAGGATGATGCGGAAAGCCATCGGCAGCAGCACGTAGCGATAGCCCTGCACAGTCGTCAGTCCGAGCGCCGTCGCTGCCATCCGTTGCCCGCGCGGCAGAGAGCCGATGCCCGCCTGCAATTGCACGGCGACGCGCGCCGACATGAAGAAGCCGATGCCGATCGCGGCGGTCCAGAACGGCGCGTTCGGCAATTGCTTCAGCCACAGGCCGGCTTCCTTCGGCAGCAGTTCCGGCAGCACGAAGAACCACAGGAACAGCTGCACCAGCAGCGGCATGTTGCGGAAGAATTCGACGTAGCAAAAGCCGAACCAGTAGGCGCCCCTCGACGGCAGCGTGCGCATCACGCCGACGACCGAGCCGGTGACCAGTGCGATGATCCAGGCCAGCGCCGCGGTCTTCAGGGTCAGCGCCAGTCCCGACAGCAGCAAGTCGAGATAGGTGCCGGTCCCCATCGGGTTCGGCTGGAAAAAGATTCCCCAGTTCCAGTTGTAGTTCACGTGTCCCTCGCGCGAACGCGCCCTTCAGAGAAGTCCCGGGCGCCTATGCAAATGTCCGGCCACTCTGGTGTCAAGAGTGACCGGACATCATTCTGATCCCAAGGCTGGATCGGGACTTACTTATAGTCGTCCGGATTCGGCGAGTCCGAGGGCTTGGCGAACTCGTGCTTCAGCTCGTCGGAGATCGGGGTGTTGAGGTTCAGACCCTTCGGCGGGATCTTCTGGGTGAACCACTTCTCGTAGATCTTCTGGCCTTCGCCGGAGGTGTAGAGCGCAGCGGTCGCCGCATCGACCACCTTCTTGAACGGCGCGTCGTCCTTGCGCAGCATGATGCCATAGGGCTCGGGCTTGGAGAACGCGTCCTTCGAGATCACGTAGTCGGACGGATTCTTCGAGCCGGCGACGAGGCTGGCGAGCAGGATGTCGTCCATGACGAAGGCGACCGCGCGGTCGGTCTCGACCATCAGAAAGGCTTCGGCGTGGTCCTTGGCCGGGATGATGTTGGCGCCGAGCTTTTTCTCAACGTTGGCCTCGGTGAGCTGCTTGATGTTGGTAGTGCCGGCGGTCGAGACCACCGTCTTGCCCTTGAGGTCGTCGATAGACTTCAGGCCGCTCGACTTCTTGAAGACGTAGCGGCTCGCAGTCAGGAAGTGGGTGTTGGTGAACCCAACCTGCTTCTGGCGCTCGGCGTTGTTGGTGGTCGAACCGCATTCGAGGTCGATCGTGCCGTTGGCCATCAGCGGGATGCGGGTCGCCGAGGTGACCGGGTTGAGCTTGACCTCGAGCTTGTCGAGCTTGAGCTCCTTCTTCACGGCGTCGACGATCTTGTAGCAGATGTCCATCGCGAACCCGACGGGCTTCTGGTTGTCGTCCAGATAGGAGAACGGGATCGAGGAGTCGCGGAAGCCCAGCGTGATGGCGCCGGTGTCCTTGATGTTCTTCAACGTGCCGGTCAGTTCCTGGGCTCCGGCCTGGCTGACGGCGAAGGTCGCGGCGAGCGCGAGGCCGATGCTACGGATATGTTTCACTTTTTCTCCCCTTTCAGGATGATGCGGCCGGATGCAAGCACAAATCGGACCGAAATAGAATGTGACTTTCGACGGGATCGCGGCTCAGGTTAACGGCTCAACTTAGCGGTCTTGTTTAGTGGTCCCGGCAATTCCCCGAGATCCCAGAACAGCCCGGCCATCACCGTCAAGGCCTCTTCGGTCAATGGCAGCAGGATGTGCTCATTGGGCGCATGTTGGGAGCAGCCGGGATAGGAGTGTGGGACCCAGATCGTCGGCAGGCCCAGAATCTCGGAAAACACGTCATTGGGCAGCGAGCCGCCGAAGTTCGGCAGCACCGCCGGCGCCTTGCCGGTGGTCTCCTTCACGGAATCCGCCGCCCAGTTGATCCAGGGGCTGTCGAAATCGGTGCGCGAGGCGGCGAAGCTCTGGGCCGCCCGGACCTCGATCATCGGAAAGCCCTTCTCGACCAAATGCGCGCGGATGGCCTCGATCAGCCCATCAATTTTGGTGCCGACCACGAACCGCAGTTGCAGCACGGCATTGGCGTGGCCGGGGATGGCGTTCGCCGGCTTCTCGATATTGCCCGACGACATCGCCAGCACTTCCAGCGTGTTCCAGGCATAGAGCCGCTCGGCCGCCGACAGACCTTCCTCGCCCCAGTTCTCCGCGAGCGCCGGCTCGTCCTCGGTCGGCACCACCTGCACGTCCGCAAGATAGCTGCGGATCTGGTTGGTGAGCCGCGGCGGCTTCAGCGCGTCGAGCTGGAGGCGACCGTGACCGTCGACCAGCGTCGAGATCGCGTTGACCAGAATGGTCGCGGGATTGGCGAGCACGCCGCCCCAATTGCCGGAATGGTGGCCGCCGTCGCGCAAGGCTACGTCGAGATGGATGCGGATGCCGCCGCGACAGCCGAGGAACAGCGTCGGACGGTCGGCCGACAGGCGCGGCCCGTCGGAGGCCATGAACAGATCAGCCTTGAGCGCGTCGCGATTGAGGTCGCAGACCTTGCCGAGATCAGGCGAGCCGATCTCCTCGCCCATCTCGACGATGAACTTGGCATTGAAGCCGAGCTTGCCGCCGCGGGCGTCGCGTACGGCGCGGAGCGCCGCCATGTTGATGCTGTGCTGGCCCTTGTTGTCGGCGGTGCCGCGGCCATAAAGACGAATACCTGACGTCGTCGTGCGCCAGGGATCGCGGCCATCGCGCCATTCGCCCTCCATGCCGTCGACGACATCGCCATGGCCGTAAATCAGCACGGTCGGCGCCGAGGCGCTCTCCTGATGCTCCGCGAACAGGAACGGCGCCTTGCCGCTCGGAGATTCGACGATGCGGCTGGTAAAATCGAGCGCGGCGAAGGCCGGCTGCATCTCCTGTTCCAGATAAGCGCGCAGCTCCGCGCCGCGCGACGGGTTCTGGCTTTCGGTCCGATAGGCGACGCGGCGGTCGAGCTCGGTGAGGAACGCGCCGGATTTGAAATCCTCACGGGCGCGGGTGATGGCGTCGGCTCTGGTCATGACTTGTTTTTCGAGACTTTGATACGAAGGACCTTACCCGACAGGGGTGGGCCTTCGAAAGTGGCGGGGACTTGGAAAGTTCTTGGGATTTCGTTCTTGCTCGCTTGAGATTGGCTTGCCAAGGGCTGGAGCGCTGCTGATTTTGGCCTTGCCAAGGTCGAGCTATATGCAAGAACGTCGCCAAGTTCAGGCGCACATCTACCATTCGAAGATCGCTCAGTACAGGGCGCCCCGGGGACCATCATGGCGAAGCAGATCAGGCTCAACGCATTTGCGATGAATTGCGTCGCACACCAGTCACCGGGCCTGTGGACCCATCCGCGCGACCGCACCGCCGAATATAACCGCCTGCCCTACTGGATCGACCTCGCCAAGGCGCTGGAACGCGGCCGTTTCGACGGTCTGTTCCTGGCCGACGTGCTCGGCGTCTACGATGTCTATGGCAACAGTCCTGACGCGGCCTTGCGCAATGCAGCGCAGACGCCGTCGAACGAGCCGCTGCTGCTACTCTCGGCGATGGCGGCGGTGACTGAGAATCTCGGCTTCGGCGTCACCAGCAATCTGTCATTCGAGCCGCCCTACCCGTTCGCGCGGCGGATGTCGACGCTCGATCACCTGACCGAGGGGCGGATCGGCTGGAACGTCGTCACCGGCTATCTCGACAGCGCCGCGCGCGGCGCCGGCAAGGACAAGCAGACCGGGCATGACGACCGCTACGACATTGCCGACGAATACATGGAGGTGGTCTACAAGCTCTGGGAAGGGAGCTGGGAGGACGATGCGGTGTTGCGCGACCGCAAGCGCGGCACCTTCACCGATCCCACGAAAGTTCATCGCGTCAACCATGAGGGCGCGAACTACCGCATCAACAACACGATTCATCTCAGCGAGCCGTCGCCGCAGCGCACGCCGGTGCTGTACCAGGCCGGCACCTCGCCGCGCGGGCGGCAGTTCGCGGCCCGCCACGCCGAATGCGTGTTCATGTCGGGACCGTCGGCCAAGGTAATCGCGCCGCGCGTCTCCGCGATCCGGCAGGAAGCCGCGGCGCTCGGCCGCAATCCGGCCGATATCCTGATGTTCTCGATGATGACGATCATCCTCGGCCGGACGGAGGCCGAGGCGAAGGAGAAATACGCCGACTACCGCCGCCATATCAGCCCCGAGGGCGCGCTGACGCTGATGTCGGGATGGACCGGCGTCGACTTCTCCGGCTACGACCTCGACCAGCAGGTGCGCCACGTCCAGAACGATGCCGGCCGCAGCGCGATGGACAACGTCACCCGCGCCGATCCTGATCGCATCTGGACCGTGCGCGACGTCATCGAGCATGTCGGCATCGGCGGCGCCGGCCCTGTCGTGGTCGGCACGCCGGAGATGGTTGCGGACAAGATCGAGCAATGGTTCGAGGCAACCGACGTCGACGGCCTCAACGTCGCGTTCGCGATCTCACCCGGCGATTTCGAGGACATCGCCGACATGCTGGTGCCGGAACTGACCCGGCGTGGCCGGTACAAGCCGGAATATGCGAAGGGCACGCTGCGCGAGAAGCTGTTCGGCGATGGCCGAGCAAGGCTCGGAGCGCCGCATCCGGCGGCGGGGTATCGGGTGGGGAAGAAGGGGTAGAGCGCTGCCGCGAGTTGTTTGCGGCGGAGGAGGCAATCCGCCTCCTCCTCGTCATTGCGAGCGAAGCGAAGCAATCCAGACTGTCACCGCGGAGGGATTCTGGATTGCTTCGCTCCGCTCGCAATGACGGCGGTGGGTAAGCGCGCGCCGCCTACACCTTCCCGTCCACCATCACCTCGATCAGCTTGGTTCCCGGCCGATTGAATGCCGACGACAGCGTCGTCTTCAGCTCGCGGGGATCGCTGACCTTGATCGCCTCGCAGCCGAGCGCCTTGGCGACGCCGGCGAAATCGACCGGAGGATCCACAAAGTCCATGCCGACATAATTGTCGTCACCATGGAAGGCGAGCAGGCGCTGCTTGATGATGCGGTAGCCGCCATTGTTGGCGATGACGACGTTGAGCGGAAGCTTGTGATGTGCGGCCGTCCACAGCGACTGGATCGAATACATCGCGCTGCCGTCGCCTGAGAAGCAAACCACCGGCCGGTCCGGATTGGCGATGCTCACGCCGACGGAGGCTGGCAGGCCCCAGCCGATGCCGCCGGAGGCAAGGCCATGATAGCCGTAGCGGTCGCGATGCGGATGCAGCGCTGTGATCTGGCGGCTGGAGGTGAGGCCTTCGTCGACGAGGATGGCGTTATCAGGCATCGCCTCGACCATCTGCAGCACTAGAAAATCCGGATCGATCGGCGCACGGCCGGCGCTCTTGCCGATCTGCTCGACCAGCGCAGCGCGGCGCGCGGTCCAGTTCTTCGGTGCGATTTCAGCGAGGCGCTGCCTTGCGCGTTGCGCCAGGGCCGCGCCGCCCATCTCCTTCAGCACCGGGATCAGCGCGCGCAGGGTCTCCTTCAGGTCCGCCTTGAGCGCAATCTCGGCGCCGTAATTCTTGGCGATCTCCCAGTCGGCGAGGCCGACCTGGACGATGCCGAGGCCGTCCGGCAGCGCATCGACCTCGCTATAGACGGACATCCGCAAGGGATCACCGCCGAGCGCAATCAGCAGATCGTAAGGCGCGAGCGTATCGCGCGCGACCTTTTGCAGGCGCGCCAGCGTACCGACGAAGCTCGGGCTCTCGGACAAGAAGTGCGAGCCATACGGCGTCGAGGATTGGTAGGCGGCCGCGCCGAGCAGCTCGGCGAGTTCGGCAGCCTCCTTCAGCGCGTCGCTCTTGACTACCTCGTCCATGGTGACGATCACGGGGCGTTCGGCCTTGAGCAGGTGCGCAGCAAAAGCCTTCAGCGCCTCGTCCGACGGTTTCGTGCGCGCGTCGATGCGGGTGGAGCGGCCGAGGTCGATCCCGGCCTCGCTGTTCAGGATGTCGCCGGGCAGCGAGATGAACACCGGCCCGGTCGGCGGCGTCATCGCCACCTTGGCGGCGCGGCGCACGATGCGCGGCAGGTCCTCCAGCCGCGTCACCTCCACGGCCCATTTCACCAGCGGCTCGGCCATGCGCACCAGCGGGCCGTAGAGCACCGGCTCCATCAGGCCGTGGCCCTGCTCCTGCTGGCCGGCGGTCAGGATCATTGGCGTGCCCGTGAACTGGGCGTTGTAGAGCGAGCCCATGGCGTTGCCGAGCCCGGGTGCGACATGGACGTTGCAGGCGACGAGCTTGCCGGAGGCGCGGCTATAGCCATCGGCGATCGCGACCACCAGGCTCTCCTGCATCGCCATCACATAGGTGAGATCGGGATGGTCCTTCAGCGCGTGCATGATCGGCAGCTCGGTGGTGCCGGGATTGCCGAACAGGTGCGTGATGCCCTCGTCCTTGAGCAGCGCGAGAAAGGCGGAGCGGCCGGTGATCTTGTTCTTCATGTTTCCTCCAAGCCCCGCGGTGTTGCCACGAGGACAGAAGCATGATGGACGAAGTCGCGGGAGGCGCGCAATGGAGCGCGATCATG
The DNA here is from genome assembly GCF_001908185.1 of Bradyrhizobium sp. AS23.2. Lineage (GTDB taxonomy): Bacteria > Pseudomonadota > Alphaproteobacteria > Rhizobiales > Xanthobacteraceae > Bradyrhizobium. The sequence goes on from NZ_LGHM01000049.1 coordinate 8,276, forward strand.
GCTGCGTTGCGTCGAAACGCAAACTGCGCTCTCGTGTCCCGGACGCGCTGCAGCGCTCTTGCGCTGCTGCGCAGAGCCGGGACCCAGCGCCCGAGCAAGCGGCTCCTGGGCCCCCGGCTCTGCAGTGCATCGCTTGCGCGCTGCACTGCGTCCGGGGTACGAGAGAAAAGAGCGCCAATCAATCCAGCTTCGCGTCCATGCCCCGCTTCACGGCCGGGCGCGCCATCAGGGCTTCGTACCAGCGCTTGACGTTGGGGAAATCGGCCAGCTCAACCTTGTGGCGAGGGTGACGCCAGGCCCAGCCCAGGATGGCAAAATCCGCAACCGAGAGGTCGCCGGCGACGAAGTCGCGGCCATCGAGGCGGCGGTCGAGCACGCCGTAGAGCCGGCGCGTCTCGGCCATGTAGCGCTTCAGGCCGTAGGCGCGGTCCTGCTCGTTCTCGAGCGCGATGAAATGGTGGACCTGGCCGGGCATCGGCCCGAAGCCGCCCATCTGCCACATCAGCCATTCATAAACGGGGATGCGCCCCGCAAGCGACTTCGGCAGGAATTTGCCGGTCTTTTCGCCCAGATAAAGCAGAATCGCGCCGGACTCGAAGATGCTGACGGGCTTGCCGTCCGGTCCCTCGGGGTCGACGATCGCGGGGATCTTGTTGTTGGGGCTGAGCTTGAGGAACTCGGGCGCCATCTGCTCACCCTTGGTGATGTTCACCGGGATCACCTTGTAGGGCAGCCCCATTTCCTCCAGCGCGACCGAGATCTTGCGGCCGTTCGGCGTGTTCCAGGTGTGCAGCTCGATGGTCATGCCTTATGTCCTTCCCCCAAGAGGCCTGGTAGCGGTTTGCCCCTCCACTACTCCAGAAGTTTGCAACCCCACAACCGGCGGACCGGGATGACCGATCCCTGTTGACGGGAGACGCTCCCTCTGGAATGTCGCGGCCGTCGCGGATAAATTCCGCCTCCTCCAAAAACGCTCCCGAGGGACCGCCGTGTCGAAATCAGCCTCCCGCGCTCGCCTGTTCGAAATCATCCGCCGGCGCTCCTTCGGCCGCGGCGAGGTGACGCTCGCGTCAGGCCGCAAGAGCGATTTCTATTTCAACCTGAAGCCGACCATGCTCGACCCGGAGGGCGCGACCCTGCTCGCCGAGCTGACCTATGAGGCGCTGAAGGACGACAAGCTCGACTTCATCGGCGGGCTCGAGATGGGCGCGGTGCCGCTTGCCGGCGCGCTGGCGCAGATCTCCTGGATCAAGGGCCATCCGATCGCAGCGTTCTTCGTGCGCAAGAAGCCGAAGGAGCACGGCGCCAAGCTCGCCATCGAGGGGCTGCCGAAGGGCGAGACGCTCGAGGGCAAGCGCGTCGTGATCGTCGAGGACGTCACCACCACCGGCGGCTCGGCGATGAAGGCGGTTGAATCCGTGCGCGAGACCGGCGCCGATGTGGTGCTGGTGCTGACGATGGTCGACCGCGAGGAAGGCGCCACCGACACGTTCGGTGCTGCCGGCCTGCCGTTCCGCTCGCTGTACAAGGCGTCGGAGTTCCTGAAGGCGTAAGACGACGAGACATTTTCCGTCGTCATGCCTGGGCGTGACCCGGAAGCAACGCCGTCCGTGAAAGCTGCGCCCGGCCTTAAAGAGGTCACCGCCTCGTCTTGAAACCGCCTCCGCGCAACTGCTCATTTACCATCGCGCATTATGGTGAATCGTGTGCTGAGACCTCGAAAGGTCCTGGCCGGTTCGGTAGCGTCGGGTGGAGTGATCCTTGCGTACAGAGTTGTCCCATACGCGGCGGCAGCGTCGCGCGATGCTCGTAGCCGCCATCCTTGCGGTTCCCATGCTGGCGACCCCGGCCCCGGTTTCGGCCGAAGGCCTGTTCGACTTCTTCTTCGGCGGCTTGCAGCGGTCGCAGCCGCAGCAGGCAACCTCCTACGATCCCTTCACCGGCCAGCAGAATCCCGCAAACCCGCAATATGTGCCGCCGACACGCTCGGCCGCCGCCGGCTCGGGCCCGGCTTTCTGCGTGCGCAGCTGCGATGGCAAATATTTCCCGCTGATGCGCGGCATGGTCTCGCCGGCGCAGATGTGTCAGGCCTTCTGTCCCGCCACCGCCACAAAGGTCTATTTCGGGTCCAGCATCGACGGCGCCTATTCACAGACCGGCGAGCGTTACGCCGACAGCGAGAACGCGTACGCCTATCGCAAGGCGCTGCGCGCCGACTGCACCTGCAATGGCCGCGAGCCGGTTGGTCTTGCCCCGGTCGATCTCGCGCTGGATTCGTCGCTGAAATCCGGCGACGTGATCGCGACCTCCGATGGCCTCGTCGCCTATACCGGCGTTCGCCTCGGCACCGACCAAACTGCGGAATTCACCCCGGTCGCCTCCTATCCCGGCCTCACCGCGCAGGTCCGCGCCCGCCTCGGCGAGATGAAGGTGGCTCCGGTGCGTGCCGATACGGTCGCAGCGGATGCGCCGGCGGCGACGGAGATCGTGCGTGAGACGCCGCCTGATGTGACAGTGCCGAAGACGCAGACGCAGGCGCAAAAGCCGGCGAAGCGCGTGGGACTGGATTGATGATCCTCATGGTGAGGAGTCGCGCTCTTGCGCGGCGTCTCGAACCATGAAGGCCCTGCTGCTGCAACTCGGCCTTCATCCTTCGAGACGCGCGCAAGCGCGCTCCTCAGGATGAGGAGCGAGAGCGTCACCTTCCGATAATCACCCCGATCACGTTCGGCGCCGCCAGATATTTCTCCTCGATCGCCGCGCGCGCGGCAGCGCGGTTCTCCGCTGTCAGGAGACCGCGCTTCTCGGCCAGGATCATCCAGCAGAAACCCCACCAGTCGGTCAGCATGCCCGCCTCGTCGACGAGGTCATAACCCTGCTCGGCCGCGAAGATGCGCGCATGCGCTTCGTCCAGCGTGTCGAGGAACAGATGGTCATCAGTGGAGAACAGATCGTCGCTGATGTCGTCGATGGTATAGCCCCAGATCGACTGGCACACCGCGTTGAACTCGCGGTCGAACTGGTCGTCATCGACCGCGTATCGCCGCGCCGTCTGATGCAGCCGCGACAGCGAGCGCGCGAAATCGGCAATCCGGGTGAGAGCAAATTGATCGAAGGCAACGGTGGACATGTAGTCCTCGCAAGGTCTGACAGACGCTAGATATTGTGTCGGCAGCACGCCGAATCACAATGATATATCAAAGACTTGCTAAAGTGTTCTTAATTTGTTCCAGCGCAGCTCGATCACATCCGCAGGCGACGGCACGTGGCTGGACGCTCAAACCGATTGGCGCCGCTGCGGGTCTCAATAACACCGCGACGCTGCGATGGCGTGGACGCGGCGGTCGCCGAGCAGGTGCGCGACAAAGCCATTCTTCGGAAAGATTTTTGCGAACGCGGCGTCACGGATGCTGAGGCCGCCGGCATAGGCGCCAAAGGCCGGCATCACGGCGCGCATCCTGTCGGAGGCGAAGCAGCGGCGTTCCATCGAACGGCCGCGCGCGGAGACGCGCGCCTTCGGGTGCAGATGACCGGCGATCTCGCCGTGCGCGCCAGTCGGCTCGTGGCGGAAGGTGATCGGGCCGATCGCGACTTCATCGGCGACGGCGCCGCCGAGATCGCGCGGCAGCATGGGGTCGTGATTACCTGAGATCCAGATCCAGTCGCGGCCATTTTGAAGCGAGGCCAAGGCGTCGCTATCGTCCGCCGTCAGCCGTTCATGCGCGGTGCGGTCGTGGAAACTGTCGCCGAGCGCGATGACCACGCGGGGATCATGGCGGGCAACGACCGCGGCAAGCCGACTCAGCGTTGCCAGCGTGTCGTAAGGCGGCAGCAGCACGCCGCGCGCGGCGAAGCTGGACCCCTTTTCCAGATGCAGGTCGGAGACCACGAGCAGGCGCTGCTCTTCCCAGAACAGCGCGCCGGAGAGATCCGCGTGAAACGGCACACCGCCAACATCCAGCGTGCGCGTTGAGGTTATCGATAGCGCGCCGTTCTCCGTCATGGCCGGGCTCGTCCCGGCCATCCACGCTCTTGCCACCGAGACAAAGACGTGGATGCCCGGGTCTTCCAGTTGAAGACGCGCTCCGCGCTTTGGCCCGGGCATGACGGTGTGGATGGTACTGCGCGCCTCACTGGCAAATTCTCTACGACATCGCCTCTTTGACAAGCTCGTCGGCGGCTTCGGCCAAGAGCTCGTCTGCAGCTTCGCCATAGACTGACTCGCGGCCGATTTCCAGCATCACAGGGACCGCGAGCGGGGAGACATGGTCGAGTTCCCTGTGCGTGATGCGGCCCTGGATGCGGGCGAGCATGTCGCCGAGGCGGCGCAGATCGAGCAGGCCCGTGGCGGCATCGGCGCGCGCGGCACGCAACAGGACGTGGTCGGCCTGGTGCTTGCGCAGGACGTCGTAGACGAGATCGGTCGAGAACAGCACCTGACGGCGGCTCTTGTCCTCGTCGGTGAAGCGGCGCTCGATCAGGCCGGAGATCAGCGCGCAATTGCGGAAAGTGCGCTTCATCAGCGCGGATTCGGCGAGCCAGGCTTCGAGATCGTCCCCTAGCATGTCGGGACTGAACAGCGCGTCGAGATCGAGCTGGCCGTTGCGGATCATGAAGGAGGCATCGCCCAGCCCCCAGATCGCCACGGCATATTCATTGGCGACGAAGCCGAGCGGGCAGCCGCGCCCCCGTTCCAGCCGCCGCGTCAGCAGCATGCCGAGCGTCTGGTGCGCAAGCCGGCCTTCGAAGGGATAGCAGATGAGATAATGCTTGTTGCCGCGCGGAAAGGTCTCGACCAGCAGCTCGCGCACACCAGGGACGCGCGAGACGTCCTTCTGCAGCGACAGCCAGTCGCGCACCTGCTCCGGCAGACCATTCCATGCCCGCCTGTCGTCGAGCAGGCGGCGGACACGCTCGGCGAGATAGGTGGAGAGCGGAAACTTGCCGCCCATGTAGGACGGCACTTTCGGATCCTTGTCGGAGGCGCGGGAGACGTAGGCCTGGTCTTCGGCGAGAGCCTCATAACGAACCACCTCGCCGCCGAACACAAAAGTGTCGCCGGGAGTCAGGCCCTCGATGAAATACTCCTCGATCTCGCCAAGCACGCGGCCGCCGCGCGCGATCGCGCCGGTCGAACCACTGCCGGTGGAACGCGAGCGCACGAGCCTCACCTTCAGCATCGGCTCCTCGACGATGGTGCCGACATTGAGTCGGTAGCTCTGCCGCACTTTTGGATTGGCGACGCGCCAGCGGCCCTCCTTGTCCTGTTTGATGCGGGCGAAGCGCTCATAGGTCTTCAGCGCGTAGCCGCCGGTGGCGACGAAATCGACGACGTCGTCGAAGTCTCGCCGGGCAAGATTTGAGTAAGGCGCAGCCGTGAGCACCTCGCCATAGAGATCGTCGCTGAAGAACGGCTCGCCGCAGGCCCGGCCGAGCACGTGCTGGGCCAGCACGTCGAGTCCGCCGGTGCGAAGTGGCGGCGTGTCCTGCGCATTCTCGGCAATCGCATCGATGGCGGCGCGGCACTCCAGCACCTCGAAGCGGTTGGCCGGCACCAGCACCGCGCGCGAGGCTTCGTCGAGACGGTGGTTGGCGCGGCCGATGCGCTGCATCAGGCGTGACGAGCCCTTGGGCGCGCCGATGTTGACGACGAGATCGACGTCGCCCCAGTCGACGCCGAGGTCGAGCGAGGAGGTGCAGACCACGCCGCGCAAGCGTCCCACCGACATGGCATCCTCGACCTTGCGACGCTGCGCGACATCGAGCGAGCCGTGATGCAGCGCGATCGCAAGCCCGTCATCGTTCATGCGCCAGAGCTCCTGGAACAGCATCTCGGCCTGGCTGCGGGTGTTGACGAAGACCAGTGTGGTCTTGTTCTGCTTGACCAGCTCGTAGACTTCGGCCAGCGCATGGCGCGCGCTGTGACCGGCCCAGGGCAGCCGCTCGCTTGTGTCGAGCATCTCGACCAGCGGCGGCGCCGCGCCGCCGGCGACGACGATGTCGGCGGCGGCTTCCTTGCCGCCGGGTTGCGGCACCAGGAAGCGCGCAAGTTGATCCGGCTCGGCCACGGTCGCCGACAACCCAATCGCGCGCAGCTGCGGCGCCAGCCGCCACAACCGCGCAAGGCCGAGCGAGAGCAGATCGCCGCGCTTGGAGGTCACCAGGGCGTGCAGCTCGTCGAGCACGATGCGCTTGAGCGACGAGAACAGGAACGGCGCGTCATCGGAGGAGAGCAGCAGCGCGACCTGCTCCGGCGTCGTCAGCAAGATGTCAGGCGGATAGCGCCGCTGACGCTGCCGCCGCGACACTGGCGTGTCGCCGGTGCGGGTCTCGACCTTGATCGGCAGGCCCATCTCCGCGATCGGCCGCTCCAGATTGCGGGCGATGTCGACGGCGAGCGCCTTGAGCGGAGAGATGTAGAGGGTGTGGAGGCCGCCGGTGCGCTGCACGGTACGGCCGGTGGAGACGAGACTTGTCTTCGCACCGGCGTCCTGTTCAGCTGCCTGAGAACAAAGCTCCACCAGCGTCGGCAGAAATCCCGCCAGTGTCTTGCCCGCGCCGGTGGGCGCGATCAGCAGCGCCGAGCGGTCCTCGCGCGCCTTCTCCAGCAGCGCCAATTGATGCGCGCGCGGCGTCCAGCCGCGAGCCGCGAACCAGGCCTGGAAGCGGTCGGGCAGCAGCGCGGCGGGCTTGGCCGGGGATTTGAGGACGCGGGGCGGCACGGCATCACAGGTAAGCCGTGAGGATGGGCTCGTCGAGGGGTGGGGCCTTCGAGGGCTCCCGTAGGGTGGGCAAAGCGAAGCGTGCCCACCATCGCACAAGGAGCCCGAAGTGATGGTGGGCACGGCGCAAGCGCGCCTTTGCCCACCCTACGGCTTTCGCGATCGCGGAGAGAGCCCTACTCCGACATCGGCTTGTCGGAGATGTCCCAGTCCTTGCCGCTGAAGGTCGAGATGTAGAGCGTCTTCATCGGCGTGTAATCCTCGGGCGTGTAGCTGTAGGTGACGCCGTCGAGGAAATAGGGCGAGTGGAAGCCGGCGAGCGTTGAAGCCTGCTTCAGGACATTGGCGCGGGTGAGCTGGTCGCCGCAGCGGCGCAGGATCTCGCCCATGCTCACCGCCTGGCCGTAGCCGGCGAAGGCGATGGTGTTGTCTGGATCGATCGTCGGGATGTACTTTTTGCGCAGCTCCTCGAACGCCATCACGTCGGGATCCTTCTCCCATTTGGGCAGGCCGACCTCCTTGTTGTAGCGGATGGCGACGATGCCGGTGGCGTTCTCGAGCCCGGCAGCGCTGAGGATCGAGCGGCCGGTCGAGCCCGCCGACAGCAGCTGAAGCGGCTTCCAGCCGAGCTCGGCGACTTTGCGGATCGACTGCGACGTCGCCTTGCCGGTGGTGATGTTGTAGAAGACGTCCGCGCCCGACTTCGAGAGATTGATGAGCTGGGAATCGACGGTCGGATCGGTGAGATCGTAGGTCTGCTCCATGATCACCTGCGCGGTGCCGCCCGCATCCGCGAGCACCTTCTTGAACGGACCGAGGAAGTCGCGGCCGAAATCGTCGTTCTGATAGAGGATGCCGATCTTCGCATTCGGCTTCACGGCGACGACGTGCCTCGCCAGGATGCGCGCTTCTGTCGGATAGAGCGGCAGGCCCGCCATCGTCCATTTGAACTCTTTCGGGTTATTCCACTTCGACGCGCCGGTATTGAGCAGGAGCTGCGGCACGCCCTTCGAGTTCAGGTATTTGTGCACGGCCGTCTGCGGCGCGGTGCCGAGCGAGCCGTAGAGCGCAAGCACCTCCTCCTGCTCGACCAGACGCCGCGTCGCCTCGACGCATTTCGGCGCGCTGTAGGCGTCGTCCATGGTGAGGAATTTGACCTTGCGTCCGTTGATGCCGCCCTTCTCGTTCAGCATCTGGAAATAGGCTTCGCCGATGCGGCCGAGCACGCCGTAAAGCGAGCCGGCACCGGAATGCGGCACGGTCTGCCCGATCTTGATCTCAGTGTCGCTGGCGCCCGCATCGTATTTCTTCTCCGCGGCCCAGACGTACGGCGCAGGCAAAGTCGATGCAGCGATGGTGGCGAGCGCGGCGGCGCTGAAATCGCGCCGCGATGGATTCTTGGTCATTTGTTGTCTCTCCCTAGTGCGCGCATAGTGCTGGCATCGCCGCGCACGCCTCGCAAGTAGGAAGTCGTCGCTTTGCGACGCAATGACGCTTAAATTACAGAGCGATTAGCGCCTAGACTCAAGTTTTTTCGGCGACGACGACGAGGCCGCGCACCGGCTCGTTGTTCTCGTTGCGCGGCGACGCCGGCTCCAGTGTCAGCAGCTTGAGTCCGGCCTTTGCGATTGCGCCACGTCCATATTCCGCTGAATGGGCATAGCGCAGGCCCTCGCCGAGCACGATGCCATCGCCGTCGTGCGTTTCCAGCGTGAAAGCGAGCACGCCGCCGGATACGAGCACGCGCTTCGCCTCGGTGAGCACCGGCGCGAGATCAGAGAGATAGACAAACGCGTCCGCCGCGACGACGAGATTCGCGCTCGCATCACTCTTGGTGCGCAGGCCTTCGAGCATATCGGCGACCTCGAGCTCGGCATAGAGATCCGTGGCGCGCGCCTTCTTGATCATGGCGGGCGACAGGTCGATGCCGATGAAATGATCGACCTGCCTTGCGAAGGCGGCAGCCGCAAGACCGGTGCCGCAGCCGAGATCGATGGTGCGCTTGAAGAAGGCCGGCTTCTTCGCGGCGACGCGCGCGGCCAGCACCGCCTTGAAGATCAGTGCCGGGCCGCGATAGCCGAGATCGTTGATCAGCGCGTGCTCGAAGCGCGGCGCGTATTGATCGAACAGGGCCTGCACATAGGCCTTGGGCATCTCCGCCATCTGCGCGTCGCCGAGCCTCATCAGGTGCAGGCCCGCGCCGTGCTGGTCCTCAGGATCGGAATCGCGCGCCTTGCGGAAAGCCTCGATCGCCTTGTCCCGCTCGCCGAGCTGCTGACGGATTTCGCCGAGCGTGAACCAGGCCGAGGTGAAGTTGGGGGCGAGCTCGATCGCCTGCTCCAGGAGGTCGGCGGCGGCGGGGAGATCGCCATTGAGCTGGAGGTCGCGCGCGAACTCGAAGCGGCGGTCGGCCATGAGGTCGCCGGAGGTCAGGAACAGACGCAGTGGCATCGAACTCAGCTCGTCATTGCCGGGCGCCCGGCAATCCATCAAAAAAAGACTGTTTAGGAGGATGGATGCACGGGTCCCGCCTCCGCCAATGGCTTCGGCGGGCTTTTACACCGCCGGGCCGGCGAAGCCTAGCGGAGACGGCAAGCCCGCGAATGACGGGTGAATATCGGGGCACCGGTGCCTATATGACCACCATGCGCCCGCAAGACATCCTGCTGCCAGTTGCTGCCGGCCTGTGCTGCAAACCCGGCGGCTTCCATATCGACCCTGTCCGGCCCGTGGAGCGGGCCGTGATCACCCACGGCCATTCCGACCATGCCCGCGCAGGCCATGGCGCGGTGCTGGCGACGCAGGAAACGCTGGACATGATGCGGCTGCGCTATGGCGAGAATTTCGCCGGATCGACGCAAGTCATCCGCTATGGCGAGGAGATCCGGCTCGGCGACGTCAGCGTCAAATTCCATCCGGCCGGCCATGTGCTCGGCTCGGCGCAGATCGCGGTGACCTGCAAGGACACCTGCATCGTCGCCTCCGGGGACTACAAGGACGCGCACGACCCGACCTGCACGCCGTTCGAACTCGTGCCCTGCGACGTCTTCATCACCGAGGCCACGTTCGGCCTTCCGGTGTTTCGGCATGGCAATGCCTCTGACGAGGTGAAGAAGCTGCTGGCCTCTGTCGCGCTGTTTCCGGAGCGCGCGCACCTTGTCGGCGCCTACTCGCTCGGTAAGGCGCAACGAGTAATCGCGCTGCTGCGCCAGGCCGGCTATGACGAGCCGATCTATCTGCACGGCGCAATGGAGACGATCACGCACTACTACCAGAGCCGCGGGATCGAGCTCGGCGAGCTCAGGCCGGTGACGGGCGTCAAGAAGGCGGCTCTCGCCGGCACCATCACGCTGGCGCCGCCGTCGGCGACCTCCGATCTCTGGACACGGCGCTTTCCCGATCCCGTCACCGCGTTCGCCTCCGGCTGGATGCGGGTGCGCGCCCGCGCGCGACAGCGCGGTGTTGAGCTGCCGCTGGTGATCTCCGATCACGCCGATTGGGACGGCCTCACCGCGACGATCGCCGCAACCGGCGCCGGCGAAATCTGGGTCACCCACGGCCAGGAAGATGCGCTGGTGCATTGGTGCAGGGGCCGAGGTTTGCGGGCGCAGCCACTCGATCTCGTCGGCTATGGCGACGAGGAGGAGAGCGAGACGCCGCTCGCCGACGAGGCCGAGGCATGAACCGCTTCGCCGAACTTTTGGACCGCCTTGCCTACGAGCCCGGCCGCACTAACAAGCTGCGGCTGATCACCCGCTATTTTCACGAGGTCGGTGATCCCGACCGCGGCTACGCGCTGGCGGCGCTCACCGGCGCGCTCAGCTTCAAGCACGCCAAGCCCGCGCTGATCCGCGATCTGATCGCGGCGCGCACCGATCCCGTGCTGTTCGGGTTGTCCTACGATTATGTCGGCGACCTCTCCGAGACGGTCGCGCTGATGTGGCCGAAGGCGGCGATGGCCGCCCACAACAACCCGCCTCCTCTCACCCTCACCGAAGTCGTCACCACCCTTCGCACGCTCGGCAAGACCGAGCTGCCAAGGCAGCTCGAACGCTGGCTCGACGAGCTCGACGAGACCGGCCGCTGGGCATTGCTCAAGCTCGTTACCGGCGCCCTGCGCATTGGCATCTCCGCGCGGCTGGCCAAGACCGCGGCTGCAGCACTCGGCGACAAGGACCCACACGAGATCGAGCTGATCTGGCCGGGGCTCAGCCCGCCCTATCTCGACCTGTTCGCCTGGCTGGAGGGCCGCGCGGAGAAGCCGGTCAATCGCGATCCTGCGCCGTTCCGTCCCGTGATGCTGGCGCATGCGATCGAGGAGACGGATTTCGCCGCACTCGATCCTGCCGACTACATCGCCGAGTGGAAATGGGACGGCATCCGCGTGCAGGCGGTCGCGGGACGCGATGAGCGCGGGCACATCGCCGTGCGGCTCTATTCGCGCACCGGCGAGGACATCACGGGAAGCTTTCCGGACCTCGTGCCATCGTTGCGCCTGCCCGGCGCGATCGACGGCGAGCTTCTGATCCTGCGCGAAGGCCGCGTGCAAAGCTTCAACGTGCTGCAACAGCGGCTCAACCGCAAGGTCGTGTCGCCAAAGCTGATCAAGGACTTTCCGATTCACCTGCGCGCCTACGACCTGCTCGGCGACGACGAGAACGATCTGCGCGAACTGCCGTTCGTAGAGCGACGCGAGCGGCTGGAGACCTTCATCGGGAAGCTCGATGATCCCCGCATCGATCTGTCGCCGACAGTCCCCTTCGCAAGCTGGGAGGCGCTCACCGCCGCGCGCGCCGATCCTGCGAGCGCCGGTGCCGGCGAAGACGCGGACGCCATCGAAGGCGTGATGCTGAAGCGGCGCGATGCGCCTTACCTGCCGGGCCGGCCGAAGGGGCAATGGTGGAAGTGGAAGCGCGATCCGCACATCATCGACGCGGTGCTGATGTATGCGCAGCGCGGCCACGGCAAACGCTCGTCCTACTATTCCGACTACACCTTCGGCGTCTGGACCGAGGGCGAGACCGGTGACGAACTGGTGCCGGTGGGAAAAGCCTATTTCGGCTTCACCGACGACGAGCTGCTCCAGATTGACCGCTTCGTCCGCCGCAACACCACGGAAAAATTCGGCCCCGTCCGTCATGTCGTGCACGAGGGCGACAAGGGGCTGGTGCTGGAGGTGGCGTTCGAGGGGCTGCAGCGTTCGCCGCGGCACAAATCGGGCGTCGCGATGCGCTTTCCCCGCATCAGCCGCTTGCGCTGGGACAAGCCACCGCGCGAGGCCGACCGGCTGGAAACGCTGGAAAAGATGCTGAAAGCCGACGAATCCCTACCAACAATTAAGGTTGCGGCGTCCGCCAAGGGCCATTGACGGGGAAATGCGGGTTCCCCATGTGCCCCGCCGTGACTTATAATCGGGGGGCGAATCCCCTTTGAGGAGCTTCTTGCGATGGCCAACGACGTCAGAGATTTGCCGGCCGGCGGCAGCGATGGCCTGAACCGCTTTCTCGGCGGCTCGCCGCTGGCGGTCGCATTCCGCCTGATCCTGCTCTCGATCCTGGTTGGCGTCGTACTGGCAGCGATCGGCTTCGATCCCTGGAATATCATCTACAGCATTCGCCTGCTGTTCCAGCGTCTGTGGGATCTCGGCTTCGACGCCGTGAACTGGCTGTGGCGCTACTTCCTGCTCGGCGCCGTCATCGTGATCCCGATCTGGCTGCTGTCGCGCGTGTTCGGCGCGCCGCGCCGCTAAGTCCGGTTCATACACTGGGGGAGTACGCAGCCGATGCAATTGCGCTTTGTCGGCTGCGGCGACGCCTTCGGCTCCGGCGGCAGGCTCAACACCTGCTTCCACGTCAGGGGGCGCGAGGCCAATTTCCTGATCGATTGCGGCGCGTCGGCCCTGCCGGCGATGAAACGGCTCGAGATCGATCGCAATGAGATCGACCTGATCCTGATCACGCATTTCCACGGCGACCATTTTGCCGGGCTACCGTTCTTCCTGCTCGACGCGCAGTTCTCGCGGCGGACGCGGCCGCTCACGATCGCGGGCCCTAAGGGCATCGAGACACGGCTTGCGCAGGTGATGGAAGCGCTGTTCGAGCACTCCTCCAAAACCAAGCAGCGCTTCGAGCTGTCCGTCGTCGAACTCACGCCAAAGCAATGCCAAAACTTTGGCGCGGTGACGGTGACGCCCTACCCGGTCGTGCACGGCAAATCCGGTGGTCCTTTTCTCGCCTATCGGGTCGAGGCCGAAGGCCGTACGCTCGCCTACAGCGCCGACACCGAATGGACGGAGGCGCTCATTCCACTGGCGCATGGCGCGGACCTTTTCATCGCCGAGGCCTATATGTACGAGAAGGTGGTCAAGAACCATCTCAGCCTGAAGACCTTGGAACAGCACCTCCCCGCGATCGGCGCCAAGCGGCTCGTCCTCACCCATATGAGCGATGACATGCTGTCGCGCCTGGACGACGTGCCTCATCTCGCTGCCGAAGACGGCATGGTGATCGTGGTCTGATGAACGCACCGCTTCATCCCAAGGTCGGCAGCCGCCAGGTTTTCGCCATCGCAGGTCCCGCGATGGTCGCAAACCTCACCACGCCACTGATCGGCGTGGTCTCGACCACCGCCATCGGCCGGCTCGACGACGCCGCCCTGCTCGGCGGTGTCGCGATGGCCTCCGTGATCTTCGACTGCCTGTTCTGGCTGTTCGCCTTCCTGCGCATGAGCACGCTCGCCTTCACCGCGCAGGCGCTGGGCCGCGGCGAGACGCATGAGCTGAGCGCCATCCTCGTCCGCGGCTTCATCGTCGCGGGCCTGATCGGCGCCGCGCTGATCGCGCTGCAATTGCCGCTGGCCGCCGTGCTGTTCGACCTGATGGGCGGCAGCGAGGGCGTCACGCGCGCCGCAAAAACCTACTTCATGATCCGAATCTGGTCCTCGCCCTTCGCCTTTGCCAACTACGTCGTCCTCGGCTGGCTGGTCGGCCAGGCGCGCGCCAACCCGGCGCTGCTGCTGCAGATCATCATCAACCTCATCAACATGGTCGCGACGATCCTGCTGGTTCTGGTCTACGACACCGGCATCGCGGGCGCCGCGATTGCCGCGCTGCTGTCGGAGACGGTCGGCTTCGTGCTCGGCGTGATCGTCTGCCGGCGCTATGCGGATGGCGGCTTTGCGGTCCCCCGCGCGCGACTGTTCGACCGGGCCAAGCTGATGCGGATGCTCGCGGTGAACTCCGACATCATGATCCGCACCGCGGCGCTGATCGCCGTTTTCCTGTTCTTCACCGCCAAGGGCGCCCGCGCCGGCGACGTCACGCTGGCGGCCAACTCCGTGCTCAATAACTTCCTGCTGGTCAGCGCCTTCTTCCTCGACGGCCTTGCGAACGCGGCCCAGCAGCTCTGCGGCCGCACTTTTGGCGCGCCCGATGCCAAGGGCTTCGCCGACTCCACCCGGCTGGTGCTGCTGTGGGGCCTCGGCTTCGCGCTGGTGGTTGCGGTGCTGTTCGCCTTGTTCGGCCCGGCGCTGATCAATGTCATGACCGCGAGCGAGGACGTCCGCCGCGCCGCGCGCGACTTCCTGCCGTTCATCGTGCTCGCGCCCATACCCGGCGTGTTCGCGTTCGGCTTCGACGGCATTTATGTCGGCGCGACCTGGGCGCGCGCGATGCGCAATCTGATGCTGGCGTCGCTTGCGATCTTCCTCGGCACCTGGTGGGCGCTGCAATCGTTCGGCAATGCCGGGCTGTGGTGCGCGCTGATCGCGTTCTACATCGCGCGCGGCGGATTGCAGGGCGCGCGGTATCCGGCGCTGTTTCGGGCGACGTTTTCTTCTCCCTCTCCCCGCTTGCGGGGGCGCGACGAGCTTCGCTCGCACTGAGAGGGTTGGGGTGAGGGGGAGTCTCCGCAAGGACGGTGAGAATTGGACTCGCGGAGAGTCCCCCTCACCCGGATTGCATCTTCGATGCAATCCGACCTCTCCCCGCAAGCGGCAGGGCTATCGCATTTGGCTGAGCATGCTGAGGAGAAAGGCATCGTCCCAGCCGGAGCGCTTGATTTTGCGCCGGATAGAGGCGCTGTCGGGATGGGCTCGCAGGATGTTGAGGGTGAGCCTGCGTAGCGTGGCCAGGTTCTCGGGAGCATTGTCCTTTCGGGCGCGACTGCGGTCTTCGGCGAGGTGAACGTCGAGCACCCAATGGAGTTGATTCTCGATGCCCCAGTGGCTGCGTGTGACGTGCAGCAGCCGCTTGGGGGATATGTACTTGGATAAGAGATAGTCGCGCACAAGCGGTGCATCGGCCGGCTTCCCGCGCAGGCGCCTGCGCGAGGTAACACGCCCCACCGCGGCAACGCCGGGAAAACCGTGGCGCGCCGCAAGGCTGGTGTTGCGCATGATGGTGGCGCGCCGAGCTTCGTGCCGATCGTGGCTGGAGGGGGGCGATCTGCGCGGCACTGCTCCGTTGGCCCGATCGCGCAAACTGCTGCGTAACCGCTTTGAACAAGGGGCCGCGGTTGGCCTTGATCGCCAGCGCATAATCGCCACCCCGCTGCACCACTGCACTCGCAAAAGCGCGACTGCAATGCAGCGCATCGGCAGTAACGATGCAGCCGTCCAGACTGAGAAGCTCAAGCACCTCCAAAGCGCCTGCCGTCTCGTTGCGACCGGACGCTTTCTTTTGCGCCAACGCCATGCGGGCCTCCACCGCAAAGACGTTGACCAGATGCAGCGGCGTAGCTTTGCTGCCGCGCTCGTAGGCACCGCGCAACGCCTTGCCGTCGACGGCCACCACTCCGGTGAGGTTGAGTCCATTGGCCTTGGCAAAGGCCGCCATAAAGCGGCGGAAGGCGGCCTCGAAGGCGTCCGGCTCAAGCAGGCGGAACACCCGGCTGAACGTGTCGTGGCTCGGAACGCCATGCTCCAAGCGAAGGAGCAGTCGCAACAGCTCCTCCTTTGCCTCTCCGAAGTCTGCCATGTCCGAGCAGGACTCCGCTCCGCACAGCATCGCCGCCAGCGCGATGACCAACACCTCCAACAGGTCGTGCCTGGCATTGGCCGCACGCGGGTCCGGCAGCCGACGGAAAACCTGCTTGAATTTGCGCATCCGACCCCCTCCACAATCCGGGAGTCGTCTTCAGAATCCGTCTTGTCTTCCAATGCAATAGGCCAGGAAAAGCCATATGCGATTCCCCTGCCGCAAGCGGGGCGAGGTAAGAGGCCCCGCGGCCCTCGCTACATCCCCGGCCAGTCTTCCGCCGTGAGCGTGGCCGCGTCGGCGCCGACGATCTCGGACAGCGAGTCGCGCCCCGTGCGCAGCAGCGTCGAGGTGAGGTCGCGCTTGATCTCGTCGACGAGGCCGAGACCCTTGTAGACCAGCGACGAATAGAGCTGGATCAGGCTCGCGCCGGCGCGGATCTTCGTCAGCGCGGCACCGCCGGAGTCTACGCCGCCGACACCGATCAGCGGGAACGCGCCCTCGACACGCACATAGGTCTCCGCGACCATTCGCGTCGACAGGCGGAACAGCGGCCGGCCCGACAGGCCGCCCTGCTCCTTCGCGCGCATCTCCTCGCGCAGCGTGCTCGGCCGCGCGATGGTCGTGTTCGACACGATCATGCCGTCGACCCGGCGCGCGCGCGCGACCTGCACGACGTCGTCGAGCTGGGCAAGGCTGAGGTCGGGCGCGATCTTGAGCAGCACCGGCGTGTCGCCCGCCTTCTGGCGCACCCGCTCGCGCGCGTCGATCACCCTGGCGAGGAGATCGTCGAGCAGCGCACCCTCCTGCAGGTTGCGCAGGCCGGGCGTGTTCGGCGAGGAGACGTTGACGGTGAAATAGCTCGCGACCGGCGCAAAGGTCTCGATCAGCTTGACGTAATCGTCGACGCGGTCCGGCGAATCCTTGTTGGCGCCGACATTGACGCCGACAATGCCGCCGTTCTGCGCGCGTACCGCGAGCCGGCGTAGCGCGGCCTCCGCACCGTCATTGTTGAAACCCATGCGGTTGATGACGGCCTCGTCGCGCTCGAGCCGGAACAGCCGCGGCCGCGGATTGCCGCTCTGCGGCTTCGGCGTGACCGAGCCGATCTCGACGAAGCCGAAACCGAGCCGCAGCAGCGCATCCGGCACCTCCGCGCTCTTGTCGAAGCCCGCGGCCATGCCGATCGGATTGGGAAAGTTGAGCCCGAAAGCGCGCACCGCGAGCTTGGGATCGTCAGGCCGCGGCTTGACCGGCGGCAGGAAGCGCAGGCCCTGGATCGCGAGGCGATGGGCATCCTCTGGATCGAGCCAGCGCAGCACCGGTAGCGAGAAAGCGTCGAAAGCACGGATCACGGCAGAAGCTCCGGAACATCGTGACCGCCATCGGCGCGGATGTTGAGGTTCAGCACCGAGATCACCGCGCCGAGATCGAGCTCGCCATAGAGATGCGGAAACAGCTCGTCGTTGCGCGAGCGTTCCCAGCGCAGTTCGCTGCCGAATGCATCGCCATCGACCTCGACCAGGAACAGTGCACGCTGCCCGACATAGTGCTTGCGCAAGGTCTCGGAAACCTGGGCCGCGGTCGAGAAATGGATGAAACCGTCACGCGCGTCGTCCGCGCTGCCCCGGTAGACGCCCTGCCGTTCCGCCTCGCGCCAGGCCGAGGCCGGACAGATTTTGTAGATCTTGACCACCGCTTACGCAGTCCCGTTTGTTCTTTGAGTCAGCTCTTTGAGTCTCTTGGGGTTTTTCGCCTCTCGCGGGTCTCAAAACCCGGCGCGACCGTAAAGGCGGCCTCTTCCGAACTCAAGACTTTGCCGTCGCCTCTTGCGCGAAAAACGGAAAACCGGTTGATTTGAGGACAGTTTTCCTGAATTGCGACGGGCTGGACCTTCCATGGTCAGGCAGGCCAAAGCGCAGAGGATGCTGACTCACGACCAGATCTGGGTCGCGCTGGATCGGCTGGCCGCGCGTGCCGGATTGTCGCCGTCCGGCCTCGCCAAGCGCGCCGGGCTCGATCCCACCACCTTCAACAGATCCAAGCGCGTCACCTCCGACGGCCGCGAGCGCTGGCCCTCGACCGAATCGATCGCAAAGGCGCTGGCGGCGGCCGACTCCTCGATAGACACCTTCGCAAGGCTGATCGACGACGACGCGCCAGACGGCCGCTCGGTGCCGCTGCTCGGCTTCGCAGAGGCGGGCGCGAGCGGCGCTTTCGACGAGTCCGGCTTTCCATCTGGCAAAGGCTGGACCGAGGTCGCGCTTCCCGCCGCCGACGACAGCCGCACTTTTGCGTTGGAGATTTCCGGCGACGCGCTTGCGCCTGTCTATCGCGACGGCGGCATCATCCTGGTCTCACCTGGCACGCCGATCCGCAAGGGGGATCGTGTGGTGGTGAAGACGAAGGCGGGCGAGGTGACAGTCGCGACGCTGAAGCGTCGCACGGCAAAGGCGGTGGAATTGCAGCCGCTCGATGCGTCGCAGGCCGAGCGCACGATGGCGGTGAGCGACGTCGGCTGGATCGCGCGGATCGTATGGGCGAGCCAGTAGCCTCAAGGCCCGATCGCCATTGCGACTCACCGCCCCTGTCGCCTAGTTTGCGGGCCTGTTGCTGATCAAATTCATCTTGGGGGGATATGATGAATCGCCGTCACGCATTGAAGGCCCTTGCGGGTCTTGCGCTTTGTCCGCTGTGCAAGCCGGGCTTCGCCGCCGAAGGCGCGCATTGGAGCTATGAGGGCGACGGTGGCCCGGCCAAATGGGGCGATCTCGACGCGGCCAACAAGGTCTGCGCGGTCGGCCAGCAACAATCACCGATCGACATCGAGGCGACCATCAAGTCGCAATTGCCCGCGCTGAAGCTGAATTGGGGCAAGCGCGCCGACACCATCGTCAACAACGGGCACACGATCCAGCTCAATTTCGCCGAAGGCAGCACGCTCATGCTCGGCGACGTCAAGTACAAGCTGCTTCAGGTGCACTTCCACCGGCCGAGCGAGCACACGATCGGCGGCAAGAACTTTCCGATGGAGGCGCATTTCGTCCACCGCAACGATTCCGGCGGGCTCGCCGTGGTCGGCGTGCTGATGGCCGAAGGCAAGCCGAACGCGGCGTTCAGCAAGATCGTCAAGACCATGCCGGCGGCGGAAGGACCTGCGGTGAAAGCCGACGCGAGCATCAATCCCCACGCCTTGCTGCCACACAGGCACAGCTACTTCCGCTATTCCGGCTCGCTGACCACGCCGCCCTGCTCGGAGGTGGTCCAATGGCTGCTGCTGATCGATCCGATCCAGGTGTCGGCCGCCGATGTCGCAGCGTTTGCAAAACTCTATCCGATGAACGCGCGGCCCGTTCAGAAGGACAACCGGCGTTACGTGCTGCGATCGACCTGAGCGGCGGCCTCACAGCGGGACATCCGTAGCCCGGATGAGCGCCGCGACATCCGGGACCTTCGTTGAGGCACCCCGGATTTCGCTTCGCTCATCCGGGCTCCGCGTCGCTCACGCGCTCCTTGCTACACGTTCCTTACGCGCTCCGCGCCAGTGCACCGTCGATCACGTTGACGGCGTTCTGAATGCCGTAGACCGCGACGAAGGAGCCGAAGCGCGGGCCCTTCTCCTGGCCGAGCAGCACCTGGTAGAGCATGTTGAACCAGTCGAGCGTGACGCCGGGGCGGCCGTCCTTGCCCTTCTTGACCTGATCGAGGAACGGCTCGCGGCGGCCGATCTCGTAGACGACGTTCTGGATGTCCTCGGCCGAGGCATCTTGCGGAAGCTGCGACAGCGCATCACGCAGATCCTGCAGCGCGGCGCGCTCGGTGTCCGAGGGCACGCGGAACTGCTTCGTCGGCGCAACGAAGTCGCGGTAGTAGTTGATGGCGTAGCCGACCATGGCATCGAGCTTCGGATGCGTCTGCGGGCTCACGCCGGGGCGGTAGCGGCCGATGAAGCCCCACAGCGTCTCGGCATTCTCGGCATTCGACGACGACACCAGCGTCAAGAGAAGCTGGAAGGTGACGGGCATGTCGCCTTTCGGCGGATTGCCGTTGTGGATGTGCCAGACCGGATTGCCGAGCTGCTGCTTGCCATCCTGCCTGGCAAAACCGTCGATGAACTGCTGATAGTCGTCGACGTTGCGCGGGATGACGTCGAAGTAGAGACGCTTGGCCGCCTTCGGCTCGCGATACATGAACAGCGACAGCGATTCCGGCGAGGCGTAGCGCAGCCATTCGTCGATGGTGAGGCCGTTGCCCTTCGACTTCGAGATCTTCTGGCCCTTCTCGTCGAGGAAGAGTTCGTAGTTGAAGCCTTCGGGCGGCGTGCCGCCGAGCGCCCTGGCGATCGCACCGGAGAGCTTCACGGAGTCGATCAGATCCTTGCCGGCCATCTCGTAGTCGACGCCGAGCGCGACCCAGCGCATCGCCCAGTCGGCCTTCCACTGGCACTTGACGTTGCCGCCCGTAACGGGCGTTTCGACTTCCTGATTGGTGTCGGGATCGACATAAGTGACCGTGCCCGCGGCGACGTCTCGGCGAATCATCGGGACTTGCAGCACGACACCGGTGGTCTTGCTGACGGGCAGGAACGGCGAATAGGTCGCGCGGCGGTCCGGCCCCAGCGTCGGCAGAATGATCGCCATGATCTTGTCGTAGGCGGCAAGCATCTTCAGCAGCGTCGCGTCGAAGCGACCCGACTTGTAGTACTCGGTCGAGCTGGCGAATTCGTAGTCGAAGCCGAAATGATCGAGGAAGGCGCGCAGGCGCGCATTGTTGGCCGCGCCGAACGAGGGATATTCGTTCGAGAACGGGTCGGGCACGGCGGTCAGCGGACGTCCCAGATATTGCGCCAACAGATCCTTGTTCGGGACGTTGTCCGGCACCTTGCGCAGGCCGTCCATGTCGTCGGAGAAGGCGAGCAGGCGCGTCTTGATCTTGTCCTCGGTGAGCACGCGGAAGGCATGACGCACCATCGAGGTGCGCGCGACCTCGCCGAACGTGCCGATATGCGGCAGGCCGGAGGGGCCATAGCCGGTCTCGAACAGCACCTCATCCTTCGGGCTTTTCTTCAGCCGCGCGACAATGGCCTTCGCCTGCTCGAACGGCCAGGCGTTGGATTGTTCGGCGAGCGCACGCAGGTCGCTCGGGTTCGCGGCAAGATCGATAACAGACATTAAGGGCCTCCGGGCCGCGGAAAATAGCGATTTCCGGGCAGAATGCAATTTTGTGGGGTGAGGTCCGCCCCACACCGTCATTGCGAGCAAGCGAAGCAATCCAGAATCTTTCCGCGGAGACACTCTGGATTGCTTCGTCGCTGCGCTCCTCGCAATGACGGTGAGGAGGCAGCGAAACTAAAACGGGCTCACCGAAAAATACCGCAGCCAGAGATCGGTGTAGCGGCCTTTTTCCCAGACGCGGAACAGCGCCCAGTTCAGAGCCTGGCGCAGCACGTCGTTGCCCTTGCGCACGGCGATGCCGACGCCCTCGCCGAAGAAGCGGCTCTCGACGAAGGGGCCGCCGGAGAAGGCGCAGCAGTCACCGGAATCGGTGCCGTTGATCCAGAACGCGAGTGAGATGGCGTCGCCGAAGATGAAATCGACCTCGCCCTTGCGCAAAGCGGTGCGGAGCGCATCGTCATTGGGATAGCCGTGCAGCTCGGCGTCGGTGAACATCGCCTTCAGATACGCTTCATGCGCGGAGCCGGCGATGACGCCGACCTTCTTGCCTTCGAGATATTCGGGCCGGACCTCCGGCATCACCGCGTCCTTGCGCGAGGCGAAGCGCGCCGGCACGCGGTAATAGGGATCGGTGAAATCGACGCGAGCGCGCAGCTGCGGGCTTACCGCCATCGAGGCGATGATGGCGTCGCCCCGGTTGGAGGTGAGCGCGTCGACCAGCGTCTCGAAGCGGCGCATCTGCACCGTGCAGGTGACCTTGATCTCCTCGCAGAGCGCGCGGGCGAGATCGACATTGAAGCCGGCCGGATTGCCATCGGCGCCGGTGTAGTTGAACGGCGGATAATCGGTCTCGGTCAGGAAGCGGATCACGGTCAGGCGCGACAGGTCCGGCCGCTCCGGCCGCCGCCGCGGGTCCCAGAAGCCGGGCACCGCCTGGGGAGCGGCGGCCTGGGGCGCAGTTTGCGGCGCGGTCTGAGGCGTCCCTTGAGGCGTTGCTTGAGGCGTTCCTTCGGGCGCCGCCGGAGGCTGCTTGGCCGGGGCCTGCGCCCTCGCATCGGGCAGGGCTGTGAGCAGGCAGACGCCGGCCGCCAGTCCAAGCAGGACACGGCGCATGGTTTTGGGCGATTTTACCTGTCGCGACGAGGCCATCGGCGGGAGATGAACGAATTTCGTTGGGATCGGAGGGCCTTATAGACCATCCCGCCGGGAACGCGAGCGTCGATTGCAGCCTGGGTGAGGCTAGGCGGCCGTCATGCCCGGGCTTGTCCCGGGCATCCACGTCCTTTGCACTATGCGGCAAGACGTGGATGGCCGGGTCATAGGCGAGCGGAAGCGAGCCGTCCTTCGGACGGCTATGCCCGGCCATGACGGTGTGGAAGGCGGTGCGGCCCAGATAGGGCCGTCAGAGATACCGTTTCAGCTCGGCCGCGGCCTCTTCTGGCGTCCGCTTCAGGTTGAACGGCGAGACGAAGCGGCCGTCGCGGTCCATCAGATAGATCAGCGCGGTGTGGTCCATGGTGTAGTCGCCGTCCTTGGTCGGGACCTTCTTGGCATAGACCCGGTAGGACGTGATGACCTTGGCGGTCTCGGCGGGATCGCCGCTGAGGCCCTCGAGATGCGGGTCGAAGCTCGCCAGATAGTCCTTCATCGTCGCGGGCGTGTCGCGCTCCGGATCGACCGAGATGAAGATGGCATTGACCTTGTCGGCATCCTTGCCCATGGCGCGGAGCACTTCCGATATCTCGAACAGCGAGGTCGGGCAGACGTCGGGGCAATGGGTGTAGCCGAAGAAGATCAGGGTCGGTTTGCCCTTCAAATTCTTGTCGGTGACAGCCTTGCCGTGCTGGTCGGTGAGCTGGAACGGGCCGCCGATCGCGGCCGGCTGTGCCACCTTGCTGACCCCGCCCATGGCCCAGAACACGATCAGGAGGCCGACGACGAGGCTTGCGGCGAAGGCGGTCGCGATCACCAGCGGACGGGCAGTGGAGCTCATGAGCGAAAAACTTCCTGTCGCGGGTCAGAAGCAGGCGGCGAAGCCGGTCCTGATCACTTCGAAGAACACCTGGGTGCCATAGTGGAACCACAGCGCCAGCGCACCGATCACGACGAGACCGCCGACGCCCGCGCCAGCCAAGAGCAGCACGGACGGCGTCCGGCCGACAGTGGGCGAATTGTCCTGTAACGGATGTGCCGGGTGCAGTGGTTGAGCCATGACAACGATCGCGGTGAAGGCCTGGATTCCCTGCCCTTCAAATAGGCGTTGGCCCACGGGCGGGCAAGCGCCGGCGGGCAAACGTCACGTCGTACTGATGGGTTTAGTGAACCAGCTGGCCGCGGGCGGACTCCAGCTGTTCCGCCGGCGGGAGAGCCCGGCGCAAGGGCTTGCTGGTCGAAGCCTGCGCGTCCAGGTAGCAGGGCCTGTACATCGCCTGGAGCTGCTTGCCCCTTAGGAAGAGCATGTGCGGGGTGAGGCCGCCGCGCTGCGTGATCCAGCGCTTCACCCGCGACGGGTACATCGCATAGAGCATCTGGGTCGCTTCGGGATTGGTGACCGCGCGGCCGTTGCTGCTGAAATCCCAGGCGGCGTGGAAGCCAAGCGTCGCGTGCGCGGTCACACAGATGCGGTCATGCGGAATGGCGCCGAGGACGATGGTGCAGGCCGAAGCGCAGAGGCCGTCGATGATGACGGTATCACCCGATTGCCGCAGGTCCTGATATTTGTCGACGTAGGTTCCGATCCGACCGCCGCGGTCGTCCGCGATCCGGACCACCGCCTGAGAAGCCCCCATGCACGCGATCAGCAGAACCGTCGCAAGCATCCCAGTCAGAAACTTCATTGTCCCCCGCCCCAGTCGATTTCGAATCTGCGTGTCAGGTTCGTGATGCGTTGCTAGCGTCCGCTGTAACCATGGTTTTGTCTAGGCGCGCCGGCTCGCTCAAAACAAATTCAAATCCAGTGTTGCGTCGGCGCTGCACAAGGCCCGCTTCGGTCCCAAACTGGAACAAGTTAACGGACTCTTACGTGCCGCACCCTTGATCTCAGCTACAACCGCTGGCTTCAATCCGGACAACTACAGGGGGGAACTCATGACGGAGCAGGCGGACGTCATCGTCGTCGGTGCAGGACTATCGGGACTGGTGGCCGCGACCGAGATCGCGGACGCAGGCAAGCGCGTGATCGTGGTCGACCAGGAGGGCGAGCAGTCGCTCGGCGGCCAGGCGTTCTGGTCGTTCGGCGGATTGTTCCTCGTCGATTCGCCGGAGCAGCGCCGGCTCGGCATCAAGGATTCCTACGAGCTCGCGCTACAGGACTGGATCGGAACCGCCGGCTTCGACCGCGACGAGGATTTCTGGCCGCGCAAATGGGCCGAAGCCTATGTGGCGTTCGCTGCGGGCGAGAAGCGCGACTGGCTGCGCGCGATGGGCCACCGCATCTTCCCCGTGGTGGGCTGGGCGGAGCGCGGCGGCTATGATGCGATGGGTCACGGCAATTCGGTTCCGCGCTTCCACGTCACCTGGGGCACCGGCCCCGGCATCGTCGAGCCGTTCGAACGCCGGGCGCGCGAGGCCGTGAAGAGCGGCCGACTGACCTTCAGGTTCCGCCATCGCGTCGACGCGCTGTCCATCACCAACGGCACGGTGAATGGCGTCAGCGGCGCCGTTCTCGCGCCTGACAATGTCGAGCGCGGCAAGAGCTCCTCGCGCAATGTCGTCGGAGAGTTCTCGCTGAAGGCGCAGGCCGTGATCGTCGCCTCCGGCGGCATCGGCGGCAACCACGACCTTGTGCGGCAGAACTGGCCGCAGCGGCTCGGCGAGCCCCCGAAGTTCATGATCTCCGGCGTCCCCGAGCATGTCGACGGCCGCATGATCGGCATCACCGAGCGCGCCGGCGCGCGGCTGATCAACCGCGACCGCATGTGGCATTATGTCGAAGGCATCCAGAACTGGTCACCAATCTGGCCGCGCCACGGCATCCGCATCCTGCCCGGCCCCTCCTCGATGTGGTTCGACGCGTCAGGCACACGCTTGCCGGCGCCGCTATTCCCCGGCTCCGACACGCTCGGCCAGCTCAAATACATCATGTCCACCGGCTATGATTATTCCTGGTTCATCCTGACGCAGAGCATCATCAAGAAGGAATTTGCGCTGTCGGGCTCGGAGCAAAATCCCGATCTCACCGGCAAGAGCTGGCGCATGACCCTGCGCCGCGCCACCAACAAGGGCGCGCCGGCGCCCGTGGAGGCCTTCAAGAGCCATGGTGTCGACTTCATCGTGCGCGACAAGATCGAGGATCTCGTCGATGCCATGAACAAGCTTGTCGACAGCGATTTGCTCAAGCTCGAGCACATCAGGATGCAGATCGAGGCGCGCGACCGTGAGATCGCCAATCCCTACGTCAAGGATGCGCAGGTGATGAACATCCACAACGCACGACGCTACATCGGCGACAAGCTGATCCGCACCGCCTCCCCGCACAGGATCCTGGATCCCGCGCATGGACCGCTGATCGCGGTCAAGCTCAACATCCTCACCCGCAAGACGCTGGGCGGCTTCGAGACCGACCTCGACTCGCGGGTGTTCGGCCAAGAGGGCAACGTCATTCCCGGCCTCTATGCGGTCGGCGAAGCCGCCGGTTTCGGCGGCGGCGGCGTGCATGGCTATCGTTCGCTGGAAGGCACCTTCCTCGGCGGCTGCCTGTTCTCCGGCCGCAATGCAGGCCGCGCGGCGGCGAAAGCGGTAGGCTAGATCGTGCGACGGTGGATACATATCGGGGCGCTTCTTGCGGCAGTGGCCGCCGCCTCAGTCGCATCCGCCGATACGGTCGACGTCGGCGGCGTGAAGCGCTCCTACACCACGCAACTGCCGGCGAAAAAGCCGGCACCACTCGTGGTCGTGCTGCATGGCAAGACCCAGCGCGGCGCGGACATGGTCGCGCGGACGGCGTGGCCGCAGGTCGCGAAGCGTGAAGGTTTTGCCGTGGTCTTTCCCGACGGGCTCAACCACGCCTGGGCCGATGCGAGGACGAAGGCGGGGCCTGCGCTTCGTGGCCCGCCTGTGGGCACTGACGACGTCGCCTTCATCGCAAAGCTCGTCGAGAAGCTGGTGGCGAACGGGACGGCCGACCCGAAGCGCATCTATGTCGCCGGCATCTCCAATGGCGGCGCCATGGTGATGACGCTCATTTGCGCGCGTGCCGATCTGTTTGCGGCGGGCGCGAGCGTGGTCATGAATCTCACCGACGAAGCCGCGGTCACGTGCCATCCGTCACGGCCGCTGCCGATGCTGATCATGAACAGCACGGCCGACCCGCTTGTCCCTTACGAGGGCGGGCGCGGATCGAGCTATTTTGCCGCAGACGGGTTCTGGTCGACCAATGAGACGCTGGAATTCTGGCGTAAGCTCAATGGCTGCGAGATCGATGACGCCGACGTGACGGATTTACCTGACAGAGCGCCCGCGGACCAGTCCACGGTTACGCGGATCTCCTCGCACTGTCCCCGGGGGCACGACGTCGTGCTCTATCGCATCAATCACGGCGGACATCGCATGCCCGGCTTCTCTCCGGATGCCCGCTTCCCGAAGATCGCGACGAGGCTGTTGGGTCCGCAGAACGGCGACATCGACGGCGCCGAGACGATCTGGACGTTTTTCCGTCAGTTTCCGTGAACGACGCATGCATCGGCGGCAACGCATGCGTGCCGGGGGTGGCAGAGCACGGGGCGCTGCGCTAGACAGGGCCGCCATTCCACCAGGAGACTCCCAATGAGCATTCAGCGTTTCGAATCCGGCCCGCGCATGAGCCAGGTCGTCGTGCACGGCAACACCGTCTATCTCGCAGGTGTCGTCGCCAACAAGGCCGCCGGCGAAAGCGTGACGAAGCAGACCCAGGACATCCTGGCGACGATCGACAGCCATCTTGCCAAGGCCGGCACCGACAAGTCGAAGCTGCTCTCGGCCACGATCTACATCACCGACATGAAGACCTTTGGCGAGATGAACGCGGTGTGGGACGCCTGGGTCTCGCCCGGCAACACCCCGGCCCGCGCCACCGTCGAAGCCAAGCTGGCGGCGGCGCAATACACCGTCGAGATCATGGTGACCGCGGCGAAGTAATTTCGCGAGAATTTCGCATGCGACTGAAGCGCGATGACAACATCATCGCGCTTCAGTTTTTTGCGGGCCATGATCTCCGAGGTAATCGATCGGCGCGCGCAAACCTTCGATAGTCAGGGACAGCCCGACACGGCGCCATCGAAGGAGAGCAACATGACCGACCACGTCACCATCGCCCGCCGCTACATCGAGCTCTGGAACGAGCGCGCGGCTGGCCGCCGGCGCGAGCTGCTCAGCGAGAACTGGACGGCAGATGCGAGCTATGTCGATCCCCTGATGAAGGGCGACGGCCAGGACGGCATCGACGCGCTGATCGCAGGCGTGCAGCAGCGCTTTCCGGAATTCAAGTTCAAGCTGATCGGCGAGCCCAACGGCTACGGCGACCACATCCGCTTCTCCTGGGGCCTCGGCCCCGATGGTGTCGACAGCCCGATCAAGGGGACGGATTTCGCCGTGCTGAAGGACGGCCGGATCAGAAGCATCACGGGATTTCTGGATCAGGTGCCTGCGGGCGCGTGAAATACGCCTAGAATGCCCAAACTCGTCATGCCCGGGCTTGTCCCGGGCATCCACGTTCTTCGTACAGCTGGCGACTCGAGTTCGTGGATGGCCGGGACAAGCCCGGCCATGACGATGTGGAAACGTCGGTGTGTCACCTCAGCCAGCCGACAACCGATACGCGCGCTTGGCATTCACTCCGAACGCTTTCTCCCGCACACGCCCACCCAGCTTCGCCAAGCACGCTTCCAGCGCGTTCTTGATCTCGCCATAACTCCCCGCGAGCAGGCACACCGGCCAGTCGGAGCCGAAGATCAGGCGGTCCTCGCCAAAGCATTGCGCGGCGTGCTCGACGAACGGAAACAGCCGCTCCGCGCCCCAATCGTTCCAGACCGATTCCGTCGCGAGCCCCGAGATCTTGCACCAGACGTTGCCGCAAGCCGCGAGCGCGGCGATGCGGTCGGCCCATTCGGCGCTGCCGCCATCGGCGATCGGCGGCTTGGCAGCGTGGTCGAGGACGAAATGCGCTTGCGGAAAGGCCCGGGCGGTCGCGATCGCAGCGGGCAGCTCGCGAGTTCGGACGAGCAAATCATAGGCGAGATCGCGGGCGAACACCGCGGCCAGCCCACGCCGAACATCCTCGCGCAGCAACCAATCGGGATCGGGCTCGTCGTGGACCTGGTGGCGGATGCCAACCAGCTTGTCTCCGCCCGGCGAAGCGCGCAGCCGATCGAGCGTCTGACCCAGACCGCTATCGGTGAGATCGGCCCATCCGACCACGCCGACGACAAATGGATTCGCGGCGGCGACCTGCAGAAATTCCTCGGTCTCATCCAGCGCGGAGCGGCACTGCACCACGATGCTCGCGTCGACGCCGTTTGCTTTCAAGAGCGGCGCGAGATCGGCGGGGCCGAAGGCGCGGCGGATCGGTGTGAGCTCAGGCGCGTCCATCCAGGGATAGTCGGCGCGCGTGGGATCCCAAAAATGCTGATGGCCGTCGATGATCATGCCTTACGCTCCACCCGGCAGCGGTGCCCGCGCGTCGACGAGTTTTCGCGCGCGCAGCTCCTGCCAGAAGGCTTGCGGCACCGCCGTCTCCGACATCGCGATGTTGTCGGCGACCTCACCGGCATTGCGCGCGCCCATCACGGCGACCGTCACCGCCGGATGAACCATGCAGAACTGGAGCGCTGCGGCCTTCAGCTCGGTGCCGTGCTTGCGGCAGAGCCCGTCGAGCTCGAGCGCACGCGCGACGAGCGCCGCATCGGCATCCTGATAGTTGAACTTCGCGCCGGTATGCGGATTGGCCAAGATGCCGCTGTTGTAGATGCCGCCGAGCAGGATGCCAATGTTTTTCGACTGGCAGACCGGAAACAGCGCATCCAGCGCGCCCTGGTCGAGCAGCGTGTAGCGGCCGGCGAGCAAGAAGCAGTCGACCGGCACGGTTTCCGCAAAACGGACCAGCATTTCCGACTGGTTCATGCCGGCGCCGATCGCCTTGACCGTACCGTCGGCGCGCAGGCGCTCGAGCGCGCGGAAGGCGCCTGCGACGGCGGCGTCATAGTGGTCGTCCGGATCATGTACGAGCAGGACATCGACGCGGTCGAGCCCGAGCCGGCTCAAGCTCTCCTCAACTGAACGCAACACGCCTTCATAGGAGAAATCGAACACCGGCCGCTCGCGCTGCCCGCTCTTGTAATGGTCGTCCTCCGCGGCAGGCCCGCCGGGCACACGCAGCAGGCGGCCGACCTTGGTCGAGATGACGTAGGACTCGCGCGGTTGCTGCCGCAGGAATGCGCCCAGCCGCCGCTCGGCGAGGCCAAAGCCATAGAGCGGCGCAGTATCGAAGAAGCGGACGCCCAGCGACCAGGCGCGTTCGATCGTCGCTTCCGCATCGGCATCGCTGACGGGAGTGAACAATCCGCCGAGCGGAGCGGAACCGAGACCTATTGAAGTGACGTCGAGAGAGCCGAGCCGCGACCGTTTCATTCCCATATCCTTCCAACAGTCCAAATCATCTCTCCCGCTTGCGAAGGCCGCAAGCAGGAGAGGTACGCAGGAGCGCGGGGCCGGCAGCGCTCCTACTTCAACATCTGCGCAACGTTGTCCTTGGTCACGAGATCGAGGCCGGTATAGACGATCTCCGGCACCTTCTCGCCCTTCTTGATGGCGAGCAGCGTGTCCATCGCCTTCTCGCCCATCTCGAAGGGACGCTGGCCGACCAGCGCATTGGCATAGCCATCGCGCAGCAGCTCGAGCTGCATCTTCAGCGTATCGGCGACGACCAGCGTGAACTTGCCGGAATCGATATCCTTCTTGTTCCGGGAGGCGAACGCCTTGAAGCCTTCGGGAGCGAACATCGGCCAGCCGCCGACGGGAACGATCGCGGCGAGGTCGGGTGTTGCGGTACGCATATCCGTCATCTGCTGGACCGCCAGCGCCGGATCATCGTTGCAGAAGGTCGGAGAGCCCGCGACCTCGGTCCATTTCGAGCCCTTCAGCGCCTCGCGGACGCCGTCGACGCGCTCGGCGAGGTTCTTGGCGCCCGGACCGCCCGACACCATGGCGTATTTGCCGCCGTCTGGCCGCAGCTTCAGCAACTGCTTGCCGAGCGCGAGGCCGAACTCCTTGTTGTTGGTGCCGATATAGGCGATGCGTTTGGAGCCCGGCGCATCGGCATCGAAGGTGATGACCGGGATGCCGGCAGCGGTCGCCGCCTCGATCGACTTGGTCATGGCCGCGACGTCGGCGACCGAGATGGCGAGACCGTCGACCTTCTGGGTGACGAAGTCCTGGATGATCTGCGCCTGCGTTGCCGGCTCATGCTCCACCGGCCCCTTGTAGATGCACTCGATGTTGCCGAGCTCCTTGGCGCGCTTCTCGCAGCCGTCGCGCGCGAAGTCGAAGAACGGATTATTCATCGCCTTGGGCACAATCACGAAGCGGTAGTTCGCGGCAAACGCCGGCGTTGCCATCATCGCGACGGCGATGCCGGCAAGAAGAAGTTTCCTCATTGTCTCCTCCACCCTTCTCTGGTGCCCATCCTCTCAAGATCGCCCCGGGAAGCGGACAGGCATCTTCGTTGCCCTCCCGGAACGGCGCACTTCAGATCATCCGCGAGCGGACGCGGTCGACCAGCACGGCCAGGATGATGATCACGCCCACCAGCGTCTGCTGCCAGTAGGAGCTGACCTGCGCCAGCACGAGGCCGTTGCGGATCACCTCGAGCAGCACGCAGCCCACGATGGCGCCGAGCGGACCGCCGATGCCGCCGGCAAGGTTGGCACCGCCGATGACGGCCGCTGCGATCACGTTGAGCTCGTAGGACGTCGCCATGTTGGCCGGCGCCGATCCCAGCCAACCGGAGATGATGATGCCCTGGAGCCCGGCGGCGAGCGCGCAGATCACATAGACCTCGATCTTCACCCGCACGACCGGGATGCCGGTCAATTCGGCCGCCTTCTCGTTGCCGCCGAGCGCGAAGACATGGCGGCCGAACGAGGTGTGATGCAGGACCACGGCCATCGCCAGCGCGAGGACCACCAGATAAATGAAAGGCACGGGCAGGCCGAGCACGTCGCCCGAGGTGAGCGCGTAGAAATAGTCGGCGTCCGGTCCGCCCGGGAAACTACCGCGCCCATTGGAGACGACATAGCCCAGCCCGCGCACGATCGAGAGCATGCCGAGCGTGGTAACGAAGGGCGACAGGCCGAGCACGGCGATGCAGAAGCCATTGACGAGCCCGGCGATCAGCGCAACGCCGAGACCCGCGGCGACGGAAACCAGCAGGATCATGCCCGGCACATTGGCCAGCACGGTCTTGCCGTCGGCCGCCATGTGCACGAACAAAGAAGCGCCGTACGAGCCCGGCGTCGACAGCTCGGTCATGACCATCGAGGTGATCATGGCGGAGAAGCACATCATCGAACCCACCGAGAGATCGATGCCGCCGGTGATGATCACGAAGGTGACGCCGAGGGTGGCGATGGCGATGAAGGAGAAGTTCTTCGCCACGTTCTGCATATTGCCTTCGGTGAAGAAATAGGGACTGGCGAAATGCATGATCACCAGCAGCACGGCCAGCGCGATCAACACATAGCCGGTCTGGGAAGCGAAGATGCCGCGCTGCCACCACTTCGCCTTGCCGATATTGGTGAAGCTGATCGGGCTTTCCATGGGCATGGCCATCACGCAGCCTCCTTCGCGCCGGTGATGAGTGCGGTGACTTCCTCGGGGGATGTTTCGTGGATCGGCTTGTCGGCCCGCTTCTCGCCGCGACGCATGACGATCACCCGGTCGCAGACCGCGAAGACGTCGGGCATGCGGTGCGAGATCAGCATGACCGCGACTCCCTGCTCCTTCAACCGATGGATCAGGCCGAGCACCTGCTCGACCTGACGGACCGAGATCGCGGCCGTCGGCTCGTCCATCATCACGAGCCTCGCATTGGACAGGCGCGTCCGCGCGATCGCGACTGCCTGGCGCTGGCCGCCGGACATCTGCTTGACGAGATCGTCGGGGCGCGTCTCCGAGCGCAGCTCGCCGAACAGCTCCAGCGCGCGCGCCGCCATCGCCTTGTGGTCGAGCAGGGCAAGCGGGCCGAACCTGCGCTTCAGCTCGCGGCCGAGAAACACGTTGGCCGCCGCCGTCAAATTGTCGGCCAGCGCGAGGTCCTGGTAGACCACCTCGATGCCGACCGCACGGGCATCGACCGGACGACTGAACTGGACCGCGCTGCCGGCGAAGCGGATTTCGCCGTGGGTGGGACGGAAATTGCCGGCGATGATCTTGACCAGCGTCGACTTGCCCGCGCCGTTGTCGCCCATCAGGCCGACCACCTCGCCCGGCAACACCTGCATGTCGACGCCATGCAGCGCGCGGATTGCGCCGAACTCCTTGCCGATGCCGGTCAGTTGGAGCACCGGCTGTCGTGTTGCTTCGCTGCTTTCCATCATCGGCCTCGCTCAGACGTAGCGGTTGACCAGGGATTCCAGATATTCCTGCCGCCCCGACCGCGGCTGCGGGTCGAAGCCGGCACCGAGCGCACGGTCGGCGAGATCGGCGAGCGAACGCTGGCCACCGAGAATGGCTCGCCCCTCGGGGCCAGCCCATCCGCCGTAACGCGCGGCGAGCGGCGCGGTGAGGACACCGGCATCGATCATGTCGGCTGCGGCGAGGAACGCCCGCGCACACGCATCCATCGAGCCGACATGGGCGTGGATCAGATCGTCCGGGTCGATCGACTGGCGCCGGATCTTGGCGTCGAAGTTGAGCCCGCCCGAGGTAAAGCCGCCGCGGTTCAGGATTTCGTGGAACACCAGGGCGAGCTCCGGCACATTCATCGCGAACTGGTCGGTGTCCCAGCCGAGCAGGTCGTCGCCGCGGTTGATGTCGAGCGAGCCGAAGACGCCGAGCGCCTCGGCGAGTGCGACCTCGTGATGGAAGGAATGGCCGGCGAGGATCGCGTGGTTCTGCTCGATGTTGAGCTTGACGTCCTTCAGGAGATCGTAGCGCGCGAGGAAGCCGTAGCAGGTGGCGACGTCGAAGTCGTATTGATGCTTGGTCGGCTCCTTCGGCTTGGGCTCGATCAGGATCGGCCCCTTGAAGCCGATCTTGTGCTTGTGCTCGACGACCAGCGACACGAAGCGGCCGAGCTGGTCGAGCTCGCGCCTGAGATCGGTGTTGAGCAGCGTCTCGTAGCCCTCGCGCCCGCCCCAGAGCACGTAGTTCTGGCCGCCGAGCCGATGCGTCACCTCCAGCGCGGCGCGGACCTGGCCGGCGGCGTAGGTGAAGATCTCGGGGTCGGGATTGGTCGCGGCGCCCGCCATATAGCGGCGATTCGTGAACAGGTTGGCGGTCCCCCACAGCAGGCGGACTTTCGCCGAGGCCATCTTCGCTTCAAAGAGATCGGCGATCGCATTCAGGTTGGCGACGGACTCCGCGAGCGAGGCGCCTTCGGGCGCCGCATCGACGTCGTGGAAGGTGAAGAAGGGCACGTCCAGCAGGCGAAACAGCTCGAAGGCGACATCGGCCTTGGCCCGCGCCATCGCCATCGCGTCGCTGCCGTGGTGCCACGGCCTCAGGAAAGTCTCGCCGCCGAAGGGATCGCCGCCCGGCCAGCAGAACGAATGCCAGTAGCAGACCGCAAAGCGCAGATGATCCTCCAGCCTGCGGCCGTGCACGACCCGGTCCTTGTCGTACCAGCGGAAGGCGGGCGTGTGTCCTGCATCCTTGCCGGCAAAGGCGACAGGCGTGCTTGCATCGAAGAACTTGGTTGACGCGTTCACTTAAGCGGTCTCCTTCAATGCGGGATAAAGCTCGCGCCAACGCCGATGGGCCTCGTCATAGGCCGCGGCGATGGACGCACGGGGCGCGAAGCTCGCGAGTCGGCGCGGACGGGTGCAGACCTGCGCGGGATCTTCGCCTGTGGCGGCGAGCCGGCCGAGCCGCGCGGCACCGAGCGCCGCCCCGACCTCGCCTTCCTCGACGCGGTGCACGGGAATGCCGAGCACGTCGGCGCAGATCTGCGCCCAGAGCGGCGAGCGCGAGCCGCCGCCGACCAGATCGACCTCGGCGATCGACCCGCTCGCCGCACTCAGCGCCGCCAGATTGTCACGCGCGGCGAAGGCGCAGCCTTCGAGCACGGCCTGAACGATCTGCGCGCGCCCGGTGGCACCGCGCAGACCGACGAAGGCGCCGCTGGCAGCGGCATCATTGTGCGGCGTGCGCTCGCCATCGAGATAGGGCAGGAAGGACACGGGGCTCGGTCTATCGACCTGCTCGCCAAGCGGCGCCAGCAGCGCAGCCGCGGGCGTCTCCATGACGCCGGCGAGCCAGGCCAGCGAGGCCGCGGCTGACAGCATCACGCCCATCTGGTGCCAGAGGCCGGGCAGCGCGTGGCAGAAGGCATGCACGGCCGAAGCCGGCGCCGGCGCGAACCGATCCGTGACGCGAAACATCACACCGGATGTGCCGAGTGACAGGAACGCATCGCCAGGTGCGATTGCGCCGAGCCCGATCGCACTCGCCGCGCAATCGCCGGCGCCGCCGGCGACCACGACGTCCTTCGCCATACCCCAGCGCCACGAATATTCCGGCGCAAGCAGCGCGCTCACCTCGCTGCCCTCGACGAGACGCGGCATGTGATGGAGATCGAGCCCCGTGGCCTGCAGCAGCGTCGCGGACCAGCAGCGCTGACCGACATCGAGCCACAGCGTGCCAGCCGCATCGGACATGTCCTCGGCCATCTCGCCGGTCAGGCGATAGCGCACATACGCCTTCGGCAGCAGCACCTTTGTCACGCGCGCGAAAATGCCGGGCTCGTGCCGTGCGACCCAGAGCAACTTTGGCGCGGTGAAGCCGGGCATCGCGAGATTGCCGGCGAGCGCGTGCAGGGAGGGACAGCGCTGCTCCAGCTCGACGCATTCGGCCTGCGAGCGTCCATCGTTCCAGAGGATGGCGGGACGCAGCGGGCGGCCGTCCCCGCCGAGCAGGGTTGCGCCGTGCATCTGGCCGGATAGCCCGATGCCGCGCACTTGCGCGACCTCGCGCGGATGGCGGGCGGCAAGATCGTCGACCGCGCCGGTCGCGGCGTCGACCCAGGCGTCGGGATCCTGCTCGGACCACAGCGGCGCGGGATGCGACAGCGCAAGCTCGCGCGCCGCCGTCGCGACGACCGCGCCGGCTTCGCTCACGAGCACCGCCTTCACACCGGACGTGCCGATGTCCATTCCGAGATACACGGCATCCTCCCCTTCGCCCGTCGCGATGTGCGAGCTTGCGTCGCCTTCCTCGCCTGGGGCCTTCCAGAAATCCTGCCGTTCGGCCTTGCGGCCTATGGCAGATTGTCTCGCATCACGATGTCGATCCTGATCTTCTCCTGTTCGCGCAGGATCGGTTCGCCGCGCGCGAGCGCGAGCAGCACGCGCACGGCGGCGCGCGCCTCGTGTCCCGGATTCTGCGAGATCGCGGCATCCATCACGCCCTGCAACAGCAGCCGGCGCGTCAGCGCGGTGACGTCGTGTCCGACGAACACCACTCGCTTCTCGCGTCCGGCATCGCTCGAAACCTTATCGGTTAACGCCTTGTCGGTTAACGCCTTGTCGGTTAACGCCTTGCCGACGCCTTGCGTGCCGGCGCCGACGTTATAAAGGCCGACAATGTCAGCATGCCTGCCGAACAGCCGCGCCAGGAGCTGCTCCGAACGGTTGTCCTCGTCGCGCCCCTCCAGCACCGGCAGCACGCCAAGATCAGGGAATTCCGACGCCATCACCTGGTTGAATCCGAAGATGCGTTCAGCATGGTCGCGCAGGGCCTGTGATCCCGCGACGATCGCGACCTTGCCGGATCGCTGGCCAATCAGCCGCCCGACCAGCGCGCCGGCGGTGCGCCCCGCGGCGATGTTGTCGATGCCGACATAATGGTGGCGGCGCGACGACGGCACGTCCGAGACCAGAGTGACCACCTTGGTGCCGGCTTCGACGAGGTCGTTGATGGCAGCGCGGACGCTCGGATGGTCGAGCGCCACCACAGCGACGCCGTCGTAATCGCCCGACAGCGACTCCAGCGAAGCCGCGAGCACGGAGGGATCGAACACATCCGTGGCGACGATCTCGACGCTGAGGCGGCGGGCCGAGAGCCAGCCCGACATCTCGCCGAGATAGGCCTCGATCTGCTGCATGAACGGGTTGGGCCCCGAGGGCATCACGAAGGCGAAACGGCGGGCGCGGCCGCGGGCGAGTTCGGCGGCAGCGACATGCGGCTGGAACGCGTTGCGCGCGATCGCCTCCTTCACGCGCCGGACCGTGTCCGGCCGCACGCCCGGGCGGTTGTGCAGAACGCGGTCCACCGTCGCGAGGCTTACACCTGCTTCGCGGGCAATGTCCTTCAGCGTCAGCGCGGTGGTGGATGCGTCCTCGGCCATGGTTGGAGGCTAGCAGAGCCGTTTTGAGGTACGCAACTCATTTTGAGGGGCGCGACGGAATTTTCGAGTCCCGGTTGCACCGGGCGTCGCCGCCCGGCGGGTTCAACTACCGCTTAGGTCGAGCGTCAGGAACAGGCTGTTGGGATCTTCGACATAGCCTTCGAACGGGCCGCAGAGCACGAAACCATGCGCCTGGTAGAGCGCGACCGCGGGCCTGAAATAGTCCCACGAGCCGGTCTCGAGGCTGAGTCGCGCCATACCGCGTGCGCGGCCAGCGGCGATGATGTGGCTGAGCATCTGGCTGCCGAAGCCGCGCCGCCGCGTGGTTTGCAGCGTGTGCATCGACTTCACCTCGCAATGATCAGGCGAAAGCGTCTTCAGCGCACCGGTGGCAACCAGCGTGTCGCCGTTCCAGCCGGTCCAGAACGCGATATCGGGTGCGCGCAGCCCGGACAGATCGAGCGCATGCGCGCTGCCCGGCGCAGTTTGTGCCCGAGCGGCGGTGACGTGATGATCGAGCAGCGCAATGACGCGCGGATCAAAAGTGTCGCCGATGCGGATCTGCATCGTCACGGTCTCACGCCACTTGCGAGCCGCTTCTGCATGAAAACGAGATCGAGCCAGCGGCCGAACTTACAGCCGACCTCCGGCATGCGGCCGACCTCGACGAATCCGAGCGAGGCATGCAAGTTGATCGAGGCGGCGTTGGCGGCCTCGATCCCCGCGATCATGACATGCTTGTCCAGCGCTGTGGCGCGCTCGATCAGCGCGGCCAACAGGCTGCGGCCAATGCCGAGCCGATGATGCCGCTCGTCGACATAGACCGAATTCTCCACCGTGTGGCGATAGCCGGGGAAGGGGCGGAAATCGCCGAAGGATGCGAAGCCGACGACATCCTTGCCCTTCATCGCGACCAGCACGGGATAGCCGGCCTCCTGCCGCGTGCGGATCCACTCGCGCCGCGAAGAGAGGTCGGCCGGACCGTCGGTCCAGACCGCCGTGGTGTTGATGGCGGCGAAATTATAGATGGCGAGGACATCTGCAGCATCCTCCAGCGTTGCGTCCCGCACGATCAGTGACATCACATTTTCCCGTAAGAGGTGCCGCGCCGCGTGATGATGACGTAGCGCGCGTCCTGTTTGGTTTCGTTCTCGAAGATGACCGCACGCATCACGTCGAAATCCAGGCAGTCGCCCTCGCGCAGGCGCACTGCCTTGGCGTCGATGTGCACGGCGATCGCGCCTTCCAGCATCAGGAGCTGCTGGGTGAAGGCGTTGCGGCCCCAGGGGCTGTACGGCACCCGCGCGCCGGCCGGCAGGTCGACGACGATGATCTCGATGCCGCTCGCAGCACCCGTCGGTGAGGCATGACGCCTGCGATAGCCGCTCTCGGGATCACGCCAGTGCGGCTGGTCGGCCAGCCGCACCAGCCGCTCCGGCGGCTTTTCGGCGAGCGCGACCACATCGCTCAGCGACACGTCGAGCGCGGCGCAAAGCTTGCCGAGCAGCGCAGCAGTCGCACTGCTCTGCGCCCGCTCCACCCGCCCGATCATGGCCCGGCTGACACCGGACCGTGCAGCGAGTTCATTCAGCGTCATGCCGGCCTGCGTCCTCAGGGTCTTCAAGCGGCGACCGATCGCGCGATCGAGTTTTTGCTGGTCCATTCTTGTTGGTCCTGACCTTCATCCAAGCATCGCCCGGCGCAAGGACCGCAGCCGCCGGGCAGGAGGAGCTTAGGCCGATGGCGCGGTGATTGCCGGGAGCGAGGGGCGAATATATTAGAATCTTGGCGCGACGCGCGAGGGCTGCAAAGCCCGATGGCGTCACCGCCCTCTCGATTCGACCGTCGCATTCGGCCAGCGGCAGGCATTTGCAAGCCTGGCGCGGACGGTATCAATGCCGGCCAGGTTGAAGATCGCGCTGCTGATGCGTCCTGCATCGTCCGTCACGGAAATCGAAGTCCTTCCCCCGCCGAGCCCGCGCACCAGATCGACCGGATCGCCCGGCATGGAGGCGCTGCGACCGTCGACCGCCAATCGCCAGCGCATCGGCCTTGCCGCCGGTTGATCGGGGGAGATCACGACCTCGACGTCTCCACCGCGCAAGGCGCGCCAGACGCCGTTGGCACCGAGGGACATCTCGGTCCGCATGTTCCGGCAACGCAGCACCAGCGTCTCCGGCGCGTCGGCCGCGACCGGGGGAAGCGCGTACAACTTGGCCACGAAAAGCGGAGAGAAGTCCCTCGGAGACGTGGTTTCGCTGACCAGCCAACCTTTGCCGGCTGGAAGTGCCGCGGTGGTGTCGTCCGTATTGGGCTGGGCCGCCACTGGCGGCGGTTCGGGCGCCGGTGGCTCCGGCGGCGTGCGGCCGCGTGGTTTGGTGGGCGTATCGCCGGGCTGTCTGGTCTCTTCTTTGCTTTTGTTGCCGAACAAGCTATCGAGGCACTGCGTCTCCGCGCTGTGCGCCTTCAACCTGCATGCGAGACGAGCCGCGGTGTCGCTACCGGCCTGATCGCAGGCCGCTTCGGCTGCACGCGTTCGGGCAACGCATTCGTCCAGCCCCTTCAGCGTGCTGGAAGCGGGTTGACCATGGGCTTCCGCGATCTCGAGGCTGGCGAACAGGATGGCGGCGAGCCACCTCATGGACGTCCTGTCCGATTGGCCATGTGGGGATCCTGCCAATTCTGGGCCGCCTTCAGGCGCTGCAGTCCCGGAACACTGGCAGACGGATTGGCATCCTTCCACTTCGGATCGAAGCCTGGCGTACGCAGCTGGTCGAGCTTGCCGAACAGCTCGTTCACGAAGGCCGTGACACGGTCATAACGCGGCGAGCCGGGATTCCAGTTATAGGCGACCAGGACCGTCGGCACCGCGATCGTCTCGACAGTTTGTCCCGCCGGCACCAGCGCAGGATAGTCGGCCGATGTGAGCGAAGCCGACACGTAATAGTCGGACAGCCCGGGACCAAACGGCACCGGCAGGAACTTGAAGCCCTCGTCCCATTTGCGCTTGACGAACGCGTCCACCGGCTTCGACGTCACGAAGACCACGGCTGCCATCTCGCCCTTGCGCATCTGCTCCAGTGCGACCGGGTGAGGCACGAAAGTCTTCTCCACCTCGATGCCGAGGCGGCTGAAAATCAGTGGACCCGAATACGCGGCGGCAGTGCCCTGCGTGTTGAAGTTCACCTTCTTGCCCGCGAGGTCGGCGAGCGAGTTGATCTCAGGACGCACGAAGACGTGCAGCTCGGACGGGAACAGGTTCATCACCTGGACGATACGGTTTACGATCTCGGGCACCTGGGCGCGGTACTCATCGAGCGAATCGCTGTTGATGATCGCGAGGTCGATCCCCTTGAGATAGAGCAGATCATTGACGTTCTCGGTCGGCCCGCGCGTCACGATGGGAAGCACGTGCACCTTTCCGCCGTCGTTGACGACGCGCGAGATTTCGGTGGCGAAGCGGAGCGGCGCGCCTTCCAGCAGTCCCGCGGCGAGACCGACCGAACCCGCGTTGATGCGATCCCGCACCTCCGCTTCTGCGCTCTGTGGCTGAAGGGTGCGCGTGGCGTGGCTGCCGCGCGTCGGCGCAGGTGCGGTCCGCTCGGCGTGCCGTTTTTCACCGCCGGTCCTGTTGGCATGTTCCGCGGAAGCGGGCAGCACGAGCAGCGACAGGGCCAGTATGAACAGCAGCTTGCGCATCATCGCAGCCTCCCCTCGTTCGCCTGCCTACGGCCGGACGTAGCTCCAGCCCTTCTCCTGCAGCTCCATCATATGCACGACGCCCGAGGGAACCATGGACGCTTCCGGCAGCAACTCGAGCGGCTTGCCTTCCTTCTTTTCCATCCCTTCCCTGGTGACGCCGCATGCGGCGAAGCGAACCTTGTTCGGGAAGGCGAGGTCCGCCATCGCGTGAATGCGATCTGCGACCGGCGTCGTATCCTTGCGCAGCATATTCAGCCCCGGACCGAATGCCACGATCTCGACATCGGCCTCTTCGCCCTTCTTGCGGTAGTAATCTAGCACATTGGTGGCGTTGTTGAGCGCGAGATTCATCACGGCCGGGTCGTTCTGGTTGACCTGGATCACCAGCCGATGGTGCGCCGGCTTGGCCGGGCGGGCGGCGGCGTGCTTCTTCGGGATCATGGCGTGTGCCGAGATCGCAGAGCCCGGCTGTTGCTGCATCGAGGTCATAGCACACGCCGAGCTGAGTGCGAATGTGGCAAGCATGGCTGCGACGATATGGATTCGTGCATCAGGCATGGATCATCTCCCGTCTGCGTTTTGCGCTCCACATGCGGTGCAACGCGCCTTACCTCGATCCGAGGCGTTGACCTGACGCGTTGACGTTACGCAAGAATTTGCGTGGGCGGCGCTTAGGACCACAAAAACATGAACTCCGTGCCTGTCCCTCGACAGCCAGCAGTTCGTGCTAAGCGCAATGGATTAAGCACAAAGTACGGCAGCTCTACGTACTGTTGCGCCAGAGTGGATCGTCAAAGGGAGACCTCAAGCCCAGGACCGCGTTTCGGCTGGATCGATCACGGCGTCGATCTCCATTAATGCCGCCATGTTCACGGCCTTTCCGACATCGTAAAGATGGCTGGTCTTGCTCTCGAAGAACTGCTGCTGTTCCTCCGGATCGGAGATCGCTTCCAGCTCTCATTGCAGCGCTGATCGGGATTTGCTGCTGTTCTGCTCTCGCTCATGGCAATCATGTGCTACGGCCGCGATTTCGGAGCCTTCTGAGCAGATCGCTGCCGGGTTCAAGAGGCGTTAGCCCGTGCAAGTTCACGAGCCTCACGGCGCCGCTCGCGGCTCTCCCTCCGCCGCTTAGCCCGCTCGACGGTCAAGCGCCGCGGGGGCACAGATACAGTCACCCTTTCGGTGGGAGCCCCAGCGAGCAGTTCATCGGCTCCCGGGCGTGCCTCCATGAGTTCCAACACTGTCCGCCCCTTCTCGGTGATCTTCCAACCGCCGCTTTCGCGCGTGACGAGGCCTTGCGAGAAGATGTCCAGGTTCGGAACGCGCGAGGCGAGCCGTTTGGTCCGGTCGGCCCAGTCCCGGCCGCTGGTCGCCAGGAACGCCATGTCCCGCTTGAGGTCGGCCATCACGGCGAAGCCCTGCGGGTAGCTGACCAAGATTTTCAGGACCGTAACCTGGAAATTCACGGCGCCCCTCGTCCGGTTAACACCACATGGACGCTTGCAAGAGGGCTTTGCGTCCAACTTCCCTCAATGCTTCGGGCGAGACATTGCCCTTGGTCGCGGCTTCCAAAATCTTCGAGGCGACGTGCGTACGCACTCCGGTTTCGCGCCGCGAAACGCTCTCGCAGACTTCATCGAGGACCGCGCGCAACAGCGAAGTGGTGGCCGTGTCGAACATGGGATGCCCCCTTAACGGGAAAGCTCCACTCTATCTTCGCTGCTTCGGCGTGAAATTCAAGAAATGTTAGACTCTGCAATGGGTCAGAACAACTGACTTAGTCCAAAGCGAGACCATCAGTGCGCTGCCACAGATGATACTCCTTACTAATCAGGCGAAGGCTTCTTCGATGCTCCGTC
Source organism: Bradyrhizobium sp. AS23.2 (assembly GCF_001908185.1). Classification (GTDB taxonomy): domain Bacteria; phylum Pseudomonadota; class Alphaproteobacteria; order Rhizobiales; family Xanthobacteraceae; genus Bradyrhizobium. Next base: position 50,242 of record NZ_LGHM01000049.1, read on the forward strand.
TTCCGCTCCCGCAGCAGGCAACTTTTTGTACTCGTCAAGAATAGCCGATGCAGGCTTGCCTCGTGCATCGAGACTGGCCGCCCATTCCTTAGATGCGCCGGCGAGCTTTGCCTTGATCTGATTGGCGGCGTCATCAGCACGACGTCGAATGTTATGCCTGCGTCTTTCAGGTGGCGATAAGTTTGGGCTTGCTGTGATCCCGGCGCACGAGTTCAAAATCGTGGCTTCAGACTCTTCGTCGATTGCCTTCAGAATATGTTCGGGAGGCTTGTTCCCGGACTCTTGGTCGAGAGGTGGGCGGTGACGCACGGGGTTCTATTAGCCTGGTTTGTACGGGCGATTCGCCCCTGAGCTTCGTTCGCTTCCTCCTCAGCCAGCAGCTTTTGAATGGTCTTGCGCTCGCTGTCGGTCGTCTTGGGATCCGCGAGTCTTCGTTTGAAGAGAGCGATGTTCTCGCTGTGGATGTACCGTTCCAAGCCGGTCCTCCTGCCTGTTCTGGAGGTGTCATGTCACGGTCCGTAGCTTAAGGGGGCTCATTGGGCGATAGGGCGAATTGACCTAATGGGGGCACACCACGCATCGGCCTCGCGAGCTGCTGGACCTGATCGAGCGCATCGGCAAGACCAGCGCCGCCTTCCGTAGCCTCGGAGATCCGCTATTCGACACCTCCTCCTCGCAGGGGCGGTTGTTGTCCACCCTGCTAGCAGCAATTGCCGAGTTTGAGCGCGACCTGATGCGCGAGCGCACCGGAGAGGGTCGGAAGCGCGCCATGGCAAGAGATGTGAGGTTCGGCCGCAAGCCGAAGCTGTCAGACTTCCAACGCAAGGAAACGCTCCAGCGCCGCGCTGCCGGCGAGACGCTGGCCGAGATCGCGAAGAGCTACGCTGTCGACATCAGCATGATATCGCGACTTAGCTGATCTCGATCTCGATGCTCAGTTCAGTACCCTGACTTGGCCTTTGCGCCGCTGGTCGCTTTTCCGGTCGTCGTTCCAGTCGACATGCCGGTCGTGGTGCCTGGCGCCATCTTCTTCCCTGCATGGTGAACTTTGTGGGTCGTCTGGTGTGACGTCGACATAGCGCTTGTGGCTGTTGGAGCGACGCTTAGTCCGATGGCCACAGCTCCCACAATGAGTGCCTTGAGCATGGCAAACCTCCAGTTGGCCTGCCCCGGAAGAAAACCGACGGATCGGTGAAAAGTTCAATTTTACGCCCGATTGCCGCCATCCGTCGCCGCGGCGACGAAGTTCTACATCGCAGGCTTCAGCGAGCGCGAGATCGCCGAGACGTTGGCATGAGAGGAGGAGTCGGTGGCGAAGATCATCCGGCGATACGTCGGCCGGAACGCCGCCATCAAGGCGCGGATCAGGAAGCTGGAGGCCAGAGAGTGAACAAATCCTGTAAAACCGCTTGCAAAACCGTCCATCACATTTCGGCTAAGTGCTGGAGCGGGCGAAGGGAATCGAACCCTCGTATGCAGCTTGGGAAGCTGCCGTTCTACCATTGAACTACGCCCGCGGATGTGCGCTCCGCGCCCACCCTGATTAGCCGAGACGGCGCCTCGCGCCAAGCGCTTTGGCGTGCCCGGCCGAACGGTTGTTAACGTCCTGGCAAGATTCCAGGTGCGCCGGATTGTGGCGGTGTTATGATCTTGGGTCTGGGGAGAGACGTGCACTGAGTGGGGCGTGTGCATGGTGGGGCGTGCTTACACGACATTCGACACGGCCATAGGGCGCTGCGGCATCATTTGGAGCAGCACCGGCGTGGTCGCCGTGCAATTGCCGGAGGCGCGGGAGATCGACACTCGCCGCCGGATTTTTGCGGTCCATCCCGAGGCGCGGGAGCAGCGGCCGTCCGACAATGCCGAGCTTGCGATCGAGGGCATCGTGGGCTTGCTGCAGGGCGGCGATCCTGATTTTTCCGAGGTCAGCCTGGATGCCGGCGGCGTGCCGGCCTTCCACCGGCGCGCCTATGAGGCAACCTGCGCCATCCCGCGTGGGGAAACGCGCACCTATCACGAGATCGCCAAGATGCTGGGCGCTTCCGGCGCCACCTACTCTGTGGCGCAGGCGATCGCGAAAAACCCCTATATGCTGATCGTACCCTGCCACCGGGTGCTTGAGGCCAGCAACTACCCCGACCGACTCTCGCCTTACGGCGGGATGATCTCCAAGCGACGGCTCCTGGCGCTGGAGGGCGCCCATCCGATCGCCAGCAAGACGCTGTTCGAGGTGTTGCTGCCCGTTGCCCCGCCAGGGCCGTCCACCTAGATAGGTGGCATGGACGCCACCACGCTGCTGACGACCCCCTCGATGATCGTCTCCGAGTTTCGCTGCGATGCGGGGCCGGACGACAGGCCGTTTGCCGAATGCCGCACCGGCCATTCCATTGCCTATGTCCGCTCGGGCAGTTTTGGCTGCCATTGCCGCGCCGGCTTCTTCGAGCTGGTGGCGGGCTCGATGCTGGTCGGCGCGCCCGGCGACGAATACACCTGTACGCATGAGCATGTCAGCGGCGACGTCTGCCTGTCCTTCTTCCTCAGTAAGGATCTCGTCGATGCTCTCGGGGGCCGTCGCGAGATCTGGCAGGTCGGCGCGACACCGCCGCTGCCCGAGCTGATGGTGCTGGGGGAGCTGGCCCAGACGGCAGCAGATGGCAACAGCGATCTCGGTCTCGACGAGGTCGGCCAGATCCTTGCCAGTCGTTTCATCGAAATTGTATCGGGCAAGGCGCGCAAGCAGGATACGCCCACCGCGCGCGACCGCCGCCGCGCGGTGGAAACCGCGCTGTGGATCGACGACAACTCGCATGCCGAGGTCGACCTCGAACAGGCCGCGCGACGGGCGGGTTTGAGCCCGTTCCATTTCCTGCGGCTGTTCTCGAGCGTCCTCGGCGTCACCCCGCATCAATATCTGGTGCGCTCGCGCCTTCGGCATGCGGCGCGCCTGCTCGCCGATGACGACATCGCGGTCACCGACATTGCCTATGACGTCGGCTTCGGCGACCTCTCCAATTTCGTCCGCACCTTCCACCGCGCCGCCGGCGTGTCGCCGACGAAATTCCGCCAGGCCTCGCGGGGGGAGCGCAAGATTCTCCAAGAGCGGCGAGCCCTCAACTGACTAGGGTCGTTTCCGGCGCGCGCCACTCACGGTGCGCTTTGCAATGGAGACGATCATGTATGACCACATTGGCCTTCGCGTTACCGACCTCGACGCCGCCACGCGCTTCTACACCGCAGTGCTGGCGCCGCTCGGCTATGTCCTTTGCTCCAGCGGCGACGGCTATGCCGGCTTTGGGCCGAAGGGCGAGCCGGCGCTCTGGCTGCACCTGAACAAGGGACGGCAGGCCGACGGCGCGCACATCGCCTTCCGCGCCAAGGACCACGATGCGGTCAAGGCGTTTCACAGCGAAGGGCTGAAGAGCGGCGGCCGCGACAATGGCGGCGCCGGCCCGCGCAAGGATTACAGCCCGACTTACTATGCGGCGTTTTTGATCGATCCCGACGGCAACAATGTCGAGGCGGTTTGTGCGTGAGCGTCAGTTGCGTACGAGATCTCGTAGGGTGGGCAAAGCGAAAGCGTGCCCACCAATTGCTCGCGACAATGCGATGAATGGTGGGCACGGCGCTACGCGCCTTTGCCCACCCTACCAATACTGCATTTGAGGAAACTCTTATGGCCTCCATCCACAACGACATACCCCTCCCCGTCCCAGCCCGTGATGTCTGGGACGCGGTGCGGGATTTCGGCGCGCTGCATCAGCGGCTGGTGCCGGGCTTCGTCACCGCGTGCACGCTCGACGGCGATGCACGGATCGTCGCGTTCGCCAACGGCTCCGTCGTACGCGAGGTGCTCGTCGATTGCGACGATGCGCGGCAACGCCTGGTCTATGCCATCAACAACGAGCGGCTGAAGTATTACAGCGCTTCGGTGCAGGTGATCGCCGAAGGCGAGACGAGGTGCCGGCTGGTCTGGATCATCGACATGCTGCCGAACGAACTCGCGGCTTACATCCAGGGACAGACAAAGGAGGCCGTGTCCGCCATGCACAGGGCGTTTCCGCCAGCCGCCTAGGCTTTTGTTGAGCATGATCTTTTCGGAAAACCGCTGCACACTTTTCCGGATCATGCTCGCGCCTGCGTGACTTTTCTCACAGAGCCGTCTCCTCCTCCGTCCTAACCATGGCTGCGTGCGTCCCGTTGGCTCCGCTCTCCCGGCGAAGCCACGCACGCGAGGAGCATGCCATGAGAGGTGCTGACAAGGTGATCTGCCAGGCAACTGCTGTGCTGCTGTTGTTGTCGATCTCAGGCGCGCCGGCGAAGGCGCAGTTCCTCGGCGGCGGCGGAGGTGCCGGCGGCGAGGACATGATGACCCAGATGGCGCCAATGCTGGAGATGATGAAGGCGAAGATGGGCAAGCGCCGCTTCGCCATGCTGATGCAGACCATGGGCCCGATGATGAGCCGCATGATGGAGAACGGCGGCGGCGAGCTAGGCGGCGGCAATTTCGGCGGCGGTTTTGGCGCGCCGAATTATGGCGGCTACGCGCCGATGGGCGGAGGCGTCACCATGCCGACCGGGATCGGCGGCATGGGCGGCGGCGATATCATGGGCATGCTCGGTGGTTCCGGCGGCGGCGACATGATGGCAATGATCCCGCAACTGATGCGGCTCGCCAATGTCGGCGGCGGTGGCGGCCATCGCCGCCACAAGCATCGCTAGAGCGCGGCGGCGTGCAGTCGCCGCGCCAAGCGGATGATGCGTCGCTGATATCAGATCCGATCGTTGATGAGGATGCCGGACAGCGAAGGATCGTTTGCATTCTTCGGGTCGCTTGATCGCGTCGCGCTATAAGTCGGATCCGCGAGCGAGCTCTTCAGCAGCTCAAGAAATTGTTGAAGCAGGTCCACCGCCGAGCTGCCGCTTGACGAACTATCCGGGCCGTTGGCGGGAGGAGTCCCGTCGGATGGCGGCGGTCCGCCTGCTCCGCCCGGTCCACCTGCCCCACCCGATCCATGGGAGAGCGCTGCCTTGAAAATACCTTGCAGCTCGGTGGCCTGCTGGTCGGTTAGCTTGCCCGCCGAAACTTCCTGCTGGATGAGATCATCGATCTTCGACTTGAAGGCTTCAGGCGATGATTTGCTACCGCTGGACTGATCGCTCGCACTGCTTGATTGCAAGGCGGTATCAATGTCGCTGAGCGCGGACGCCAGCGCCGACTGATCGGACGAATTGACCGCACCTGAACTGACTTCCGCTTGCAGTCCATCTTGTAGTCGCTGCGATGGTGATGCGTGGTGGTGGGAGGAGAGCGCCGAAATCGAGGTCATGCTGGCTTTCCGTGCTTTTGGTGGACTCGATCTGACGTTGTCCCCAAGAGCTGGCGCGGAGCATTCGGCAAAGACCAGCTCCGGTTACTCGAAGTTGCCAAAGGGCGGCCAGAAACATTCAGAAACAAAAATCTGGCAAGCCGACTTCACCCACCTCAGAAGCGTGCACCTGCGCCTTTATGCGTACACGTCTCAGTCCGTCGCGGCCGAAAGAGCCGGTCTGATTGCGGGCTTGCTCTCGCGCGGTCCCCATCGTGTCAGCACCACGCTGGAGCACGAGAGGAGGCCGAGCACGACCATCGAGCTTGCAGCCAGCCAGAAGAAGCTCCGCGCGGTGGCGTCATGCGTGGACAGCCACCAGCCGCAGGCGGCGATGTAGATGAGACGCGCGGTCTGCGCCAGCACCGGGCCGATCACCTTCGCCGCGCCTTGCGAGGAGAAGTACATCGTCGAGGCAAGGCCAATAAAAGCGTAGAATGGCGCGACCGTCGACAGATATTGGTGGCTAGCCGCGCGCACGGTCACACTGTCCGTAAAGATGTTGACCCAGAGATCGGGGAAGATCGCGACCAGACATGCCGGCGCGCCGACGGCAATGAAGGCGCTCGCACCTGCGATCCAGGCGATGCGCCGGGCGCGCGCGATGCGGCCGGCGCCGACCGCCATGCCGATCATCGGTACCGAAGCGATGCCGAACGAGAACGCGATCGAGGTCAGCAGGAATTCCAGCCGTGCGCCGATGCCATAGCCGGCGAGGATCGCAGTTCCGAACTTCGCCAGCATGTGGGTGAAGATCGAGATCGTCAGCACCGATTGCAGCGGCGAGAAACAGGCGATCGCACCGACCTTCAGGATGTCGAAGAACATCGCCCATTGGACGCGAAGTCCGCGCAACCTCGGCACAACGCGCGCGCGCCCCGAAAACAGGTACCAGCCCATCACGCAGATGTTCATGGAGTAGGCGATCAGCGCGCCGGCGGCGACGCCGCGCATTCCGAGTTGCGGCACCGGCCCGAGCCCGAGCCCCAGCGTGCCGCCGAGCACGACCTGCCAGACCGCGGAGTTGAGGATCAGCAGCGACGGCAGCTTCATGTTGCCGGTGCCGCGCAGCACGCCGGCCATGGTGTTGAGCAGCCAGGGCAGCACGGCGCCACCGAAGAACACCTGGGTGTAGGCGACCGCATGCGTGAGCACATCGCCGCGGCCGCCGAGCAGCTCAAGCACGCGCCGCCCGAAGACCAGCATGCCCAGCATGAAGACGAGGCCGAAGGTGACGCCGATCAAGAGCGCATGCGCGGCAAGCGTGCCGGCGCGCTCGCGATCGCCGGCGCCGAGCGCACGTGCGATCGACGAGGCCACCGCGCCGCCCATGGCGCCGCCCGACATCGTCATGGTCAGGATCACTGTCGGAAATACCAGCGCCATCGCGGCCAGCGCCTCGACGCCGAGCCGGCCAATATAGGAGGTCTCGGCGATCACCACGCAGGTGCCGGCGGAGAGCGCGACCACGTTGGGCCAGGCCAGCCCCACCAACGTGCGCAGGATCGGCCCGTCGGTCAACGCGCTCTTGACCGGTCGCGGGGGCGGCGGCAGCGGACGTTCTTGTTCATCGACCGGGATTTCGGCGATGTCGGACATTTCCTCTCCCGGGCACAAGCGCCATTTGCGGCGCGGCAATGACTAGGTGTGCCAATCAATTTCTTCGCGCGAAAGGCGCGGCGAGAGGCTTGTTAGCACGGTGCGCGCCGATTCCTCCTGCGCCAGGTGCAGGCGTGCCCTGCGGCAGCGCATTTCAACAGGTGGAATTACCCGATGGTCCAGACCAGCGGCGGGCGGCCGCCTGACGTCGGGCGCAGATGCACGCCGATGTGCCGACCGCATCCCGCGGCCAGCCCTTCGAACAGACCCTCCAGCACCTTAGCGCAGGCGCGGTGATAGTCGGCGACATCGTCCATCAGCTTCCAGCTCTGCTGGCGGATTTCGAACGTGCCTTCGGATTGCGAGGTCTCGGCGGTATCGTCCTGCGCGGCGAACAGGGCATTGAGGAACGATGCGAATTCGCGCGCACCGCCGCGGTTCATCGCGAGCGCGGCTGCGACCTCGTCGAAATATTGCATGCCGATCAGCTTGCCGGTGAGGTGCAGGAGATAGCCGGCATCCTCCGGCCCGAACAGCTGCACCATCACGGGCGCGGCGGTGCGCACATATTCCATCGCGTAGTTGCGATAGGCTTTTTCGAGCCGCGGCTTCGGCCAGCTCGAGACAGGCAGCGCCGGCGCAGTCTTGGCGTCGAACAGCGGCGCTTCCAGATGTCGCGAGAACACCAGACGCTGGTCGAGTTCGAGCGGATGGTCGTATTGAAAGTAGTAGCCTTCGAGCCCGTCCTGGCCGTCGACGCTCTGCTTGGTGCAGACGAAGCCGAGTCTGGTATCACCGAGCGCGACGCCGTTGTTGGCGTGCCAGCCGCGCAACATCGCGCGCGAGACCTCGCCCGGTACGCCGCAGATCGCAGTGCCCCTCCAGATCCAGCGCGGCGGCGGATAGCGGATCCAGGCCTTGGCGTCGCTCTCATACATGTATTCGACATGCACGCCGCCGATCCAGTTGGAGAGATAGTGATATTGTGCGGCGGCCACCGCCGGTGGCAGATGGCTGAGGCCGAGCTTTTCGAGCCCAGGCAGAAAGCGCTCCTGCTGCTGGCGGCGGAACACGCGGAAGACGAATTCGGCCGCATCCGCGGTGCCGCGCCGCGTGACCACGGTGAGGATGAGGCCGGTGAAGTAGGCATGATAGAGATCGGCGACCCCGCGCCAGCGCTTCCATTGGGCTTCCTGCGCAGAATCAGCTGTCGCGGTCATGTTCGCTCCCGATCGTTGTGTTGATCGAGTGTGTCACTGCACCCGGTGACAGGCAACCTGACGCTGATGCAGGGCGCCCTGCATGACGGCGCCGTCAATTCCGCATCACGAATTTTGTGCAGCTTTGGCGGCTCGCTCACGCTCGACGCGCTCGGTGACGTCGCGCGCCATCGCGACCGATCCGAGCACCGTGCCGTCGGCATCCCGCACCAGCGCGAAGGTCATTTCGATGTAGAGCTTGCGCCCGCTCTTGTGCAGCGCGCGGGTGAGCGTCGGCCGGCCCGCGAGCTTCATGCTGCCGCTCGCAATCGCGGCCTCAAAACCCTTCCAGTGCGCGGCCCGCAGATGTTCGGGAACGATCAGATCGAGATTTTGGCCCAGCGCTTCGTCCGCCGAAAAACCAAACAAGGCCGTCGATGCACGATTCCAGCGCACGATCGTGCCGGAGCGATCCGAATAGATCAGCGCGTCCGCGACGTCTTCGACGATCTTTGCATCGAGTTCATCTGTCATCTCATCACCTTGCGCGGAATGTAGATGGGGTAACGGGCTCCCTGCGGCCTTCAACCAAGCCGCGCTAGCTACGGCGCTGTTTGATGCGCGCGTCGCGCGGCTTGGTTGGAAGGCAAGCGGTCGTCCCTCACATTGAT